>CAYOFG010000054.1:0-8829 GCA_964403285.1 uncultured Clostridia bacterium | reverse complement strand
CATATGCTGTCCTCTCTGACCCCAAGAAGAGGGTCCAGTATGACCAGTTTGGCCATGCTGGAATCGATGCCAGTTACAGCCAACAGGATATTTTCCGGGAAACAGACTGGACTGGCTTAGAAGAGTCTATCATTGAGGAGATGTTAGCGCGTTTCTTTGGGACCGGCAGGGGTAGGAGAAGAAGAGCAACCAGAGGTGCAGATCTCGAATATACTCAAAGCATAACCCTGGAAGAGGCAGCCTCCGGGACGGAGAAAGATATCGGGATTTTCCATACGGTTGCCTGTTCCAAATGTGGAGGAACTGGTGCCAAGCCAGGAACAGGAAGGAAGACTTGTCCCCAGTGTCATGGTACGGGGCAGGTAAGCTATGTTCAGGGAAGATTGGTTACTTTCAGTTTTTCTCAGACCTGTAGTCGCTGTGGCGGCTCAGGTGAAGTTATTGAGACTCCCTGTGCAGTGTGTAATGGCAGGGGCAAAGTTAAAAAAAGTTCTTCTATTTCCTTAAAGATTCCGCCAGGAGTGGATACGGGAACAAGCATAAGGGTTAGGGGAAAAGGCGAAGCGGGAGAACTGGGTGGTCCCAGTGGAGATCTCTATGTGGTAATCCATGTAAAGCCCCATAAGATTTTTGAACGTGAGGGAGACGATCTGTATACAGAGGTTCCCATACTTTTCACCACAGCTTGCCTTGGGGGAGAGATGGAAGTTCCCACTCTAAAAAGTAGTGTAAAAATGCGCGTTCCTCCGGGGACGCCTACAGGTAAAGTATTTAAACTCAGGGGAAAAGGGATGCCCGGCCTTCATGGGAGAAGCCAGGGGGATGAGTATCTAAAGGTGATTGTGCAGGTGCCCAGTAAGCTTACCTCTGAAGAGAAGAAAGTGTTGGAAGAGTTCCGACGTCTGGAACGTGAACGGAGTAAGGGAATTTTTAAGAAAATGTTCGGGTAATGAAATATACGAAACTTATTAAGGCCCGAACTTTTAAACTTACGACCTTTTGACGGGGTGTTTGACAATGCCCCATTTTTTTGTATCACCAGAAGATATAAAGGGCAATGAAGTTTTGATTACCGGCGGTGAAGCGAGGCATATCATAACTGTTCTCAGGAAGAGAAAAGGGGATAAGATAGATATATTTGACGGGTATGGAAATGAATTCAGAGTGAGGATTTTGGAGATAGATAGACCCGCAGGGCTTCCCAGAGTAAAAGCAGAGATAATTAACCAGAAAATAAGGAAAACAGAGCCGAAACTCAGGATAACCCTCTTCCAGTCGATTCCTAAGGGGAATAGGCTGGAGTTCATTATTCAGAAGTCTACGGAGGTCGGTATTTCAGAAATAGTCCCCATAACTACTGAAAGAACGATAGTAAGACTCGATTACAAGAAGATTAACCAAAGAACTCTGCGCTGGCAGAAGATTGCTCAGGAAGCGGCAAAACAGTCGCGAAGAAGCGCCATACCCAAAGTAGGTCCTGTTCTGGATTTCTCCCAGGCATTGAAGGAATTTTCAGCGAGAAAGTTCCCGATGGGCATAATCGCCTGGGAAATGGAAGATAAGAATCGCTTAAGAGATGTGCTGACAAGTAGTGTTGGTGGTGGGATTTCTGAGTTGCCTCTCGCCATATTTATCGGTCCTGAAGGTGGGTTTACTCCGGAGGAAGTGGAAGAGGCAAAGAAGAAGGGAGTGGTCCCGGTCAGTCTGGGCTCCAGGATACTGCGTACGGAAACTGCAGGACTGGTTGTTGCCATCGCAGCCCTTTATGAATCGCGAGACATTGGCTGATTGGGGATAAATCCTGGTCGTTCCAGTCAGACTTAAAGTATTTTATTAAGTTTTATATAATATGAATGATATAGATAATAACTAAGATTTCCGCAGATATTTAAAGTGACCTATTAACTTTTGAGCATGGTGTTTGGAAAGGAGAAAAGAATGGTCAAATTTCAAAAGGAGCCTGAATTGAACAGTCCTTGTCTGGTTGCAGCATGGCCGGGCATGGGGAACGTGGCGTTAAAAGCAGCTGTCTACCTGAGGGAAAAGTTGAGAGCAGAGGAATTCGGAGAGATTGAACCTAGCGGATTCTTCCACCCTGTGGGCGCCTATATCAAAGGCAATGTAGTGGAGATACCGAAATTTCCCAAAAGCAAGTTCTACTACTGGAAAGACAGTAGATCTGCACATGACCTGGTAATCTTTTTGGGTGAAGCCCAACCTGCCCCGGAAAAGGAGTACGAATTTGCCTGTGAAATTCTGGATTTGGCGGGAAAGTTTGGGGTGGAAAGAGTCTATACTTTTGCAGCTATGCCTTCTGTTATGGAACATACCAACGAGCCCAAAGTTTGGGCAGTGGTAACTCATTCTTCCCTGGTAAAGGATTTAGGAGATTATGGTGTCTCTTGGATGAACGAGGGGCAAATCAGCGGGATGAACGGGTTATTGTTGGCAGTGGCAAAGGAGAAAGGATTTCAAGGTATCTGCTTGTTAGGGGAGCTTCCCTATTATACTATCCAGATAGAGAATCCTAAATCCTCTAAGGCAGTTTTGGAAATCCTGTGTAAGATGCTGGGAATCGAAGTAGACACTTCGGAGCTCGATTACCAGGCGAAGCGAATAGAGGGAGAGATTGAAAAATTTGTCGATTACTTCAAGCTTCACGGAGTGCATGAGCCAAAAAAACCAATAAGCAACGAGGAAATTGAGAAAATAAAAGAAAGTCTTGGCGTACACACCAGGATTCCAGATTCTGCCAAAGAGAAGATCCAAAGACTCTTCCAGGAAGCAAAAAAAGACATTTCCAAGGCCAGGGAATTAAAAGCAGAACTGGATAGGTGGGACATATATAAGGAATATGAGGATAAATTCCTCGACCTGTTCAAGAAAGGTCACCATTAAATTGACGGGCCAAATATGGGAAATAATAGTGTTGCCACATATACTCTGGGATGTAAGGTTAACCAGTACGAGACAGCCCTTATTGAAGAAGAGTTGGCAGAGAGAGGGTTCAGTATAGTTCCCTTTTCTCAGACTGCCGATTATTATCTGATTAACACTTGCACCGTCACCCTGAGGACTGACCAGAAGTGTCGTGAGTATATCCGTTCTGCTCTGAGAAGAAATTACAGGGCAAAAATAGTTGTTACAGGATGTTTTGCCCAGAGGAGTCCTCAGGAGATAAGAAAGATTTCTCCTCAATGCCAGGTCTTTGATAACTCCCAGAAAAGACGGATTGCAGAATATTTATCAAAAGAAGCTTCTACAATAAAAGAGACCGGAGAATATCCCAAAAAGCTTAAATTGATAAGCAGGTTTCCTCACCATACTCGCGCCTTTGTAAAGATTCAAGATGGCTGCAGGTCTTTCTGTTCCTACTGCATCATTCCCTATGTGAGAAAAGAGGTCTCATCCAGACCCATTAGTGAGGTGTTAAGCGAAGTTAACGGGCTTGTAAACTCCGGGTATAAAGAGATTGTTCTTTGCGGCATCAATTTGGGAAATTATCCCCAGCTCATTCCTCTTCTGGAAAAGCTCAATTCTTTATCCGGGCTTCAGAGAATAAGAATCAGTTCAATTGAGCCTTTGCATATTAATCAAGAATTCATCGGAGCAATGAAAGCTTTTTCCAAAATATGCCACCATCTCCATATCCCCCTGCAGAGCGGTGATGACCATATGTTGAAGCTGATGAATCGGAAATATACGACTCAGGATTATCAAAAAATTATGGAAATGGTGCGTAAGAGTATCCCTGATGCGGGGATTTCCACCGATTTGATTGTGGGATTCCCTGGTGAAACAGAGCAAAGATTTTGCAATACGTACGATTTTGTGAACAGAATGGGTTTCTCCAAGATGCACATATTCAGGTTCTCTCCCAGACCGGGAACTCAGGCAAGTAGCTTGCCCGGAAGAGTCTCTGCTTCTGAAATGAGAAGGCGCAGTAAGATGCTCGATAATTTAGAAAAAGAGTTAAGAGAAAGATTTTACCGGCAGTATCTGAACAAGGAACTGGAAGTTCTATTCGAACGAAAAGAACAGGGAAAAAGTGAGAACGGAAGAGTCTTCCATTCTGGTTTCTCCAATAACTATATTAAAGTCCTCGCCCCGGCAAGAGAGGATGAGGTGAATAGGTTGATTTCTGTGAGGATTAATGAGGTAAACTGTGGATTTGCCATAGGAGAGATTCTACATTGAGAGAAGATATAAGGAACTTTTCCATTATTGCTCATATAGACCATGGGAAGTCTACTCTTGCTGACAGGATTTTAGAGTTTACCAAGGCGGTAAGTGCCAGAGAGATGAGAGACCAGGTTCTGGACGATATGGACCTAGAGAGGGAGAAGGGAATTACGATAAAGGCAAAAGCGATCAGACTCGATTATGTTGCCAGTGATGGTAAGAAATACACTCTGAATCTAATCGATACTCCGGGACATGTCGATTTCACCTATGAAGTGGCACGGAGTCTTGTTGCCTGTGAAGGCACTCTTCTGGTTGTTGATGCTTGCCAGGGAGTTGAGGCCCAGACTCTGGCAAATGCCTATTTGGCTAAGGAAGATAATCTAAAGATTATTCCGGTGATAAATAAGATCGATTTACCAAATGCAGATATAGTAAGTGTGAAGCGGCAAATTATGGAGATTATGAATGTTGATGAAGGAGCAATTCTCCAAACAAGCGCCAAGCTGGGAAAAGGAACTAAGGAAGTGCTGGAGGCGATTGTTCACCAGATTCCTCCTCCTCGTGGCTCTCCTGATGGACCGCTCTCTGCACTGGTCTTCGACTCGGTCTTCGATCCTTACCGGGGAGCAGTTATCTATGTAAGAGTATTCGATGGTATCCTACGCCAAGGAATGAAAATAGAGATGGTCTCTACAGGGAAAGTTTTTGAAGTTAGTGAACTGGGCGTGTTCCATTTAAAAAAGATGGTCTCTGCTCCTAGCCTTGAGGCTGGCGAAGTAGGATATCTGGTTGCGGGCATAAAAGATATACATAGTGTGAAAATTGGAGATACAATTATTGATCCATCCAGGCCAACGACGAAACCTTACAGCAGGTTAAGGGAGGTAAAACCTTTTGTCTTTTGTGGGCTTTACCCTGTGGATAGTGGAGATTACGAACATTTGAAGAAAGCTCTGGAAAGGCTCGGGCTAAACGATGCCTCATTTGAGTACCAGGCGGAGGATTCAGTGCTTGGCTATGGCTTTCGCTGTGGATTCTTGGGACTTCTGCACATGGAGATAATCAGGGAGCGCCTGGAGAGAGAATATGACCTGGATCTGGTTATCACTGCTCCCAATGTGGTTTACCGGATAAAGAAAGTTAAGGGAGGAAAGAAAAAGAAAAAGGCTTCCCCGGAGGAAGAAGAGGAAACAGTTTATATAAATAACCCAGCCAACCTTCCGCCAGAAAATGAGATTGCTGAGATTGCCGAACCTTTCGTCAGGGTGACCATTATTTTGCCCGGTGAGTTTCTGGGAGGAGTAATGAAACTTATGGAGAAAAGAAGGGCAAAGTTTATTTCTATGAAATATATAAATCCTCAAAGAGTAATTTTGACTTACGAATTGCCCCTTGCGGAAATGATAGCCGGTTTCTATGACCGGTTGAAGTCGGTCAGCCGTGGATTTGCCTCTCTCGATTATCAGCATATCGGTTATAAGGCAGGAGATCTGGCAAAAGTGGTAATACTGATAAATTACCAACCGGTGGAGGCCCTTTCTGTAATTCTTCCGCGGGAGAAGGCATTTTATCGAGCACAGAAGATTGCTAAGGAGTTAAAGGAAGTAATTCCCAGACAGCAGATTCCTGTGCCCATTCAAGCCAAAATGGAAAATAGAATCATTGCTCGGGAAACGATTAAAGCTTTCCGCAAGGATGTAATTGCCAAATTATACGGCGGAGATATTACCAGAAAGAGGAAACTTCTGGAGAAACAGAAAGAAGGTAAGAAAAAAATGAAGAGATTAGGAAAAGTAGACATTCCCCAGGAAGCCTTTCTAACGTTCCTGAAATTTAGTGAGGAGGAATAAGCAAATGGCGCATATTTTGTATTATCTAAGCACCGGGATTACAATCGTAGTCGTACTTTTTATCTTCTTCAGGTTGCCGGAAATGCAGACCGAACTCAAGATGATAATCGTTGCCGGAATTCTTGGTGTGGAGACGTTATTGCTCAGGTGGATTACCAAAAGAGCAAAGGAGAAGTTCCTTAAGAGAGTTAACGTGGCTAGAGAGTGGGTAAACACCGGGCTTGTAGCCGTGGTATTAGCATGGGTAATAATGTCTTTCATCATTCAGGCATTTAAGATACCCTCCGGTTCTATGATGAATACATTCAAGATTGGCGACCATATTTTTGTAGCAAAGTTTATTTATGGAGTCCATGTTCCCTTCAGTAAGAAATATATTTTCCCCCTTCAGGAACCGAAACGGGGCGAGATAATCGTATTTCAGTTTCCCCTCGACCCCAAGAAGGATTTCATTAAGAGATGTATCGGGGTCCCGGGAGATACAATTGAGATAAAAGATAAGAAACTTTACGTTAACGGTGAACTACAGAAGGAAGAATATACCCTTTATGCAGACGAAAAGGTTTATCCCAACTCCCGGCAGTTGCCTGTGATGTACAGGAATCGAGACAATCTTGCTCCCCTTGTAGTTCCGGAAAATTCCTACTTTGTGATGGGTGACAACCGCGACCATAGTTATGATAGCCGTTTCTGGGGGCCCTTAGACAGAGGGAGTATCAAAGGAAAAGCACTCTTCTTATACTGGCCGCCAAAGAGAATCAGAATAATAAAATAAAAAACGGGGTCAGTTCTATTTTTGGCCTTATCACGACTGTATTTAATTATTTTAGTGAATCAAAAATAGAGCTGACCCCATTTTCACTTAGTTAGAAATAAATTTTTTTAAAAATATACTTGACAAAAATAGTAATATATATTATAAACTATATATTACTAAATTACTCAACTTTAAATTGAGAAAGAAGATTACAAATGGGAAGGATTTATGCGGATATTACCGAGACGATTGGCAACACGCCCTTGGTAAAGTTGAATAGAATCACCAGGGGTTTAGGGGCAACAGTAGTCGCTAAACTGGAATCCTTCAATCCCCTGTCGAGTGTGAAGGACAGAATTGGTGTAGCAATGATCGATGCCGCTGAGAAAGAAGGAAGGATCGAAAAGGGAAAGACAACTATCATTGAACCCACAAGCGGGAATACCGGCATTGCCTTAGCCTTTGTGTGCGCAGCCAGAGGTTATAAACTGATACTTACTATGCCGGAGACGATGAGCCTGGAGAGGAGAGCTCTGTTGAAAGCTTTTGGAGCCAAATTAGTCTTGACTCCAGGTGCCGAAGGAATGAAAGGAGCAGTTAAAAAGGCAGAAGAGTTAGTGGAGGAAACTGCAAATTCTTTTATGCCGCAACAGTTTAAAAATCCTGCCAATCCTGAGATTCACAGGAAGACTACTGCTGAAGAGATATGGAGGGATACCGAGGGGAGAGTCGATATTTTGGTATCCGGAGTAGGCACTGGGGGTACAATTACTGGCGTAGCTGAAGTTATAAAAAAGAAGAAGCCTTCGTTTAAGGCAATTGCTGTTGAGCCTGCAAATTCTCCTGTGCTTTCCGGAGGTAAGCCGGGTCCCCATAAGATTCAGGGAATTGGAGCGGGCTTCATCCCCGAAGTTCTAAACACAAATATTATTGACGAAGTTTTTAAAGTAACTGATGAACAGGCTAGGGAAACTTCGCAGAGATTGGCTCGAGAAGAGGGTATCTTCTCTGGGATCTCCTCAGGAGCAGCAGCTTATGCAGCTCTGGAAGTGGCTAAACGTCCGGAGAACAAGAACAAGCTGATTGTAGTTATCCTGCCAGATTTTGGCGAGCGCTACCTGAGTACACCCCTTTTCCAGGAAAATAACTCTGCTCAAAAGTAAGGCTTTAGGTTGTAATGTTCTCATCTGTGCTTAAAACAAAACTTTATATAGTTCAAGAAGTCGATTGCCATATATTCTTGTCTTGCAATCTGTCCCTTGCTTTGTTATAATTTTGAAATGGCACTCTGAAGAGTGCCAGACCAGATAGGTCGGTCGCCCTTCAGGGTGACGGAAAGGATGGAGAAAAGAATGCAGGATAAGAAAATGAGTTTGATAGACCATCTGGAAGAACTGAGGAAAAGATTCATCATTTGCATAGTTACGGTTCTGGCGTGTTCAATCTTCAGTTACTTCTATTCTGATAAGATTCTCGCCATTTTGAAAAGGCCTTTTCCCCATCCCTTAGTGTTTATATCACCCCAGGAACCATTTGTCATAACCCTTAAGATTGCTCTTTTTGGTGGAATTATAATTGCTTTGCCGATGATAATCTATCAGGCTTGGCAATTTGTATCCTCAGCTTTAAGAGAGAAAGAAAAAAGATATTTACTCTTCTACGGTCCATTTTCACTGCTTCTTTTCCTGAGCGGGGCGAGCTTTGCTTACTTTGTGGCTATTCCGGTAGGTTTAAGATTTTTCCTGAGTTTCGGTGGTAGTTCTTTGGAACCTATGATTTCCATAAGTAAATACCTATTTTTCATTACTGTAATGATTCTTACATTTGGTATTGTCTTTGAATTACCATTGGTCTTAATGTTTCTGGCCAGAATAGGCGTAGTGAGCCCCCAGTTTTTGGCGAAGAATAGGAAAATTGCTATCATAGCCATTTTTGTTTTGGCTGCCATCCTTACTCCGTCGATTGATGCATTCACTCAAATTCTCTTGGCGGGAGCTCTTCTGATTCTTTATGAACTTAGCATCTGGCTTACAAGAA
>CAYOFG010000053.1:8092-9331 GCA_964403285.1 uncultured Clostridia bacterium | reverse complement strand
CTCTTGGCGGGAGCTCTTCTGATTCTTTATGAACTTAGCATCTGGCTTACAAGAAGAACTACTGTTCAGAGAGACGAAGGAAAAGTTATACAAAAGTTGGAGTGATAGGGAGGATTTTAGGATGAAAGGGGATTTTTATAGAAGGAAATTATCCCGGAGAGAATTTTTCAAAGTATGCGCTTTTAGCGGCGTTGCTCTGGCGTCAGTTCCTTTACTCGTTGATATTCTGAAAGCCGCTGTCTCCAGTCCAAGAAGCGGTGAGAAGGGTTTTATCTCCAAGAGGGAGGCGATGTTTTACCAGGCTCTTGACGAAGATACAATCCAGTGTCAGCTTTGCCCCAGGAGGTGTACTCTTTCGGAGGGAATGAGGGGATTTTGTCGTGCCAGGGAGCCACATGGAGGCAAACATTATTCAATGGTATATGGTAACCCCTGTGCCATGCATGTTGACCCCATTGAGAAGAAGCCCCTTTTCCACTTTTTGCCTCAAACAGCTGCTTTCTCCATTGCTACCGCTGGCTGTAATTTACGGTGTAAATTCTGTCAGAACTGGCAAATTTCACAGGTACCTCCGGAGGAAACAGTAAATTATGCCTTGCCTCCAGAAGGTGTCGTCGATCTGGCTGTCAAATATGATTGCCTTACCATAGCCTATACATATTCGGAGCCTTCCATATTCTATGAATATATGTACGATACGGCTGTAATTGCTAGGAAGAGAGGCGTGAAGAATATGTACCACTCCAATGGATATCTCAATCCCGAACCTCTAAGGGAACTTTGCAAATATCTTGATGGAGCGAACATAGACCTGAAAGGGATTACTCAAGAATATTATGGAGAGATTTGTGGAGCAACTCTTGAGCCGGTTTTGAATACCCTGAAAACACTAAAAGAAGAAGGAGTCCATCTTGAGATTACCAACCTCGTTGTCCCTCCTTATAATGATGATCCGGAAAAAATAAAAGAGATGTGCTTGTGGATACGCGATAATTTAGGAAAGGAAGTGCCCCTCCATTTCTCCAGGTTCTATCCACTCTATAAGTTAAAGAATCTCTCGCCCACCCCTGTAGAGACTTTGGAGAAAGCGAGGGAGGTTGCCCTGAAAGTGGGCCTGGAGTATGTATATATAGGAAATGTGCCCGGCCATCCTGGTGAGAATACCTATTGTCCCCGAGATGGAAAACTTCTTATTCACAGAGAGGGTTATCAAATCCTGGAGAATAATGTCGTTGGCGG
>CAYOFG010000053.1:0-7992 GCA_964403285.1 uncultured Clostridia bacterium | reverse complement strand
TGGGCATTACTCTGGCAGGATGGCTCTTCTGGGTAGCTATGGGAAGTTGGGGAATTGGCAGGTTCTTCGTTGAACGAATCAGATATAGACTTGCCTTTTTTGTTTTGGGAGAACTACTCTTAGCATTATTCCTTCCTGCAAGTATTTTTGCTGCTCGAGCCATACCTTTCCTCCTCAGAACCTCACCGGGAGAAATCATCGGACTCTTACCCATGACATATTCCAGTCTGGTTATTCTTGCTCCCTCCTGCTTGCTTTTGGGGTTTCTCTTCGTTCTGGGATGCAGGATCTACTCGCCGAAAGAGAGAGAAGGTCCGGAACAGATTGGTTATGTCTACGTGCTGGAAGCAATAGGTGCTACATCGGGTGGACTTCTCTTGAGCCTTCTTTTAATCCGGCTACTTGAGCCACTCTATATTATGTTGGGAATAGGTCTTGTTAATCTGGTAGTTGCCTTTTCCTTAGCGTGGTTCTTGGAAGGGAAAAAATATCTTCTCCTTCTTTCCACTTCTATATTGATTATTTTGTGCTTGTCTCTTTTCTCTTCTGGAAAAGTCAGGGACTTACGTCAGGCTTCTCTGGAATTGCGCTGGAGAACTTACCATCTGTTAACTTCCAGAAATTCTATATACGGAAATATTACTGTTATCCACAAGAATAACACCTACAGTTTCTTTAATAACGGACTTTACAACTTTACTGTTCCCGACGAGTTGACCAGTGAGAAAATTGCACATTTTGCCCTTCTGGAGCATCCCCAACCCAAAAAGATTCTACTTATCGGTGGAGGAGTAAGTGGGGTTCTAAAGGAAATTCTCAAACACCCTGTAGAGAAAGTCGACTACCTGGAATTGGACCCTCTAATGATTACCCTGGCAAAAGAGTACCTCTCTTCCATAAAAGAGTATGCCTTGGACGATGAGCGTGTGGAAGTGAAAAATATAGATGGTCGACTGTTCATTAAGCGAACTTCTAATAACTACGACATTGTTATCGTCAATCTTCCTGAGCCTTTTACTGCCCAGATAAATAGATTCTATACTTTCGAATTTTTTAAGGCTACAGAAAAAATCTTAAAAGAAAAAGGGATAATCTTTTTTGGAATTACCTCTTCACCCAATTACATCAGTGATGAGCAGAGAAATCTTCTTATCTCGCTTAATAAATCTTTAAAGAAAATTTTTGCTGAGGTAAGAGTTATTCCCGGAGATACCAATTACTTTCTGGGATGTAAGAGCAAAGGGATTCTTACTCTCGATTATCGGAAACTTATGGAAAGGCTAAGTGAGAGGAAGGTGAAAGCAAAATATGTCCGGGAATACTATCTGGCGAGCGAATTATCGGGTGAAAGGATTGACTATTTGGAGGGGAAACTTCTGCCTTTACCAAAGGTTATGCTAAATTACGACTTTCGCCCCATATCTTACTATTATGATATGGTGCTCTGGTCCACACATTTCAAGTTCTTTCTGGCAAAAATTTTTGAGAAAATTTCTCCCAGAGCAATCTATCTCACTACCTTAATCATTTACTGTCTAATTCTTCTACCCATTTGGTTAAGAAAGTCAAGAGATGAGATCCGTCCTGTAGCTCTTCTCACTGCTGTAGCAACCACAGGCTTTGCTGAGATAACATTCCAGGTTTTAACTTTGCTTTCTTTCCAGATTATCTACGGCTATGTTTATTATAAATTGAGTATAATTCTTACCTCTTTTATGATTGGGCTAATCTTTGGTGGCTGGTGGGCCACTAAAGTTATCGAGAAAGGTCGGGGCAATTTTCTAAATTTCATACAGGCTCAGGTTTGTATATGCATTTATCCCTTGATTCTCCCCCTCGTATTTTTAGGTTTTGCCGGCTCATCGGGAAAAATTGGTACGTATCTGGGTTCAAATATTATTCTGCCTTTCCTTCCCGTAATTGCTGGTTTTATTGGCGGATTCCAGTTTCCCCTGGCCAATAAGTTATATCTCCAGTCCAGGAGAGGCTTGGTGCGAGCAGCGGGACTTACTTATGGTCTTGACCTTTTCGGTTCCTGCCTGGGTGCTCTTTTAGTGAGTGTTTTTCTTCTGCCGATTCTGGGTATTCCCGCGGTCTGTTCAATGGTGGCGCTTTTGAATGTGGTAAGCCTGGTTCTTCTTCTAAGAGGGTCTGGTCCACCTTGAGGATATTTTTATGAGGGGTATTTTTGAAAGAAAATTTTCCCGAAGAGAATTCTTAAGAATTATGTCTCTCCTGGGAACGACCATTTTCCTGGGGAAATTTTTTCCCTTAAAAAAGGGAACAAAAAATTCTTCTGTTTTAGTTGGCATAGCCAGGGGGGATGCGGCAGCCGCTTCAGTGCGCCGGGCTATAAACTTGGCTGGTGGGTTAGATTTCATCAAATCCGGAGACTCTATTCTGATTAAACCAAATGTTAATTCCGACCACTTCCATCCTGGGACAACCAATCCCGAGGTAGTCTTTGAAGTAGTGAACATGGTAAAAGAGAAAGATCCACAAAGAATAATTGTTGCCGACCGTTCCAATCCCTGGTGGGATACTCTAAAGGCGATGAAGAAAGTGGGCATATATGAAGCTGCTGTTAAAGGAGGTGCGGAAGTAG
This sequence comes from uncultured Clostridia bacterium, assembly GCA_964403285.1. GTDB lineage: Bacteria > UBA6262 > WVXT01 > WVXT01 > WVXT01 > WVXT01. The sequence continues at coordinate 5,387 of CAYOFG010000053.1, read as the reverse complement.
TAGTCTTTGGTGAAGGTGATTACGAAAGAGTAAATCCAGAAAATTCTCACCATTGGCCCAACGGATTTCGCATACCCAAGTTGGTGAAACAGGTCGACCACATAATTAGCCTGCCAGTGGCAAAGACCCATATCATTGCTGACTTCACTATGGGCATAAAGAATTGGGTAGGCTTGGTACATCCTTCTGACAGGAACTATCTTCACCTTAAAGAAGAAGAGAAGGAGAATTTTGCTAACATGATCAGCGAGATCCATCTGGCAAGGAAACCCTCATTTCTGGTGATGGATGCTACAAAGGTCTTCGTTTCAGGTGGACCTTCTAATGGGGATTTAGCAGAACCTGGTTTGGTGATCGCTTCTTCTGATTTAGTGGCTAACGATGTTACCGGACTTGCATTACTTAAGACACTGGGGACCATTGAAGAAATTCAGAAGAAGAGTGTCTGGGACCAGCCCCAAATCAAAAGGGCAGTGGAATTGGGTCTAGGCATAAAGGATTCTTCTGAAATTGTCATTAAGACATATAATATCCCTGAAAAAGAAAAAATTCAAGAACAATTGATAAGCTAAGAATTTATTTTCCCCTTTAATTTTTTAATTTTATACTTGACAAAATTAGTCAGATTTGTTAAATTATTTTAGCATTTAAAGATACTCAAAAAATCGGATATGGAATAACTAACTGCGAAAAGAGACAGAAGGGAGAAAGAGTTATGTTGTTATCTACCAGGGGAGAGTATGGAGTAAGGTGCATTCTCGACCTTGCCCTCCATTATGGCCAGGGACCGGTTTCTATCCGAGACATATCTAAACGAGAAGGAATTTCCAAGAATTACATTGAACAGCTATTTGTCCGTCTTCGGCATGCCAAACTAATTAACAGCATCCGTGGTCCCAAGGGAGGCTATTTACTAACCTCCCAACCAAGAGAGATCAAAGTTGGCGAGATTGTTAGGGCTCTGGAAGGGCCTATAGCTGCAGCACATTGTGTCCAGCCGCAAAATTCAAAAGATTTATGCGAGCGTATTTCTACCTGTGTTCCTTATATCCTATGGAAGAGATTAACTGACAAGATAAACGAAGTGCTGGACTCTACCACATTAGAAGACTTATGTAGACAGGGCATGAAACTTTCAAAGCACAGATTGGTCCATCCCCTTCCCTTTCAAATCTGAAATTGACCCTTATATAAAAGGAGCAAAAAATGGCAACTCAACAATATAGCCAGAAAGTAATGGAACATTTTATGCATCCTAGAAATGTGGGACAGATCGAAAATGCTGATGGAGTCGGCCATGTAGGCAATCCCATATGCGGAGATATTATGGAACTCTATATTAAGGTTAAGGGCAATATAATCGTTGATGCTAAGTTTAAGACCTTTGGGTGCGGAGCAGCTATTGCCACAAGTTCCATGGTTACTGAATTGGTTAAAGGGAAGACTATTGAACAGGCATTGGAGATATCGAATAAGACTGTGGCTGAAGCGCTGGATGGTTTACCTCCGGTAAAGATGCATTGCTCTATGCTGGCTGAGGAAGCTTTGAAATTGGCGATAGAGGACTATCGGAAGAAACAGAAAGAGGATAAAGATTAAAAGATAGTTTATTCATAGCGTAAGGAATTTCTTAATTTGGAAAGGTCTGGAGTCTCCGATTTCATCGGAGGAGGTGAAAAATGACTCTGACCCCTTTTTCTATTTGGAGGTTACATGTTTAAAACTATTACAGAGGATATTAGAACAGTCTTTGAGAAAGACCCGGCAGCAAAGAACATTCTTGAGGTAATATTGTGCTATCCCGGACTCCATGCCTTGTGGTTTCATAGAATTGCCCAGTTCTTTTATAAAAAGAAGGAGTATGTGATAGCCCGTTTAATTTCTCACATTAGTCGCTGGATCACGGGAATCGAGATCCATCCGGGAGCAACTATTGGAAGAAAATTTTTCATTGATCACGGGATGGGTGTAGTAATTGGCGAGACTACAGAGATTGGAAACAACTGTCTTCTTTACCAGGGTGCGGTGCTGGGAGGAACGAGCATGGAGAAAAAGAAGCGCCATCCCACTCTGGGAGACAATGTAGTTGTAGGCGCAGGAGCTACATTGTTGGGAGCAATCAGAGTCGGAGACAATGCTCGTATCGGAGCGGGGTCAGTGGTTCTAACCGATGTTCCCCCAGGAGCAACTGTGGTGGGAATACCGGGAAGGATTGGTCTGGGTTTCAGTGGAAAAGAGATCCAGGCGCTGGAACACTCTAAACTTCCCGACCCGGTTGCCGATGCTATTCGGCTTGTTTTAAGAGAACAGGACTTGCTGGAGAAGAGGCTGGCTAAATTGGAGAATCTGGAAGGCGTCACTGGTGAGATAGATAAATACATTGATAAGAAGAAGAAAGAAATAGAAAAAGAATTTACTGAGGAAAGAGAAAGAAGGAAGAATGACTCTTAGAGTGGCAGATAATGTTTTAGACTTGATCGGTTCCACCCCCTTGATTAACCTAAAGCGCTTGGGAGTTGCCCGGGGAGCTTACATCTGGGCAAAATTTGAATTAGCAAATCCTGGAGGAAGTGTTAAAGATAGAATCGCACTTTCTATGGTGGAAGCAGCTGAAAGGAATGGCTACTTGAAAAGAGGAGCGACCATTGTTGAACCTACAAGTGGAAATACGGGAATTGGTTTAGCATTGGTGGCTGCAGTGAAAAGATACAAACTTATTCTGGTAATGCCCGACAATATGAGCATCGAGCGGAGACAATTATTTCAAGCATATGGAGCAAAAATTGTTCTTACTCCTGGAAGTCAAGGGATGCTGGGAGCAGTAAGGAAGGCTGAGGAGTTGGTTAGAGTAAACCGAGATTATTTTATGCCTCAGCAGTTCAATAATCCTGCCAATCCCGATATCCATTATAAGACCACTGGTGAGGAAATCTGGAAACAGACCAGGGGAAGAATAGACGCTTTTGTAGCAGGAGTGGGAACAGGAGGCACTTTAACCGGCGTGGGAAGACTGTTGAAAAGGAAAAAGCCGGGAATAAAAATTATTGCCGTAGAACCTAAGGACTGCTCAGTTTTATCAGGGGGCAAGCCCCATCCACATAAAATTCAAGGAATTGGAGCAGGATTTGTACCAGAAGTTCTGGATCGGGACCTATTGGATGGTGTAATTAAAGTTGAGGAAGAAGATGCCAAGAGAATGGCTAAAAGATTAGCGAGAAAGGAAGGGTTACTGGTGGGGATCTCCTCTGGAGCCAATGTTTGGGCATCTTTGCAGGTGGCGAAGAAGTTAGGTAAAGGTAAGACGGTGGTTACTGTCCTGGCTGATATTGGTGATAGATATTTAAGCACAGACCTTTTTAGGTGAGTAGTGTAGGGGCTTGTCCCCGTAATTTGAAATTTGAAAGGGCTACACTAAATGGAAGAGAAAGGGAGAGTAGTGAAAGTTGAGAGTGGAGTGGCACAGGTGGAGATGGGACGGACTTCTGCTTGTGCGCGATGCGGGATGTGTTTGCAGAGTCCCGGGGATAAGGCGGTTTTATATATAAGAAATTCTTTAGGAGCCAGTCCCGGCGATGAAGTACTGGTTTCTATAGAGAGTAAACAGATATTGAAGACAGCGTTTCTTATTTACCTTTTTCCATTGGTGGGTTTGATTGGTGGGTATTTTCTTGGTCAGGCAATATTGGGAAAGGAGATGGCAGGCATTATTTTCGCAGCATTGGGTTTTTTTGCTACTCTTTTCTTTCTTCATCAATACGATAAAAGGGTAAAGACTCAGAAGAGCAAAGAGGCAAGAATTATTCAAATATTCAAAAGATAAGGAATTCAAGAAATTGAATATACTCAAACTCCTTAGTTTTTCGATATTCTCTTCAGGTATAGAGGATATTATATCAGGAGAATATAATGAAAAGAATATATCTTGACCACGCAGCTACTACGCCCGTCCACGCAAAAGTAGCCAAAGTTATGGCTCCTTACTTCAGTAGAGATTTTGGTAATCCTTCCACCCTCTACTCTTATGGGAGAGAGGCTAAAGGAGCTCTGGAAGAGGCGAGAGCGAAAGTGGCTCAACTGATAGGAGCTAAGCAACCCGAAGAGATTGTTTTTACCAGCGGTGGAACAGAGGCTGACAATTTCGCATTATGCGGCATAGCCTGGGCCAATCAGAAGAAAGGGAACCATATTATTACCACTTCCATTGAGCACCATGCGGTAATTAATGTCTGCAAGTTTCTGGAGAAAAGAGGATTTAAAGTTACTTATCTACCCGTGGACAAGGATGGGCTGGTAGATCCTATGGAAGTTAAGAGAGCAATTACTGAGGGAACTATATTAGTATCAGTAATGCATGCTAATAATGAGATTGGCGCAGTGGAGCCCATAGAAGAGATTGCAGAGATTGTCAAGGAGAAAGGAATATATTTTCACACGGACGCAGTTCAGACTGCGGGACACCTTCCCATAAACGTGGATAAATTGAAAGTTGATCTATTGGCAATGTCGGCGCATAAATTATACGGACCCAAGGGAGTAGGGGCTCTGTATATCAGGAAAGGCACGAAGATAGTTCCTTTTCTCTACGGTGGGGAACAGGAGAATAAACGTCGGGCAAGCACGGAGAATGTTCCCGGAATTGTGGGATTTGGGGAGGCCTGCTCACTCGCTCAAAAGGATATGGCAAAGGAAGAAAAACGCCAGGTCTATTTAAGAAATAAATTGATAGAAGGTATATTGAAGAAAATTGAACAAAGCAGGCTCAACGGTCATCCTGAAAAAAGACTTCCGGGAAATGTAAACGTGAGCGTGGAAGGTGTAGAAGGCGAATCTATGCTTCTGCAGTTAGATTTAGCAGGAGTCTGTGCTTCCAGTGGTTCAGCCTGTACTTCCAGTATCCTGGAACCCTCGCATGTTTTAACAGCTATCGGTATCTCTCCCGAAGTAGCGCATAGTTCGCTTCGTTTCACTTTGGGAAAGGATAACAATGAAGAAGATATTAATTATGTTCTTAAAGTCTTACCCGAGATAGTGGAAAAGTTGCGCAGTATGTCACCCATCTATAAAAAAAAAGAAATAGAGTAAATGTAGGGGCGACATTTATGACGCCCGTTAGATGGGCTTGTTGCGGGTTTGATGAATCAAACCCCTACGATGATACAATAAATAAATATGTAGATTTATCAGTCGCGAAGTCAGTCAAAAAAGGGCGCCGGTTGCGACGAATAAGGAGCAACGACCGAGCGAAGCGAGGGAAAGGCGCGGGCGCGAGACAGTGAGCGCCCCGGTCGGATTGAGCGGAGCGAAAGGGTCGCCGTCCCGATGAATAAATCGGGACAAGTTTGGCGACGGGTTCGAGATGGTGAGAACCCCGGTCGGATTGAGCGAAG
>CAYOFG010000052.1:0-9459 GCA_964403285.1 uncultured Clostridia bacterium | reverse complement strand
ACAGGCTACTTTTTTCAAGAAGAGGGAGGATAGAGAGTTACACGTATATATTAAAAAGGTTATTTATGTAATCTTATGCCTGATTCTTATGTTTTCTCCTCTCGCTCGTGCGAGCATGGATATCTGGGCGCTTACCCTTATCTATCTCTTCTCTCTTTTTGCTTTACTTCTCTATAGTATCTTCCTCATATGGTTCTTCCCTTCTACTTCAGAATTACCAGCTACCTTCCGTAGTCAGTTCAAGAGGCTCTCCTTTCCTCTGGTCCTCTTTTTGAGCGCGGCTTACATCTCGTTTCTCTTTTCCACTAACAGATTCAATAGCAGGAACGAAATCTTCAATTTGCTCAATTACCTTTTTCTATTCTACTTGGCAACTACGGTAACGGAGAAGAAAAATAGACAGAATTTAATTCAGTTACTTTTTTTGGTAGGTATTTTCCTCTCGCTAACCGGGATATACCAATTCATTAAAGGAAGTGTAGTAGCAGGAACAATGGTTAATACCAATATCCTGGCCGGATATTTAGCGATGGCAATTCCCGCCACAACAGGATTCATTCTCTCCTTTTCCAGTTCCATTAACCGAGAATTCGTAAAATCTCATCTTTTTTATTTAGTTGGTTGGCTATTAATGGTTGTTTGCTTGTTCTTGACCAAATCCCCGGGAGCGATCATAGGAGTAGTTTTGGGAATTTGTGTAATTGTCTATTTTAAGCAGGGGAAACAAATCTTTATTAAATTTCGATACATATTTGTCGTTACGGCTATCGCTGTAGTAGTTCTACTACTTCTTAAACTCAGACAATTACAGGTTTTTGATCGCCTCGTCTGGTGGTGGGGAACATTGAAAATGGTGTACCAGCGTCCTCTGATCGGGATTGGCCTCGGAGGGTTCGAAACCGCTTATGCCAGGTACAAACTGACAGGTTTAAATCCATCATATCCTCATAACTATTTCTTGCAACTTGCGGCAGAGATGGGAGTTGTAGGATTGGGTGCTTTCCTCTGGTTCCTGTTTACAGTGTGGAAGCAAGTCAAATTTCTATTTAAGGATTTCAATTTTTTTTATTTTGAAGTCGGGGTATTGGGGAGTATTGTTGCTATATTGTCTAATAATCTCATCGATTATAATTTGTGTATTCCGGCAAATGCAATACTTTTCTGGGTTCTTCTGGGTCTATTAATTACTAGCCCAGGATTTTTGGAGTCCCCGATGAAAATCGCGGGAGGAATCTCGGTAGTCCCCAGGCAGCGATTAGGGAAGACTAATAAACTAGTACTTACAGGAGCAATTGCTTTTTCCATAGTTGGGATGGCGGTCGGTATTACCAGACTATCTGTGGCAAATCGCCATTACCAGTTGGGTAAGCGTATTTTCCATATTGGGAATCTGGAGAATTTAGTGAAAGTGGAAAAAGATGACTTAGAAAAAGCAGAATTTGAATATGGGCGAGCTATCAACTTGGACCCGTTGAACTCCTGGTACCATCACGGACTTGCAGGGGTACATTTAGCCAGATACTGGAGAGAAGGATATTTGAGCTATTTGGATGAAGCGATAATTGAGTTGAGAGAAGCTGCTGAGCGGATGCCTTATTATGGGCTATTTTACGCTAATCTCTCCCATTTATACAAGATAAAGAAAGATTACAAGAAAGCTATTCTTTATATGGAGTCTGCCATAGCCTGCGACAGGCAAAATGGCGATTACCGACAGAGAATAAGGGAATTGACGGAAAGAATACACACCGGGATAGATGCGGAGAATAATTAATTTAGGTTTAATATTTGTCTTTTTATATATTCCTTGGTTTAATGGCGGAGAAAAGATATTTCCCCACTCATTAATCCAGGCAATAATTCTCATTTTATCAATTCTCTACTTAGCAAAAAGTAAAAATTTTAACTCCCTTTGGAGAAAATTCTACATCTCTCCTTCACTCCATTTTCCCATCTGTCTTATTCTACTCTTTTTTTTCTTTTCGGTAGTTAATTCCACATATCTATACAATTCGCTCGTCTCTTTCATAAGAATAGTTACTTTTGTTCTTTTCTATTTTCTTTTAGTGGAACATTTATCAAATAAGGAGATATTGAAAGAAAATTATCTATTTGAAATAATTTTTGTTTCCACTTTAATTCTCGCAGTCATTGGATTGTTCCAATTTTTTCTTCATTTAGAAATCAAAGCTACCCTTCCCGCTCCCAACTTTTTAGCCGGTTACCTGGCAGTAGGAATAACCCTGGGAATAGTTGAACTATTAACTTTTAGAAAATGGGGTAGCCCAAATAACGCCAATGTGGACATTAAGAATCTAATTAGCCAAAATAGAGTTACCTTCATCCTCTATCTTTTAACTACACTGATAATGTTCGTATGCTTGGTTTTGACTCGCTCGTTAAGTGGAGTACTTGCTCTTTTGGCAGCGATTATGTTTATAACTATTCTTCTATACAAGAAGAGGGCGGTATATGTAATCCTTACTCTCATAGGAATATTTCTAATCTTTCCTTCCACGATGAAAGTTTTTCAATTGTTGGGAGGGGAAACTCTGAAAGAGTTCTTCCTCCAGAGATTGAGAATCTGGGGTCGATGTCTGGAGGTAATCTCAACACATCCGTTCCTGGGAGTGGGCCCGGGGAACTTTAGCAATTTCCGGATTGTTTCTGGCCACGGGAGTTATATAAGATTTGCTTACGAGGGGTATTTACAAATAGGCGCTGAACTGGGAATGATTGTAATATTTCTCGTATGTTCCGTTTTTTACATAATAGGCCAAGCAGTAAAAAAATTATTAACAAGCGATCTTTCCTTAAGATCTCAAGCTGAAGTGATTGCTACCTCGGCAGGCGCTTTGGTAGTATTAACTCAGGGCCTATTCTATTTCAATCTCCACCTTCCGGCAATAACCTTTATTTTACTCTTTTTCATAACAAAGATTATGGTTGATTGTCATAAGCTATTTCTATCCTGGATTTCGCCCGACGAAAAGCTCATCTCTCTTTCTGACATTCAAGCTCCCGGGTGGCTAAGAGTGGCATCTATTTGTTTTCTCTCAATTCTATTTCTCCTCGTTCCAGTAATCTATCTTGGGAATCACTATGCATATAAGGGTGAATACAGGAAGGCCGTGAAATTCATTCCTTTGAATGCTGAATACCATAAGCAATTTGCCGATTATTACACAAAAGAAGGAAAACAGGATAAAGCAATTTCCATTTATGGGAAGAGCATAAAATTACACCCCCAGGAGGCCGATTACCATAACCAGTTAGGACATATTTACCATCGTTTTAAAGACACAGTAAGCGCCTTAAAAGAATTTAAACTAGCAGTGAAGCATAATCCTTACAATCCGTTTTTCCACTTTGACCTGGGTTCTTATTATCTGGACCACCGGGAATTTGAGAAAGCAAAACCAGAATATCAAAAAGCAGTTGATATAGAGCCATACTATCTATCAGCCCGCTGGGGATTGGGGGAGAGCCAATTGGGTTTAAAGGAGATTGCCAGAGCCAAGGAAGAATTCTACCAGCTCTTAAAGTTAAAAGAACTACTTCCCCAATTGATCTCTTCAGGGAGAGAATATGAAAATAGATTATTTGAATTTGATTACTCTCGTGTCTATGTGGGTTTGGGAAGGTGCTGGATGGAGGAAGGTAATCTAATTCAAGCTATCGCTGAATACCGCAAAGCCCTGAAATTGAATCCCTATTCCACAGGTGGACATAGCGGATTTGCCGATGTCTACTTTGTCCAGAAGAGGTACGATTTAGCAGCAGATGAGATTAAAAAGGCAATAAAACTGGCTCCTGAAAACGAAACTTTCAGAATGAAACTTAAGGCAATTGAGGAAGCCATCTCAGGAATTGAACTCCCGTCAGAGTAGGTGTAGGAGTAGCAGAGCTTGCTCTGCGTTATTATTGCGAAACAAGTTTCGCTACTCCCAGGGGCTATGGAGTAGCCCAATGAATCGGGCCCCTGCACTGACCAAGTCATCAAAATAAACCTTGACAAAAAGGGGAAGTTATGATAAACTTTGTTTAGAACATTCTAAACGTTCTAAACCAACTATTAGAAAACATAAGATTATGGAAAACCCTGAACTTGATAAAATAAGAGATGAATTTACAGAAATTGCTGGTCAGTTGAGTGTTCGGCTGGGTCTTAGCCGGACTGTGGGACAGCTATACGCATTGCTTTTCCTAAGCGATGAGCCACTCTGTCTCGATTACATGGTGGAAAAATTAAAAGTAAGCAAGGGGAGCGTAAGTACAAATGTCAGGGAATTGGAGAAGTGGGGTGCGGTGAGAAAGGTATGGGTAAAAGGTTCCCGAAAAGATTATTACGAGGCAAATCGTGATACCTTGAAAATAGTAATTAACAGGTTTAAAGGCGGCATACAGGAAAGACTAAATGAAATGTCAGGAGGAATAGATAAATTTGAGAAAGTCATATCTGAGATAGAAAGTAGCCTTCCAATAGAGGAGAAAAAGAAGGCTCAGTTCTACAAAGAAAAATTCAAAAAAGTGAAGAAAATGCAAGCTTTGATTAGTACCTTCTTGAAAATCATCCCCAAGAAAATTTTGCTGTGAGAAGAAAGATAGGGACAATGAAGAAAAAAAAGGTCTTTTTAGTTGCCGGAGCTCGCCCCAATTTTATGAAGATTGCACCCTTATGGAGGGAATTAAAAAAGTTTCCTTCCCAGTTCTCTTCATATATTATTCACACTGGCCAACATTATGATTATGAAATGTCCCGTATCTTTTTTAATAATTTGGGGCTTCCCAGACCTCACTTCCACTTGGGGGTCGGCTCTGCTTCTCATACTAAACAGACAGCAAAGATAATGGTCAGGTTCGAAAAGGTTGTTTGCCAGCAAATACCAGACATCGTTGTGGTTGTGGGAGATGTAAATTCTACACTTGCCTGTTCCTTAGTTTCTGCCAAATTAAAAGTGCCACTGGCACATGTAGAAGCAGGACTGAGGAGCTTTGATCGAGGAATGCCCGAGGAGATTAATCGCGTAGTTAGTGATGCGCTTTCCGATTATCTATTTACTACGTGTGAAGATGCTAACCAAAACTTGAGAAAGGAAGGAATACCACAAGGGAAGATATTTTTTGTCGGTAATGTGATGATTGATAGCCTGCTATCCTTGAAAAGAGAAGCTCAGAGAAGAAATACTTGGAAAAGTTTTGGACTAAAAAAGAAAGGATATGCACTCTTAACCCTCCATCGTCCTGAAAATGTGGACAAAAAAGAGGTGTTTGTGAATATTCTGGAGGCATTTAAAGAAGTGGGTAATCATATACCCATTATTTTCCCCATACACCCAAGAGCAGCCAAGCAAGCAAGAAAATTTAAATTGGGGAAATATTTCAGTTCTCAATCAAACTCAGGAATTTTCAGGGTTAAGCCATTAGGATATATCGATTTTCTGAATCTTATGTGCAATTCTAAATTTGTGTTAACCGATTCTGGAGGGATACAAGAGGAAACGACTGTTCTAAATATTCCCTGCCTTACATTGCGAAAAAACACTGAAAGACCAGTAACTGTTAAACAAGGCACAAATATCGTAGTGGGTGCCGACCATCGCCGGATTGTAAGGGAGACAACCAGGATCATAAATGGAAAAGAGAAAAAGAGGAGAATTCCTCCACTCTGGGAAGGCAAAGCTGCCCAGAGAATTGTAAAAGTGCTCTTAAGTACATAAAATAATTTAAATAAAACTGGAGTAAAGAAAAAATGAAACAGGTCTTCCTGAAGGCGGGTAAAATTGTAGTTGATGAAGTTTCACCACCAGTTCTCGATGATAACGGGGTTCTGGTGGCTAATGCTTTCTCCTTAATCAGCTCAGGCACCGAAAGAGGAACGGTCAAAAGTGGCAGAGAAAGTTTACTCCAGAAGGCAATAGAGAGACCGGACCTGGCAAAGAAACTCCTGCTTAAAATCAGGCAAGAAGGGATAACCCGAACATTAGCGAAAGTTAAAGGTATCATTCAGGAGCCTAAACCTCTGGGTTATTCCACAAGTGGGATAGTTATCGAAATCGGTAAAAACATTACTGACATAAATGTGGGTGATCGAGTAGCCTGTGGTGGTGCCCAGAGTGCCCACCATAGCGAAATAGACTTAGTTCCACGAAACTTAATAGTTAAGATTCCAGAAAATGTAGGTATGCCTGAAGCAGCATTTACAACTATTGGTGCTATCGCCATGCAAGGAATTAGAAGGGCAAAGGGAAGTTTTGGTGAGACTATAGTAATCATCGGACTGGGTTTGTTGGGAAATTTGGCAGCGCAGATTTCCCACAGTCAGGGATATAAAGTAATTGGTTTTGATTTGGACGAAAGGAGAGTAGATTTAGCAAAGAGTTTGGGAATAGAAAGTTACACCTTGAAAGAAGTAGATCCCTTGAAAAAAGTCTTAGAAAGAACTGGTGGTTTTGGTGCTGATGCGGTAATTTTGTATGTGGCCACAGATTCTTCACAGCCCGTAAATTTAGCCTTCGACATGTGCCGTCAAAAGGGAAAAGTTATTCTCGTGGGAGTATGTGGTCTTCAACTGGATCGTGAAAAGATGTATAAAAAAGAGCTCGATTTTTTGATATCCACTTCTTATGGTCCGGGTAGATATGACCAGATTTACGAAGAGGGAAGTATCGATTATCCTATAGGATATGTTCGCTGGACAGAAAATAGAAATATGGAAGAATTCGTTAATTTAATTTCTCAAGGAAAGATTAAAGTAAAGGAGTTAATCTCTGTCACTTTCCCGATTGATGAAGCAACGAACGCATACAGGTTTCTGGAAAGCGACGAGAAAGCGTTAGCAATTCTGCTGAAATATGACTATGAAAAGTATATAAAAAAACCCTTAACGGAAAGGCAAATATTCATTACATCTCCAGCGAAGAAGTCCGACGATAAAATAAATGTAGGAATCATCGGTGCAGGTTCTTTCGTCCGCAGTGTTCATCTGCCAAACTTTAAGGATCTAAGTCAATATTATCACCTACGTGCAGTAGTAACCCACCATGGAGAAAAGGGAAAATTCCTTGCACAAAAATATAAAATGGACTACGCCACCACGGATTATAAAGAAATTTTAAAAGACGAAAATATAAACCTCGTATTCATCGGCACCAGGCATAATTTACATTATCCGATGGTTATGGATGCATTGGATATTAGAAAAAGCATCTTTGTGGAAAAGCCTCTCTGTCTAACGCAAGAAGAACTCGAAGATATAAAAGAGAAAGTGGAGAAAACCAAAATCCCGGTCATTGTGGGATTTAATCGTAGATATGCTCCATTTATGGTTGCGATTAGAAATATTCTGGGGAAATTATGCCATCCATATTTTATTCAATACCGAGTCAATGTCGAATTTGTCCCCAGAGATTCGTGGATGCAAGATCCGACAACCGGAGGAGGAAATATCGTCGGGGAAGCCTGCCATTTTTTCGATTTATTCAATTTTTTGATTGGCAGGGATATACAGGTAGAGAAGATTCAGGTGGAGTGTATACCGGTTAATAATAAGAATGTAATCGCACCGGAGAATATAAATGTTTCTATTAAATACACTGATGGAAGTTTGGCGGTCTTGAATTATACTTCTATGGGAAATAAAGACCTGCCCAAGGAAAGAATGGAGATTTTCGCCGATGGAAAGAGCTTTGTATTGAATGATTATGTAAGTTTAGAAGTATATGGTATCGACCCCAAGGAATTCAAAATCTCCTCTGCACGAATGAAAAGGAATAAGTTCATTTTACCTGTACAGGATAAAGGCCTAAAACAGGAACTCATAGAACTTGCAAAATTCCTCAAAGGTGAAACCACAAAAATTATTACTTTTAGCGAGGTCGTCTCAGCAATGGAAATAACCTTTGAAATTGAAGAGAAGTTAAAAGGGAAATGATAGAAAAAGCAGGCATTTCGATATTTTTTCCTATTTACAATGATTGGGGAACCGTAGCCAGTATGGTTATTAGTGCAATTAATACAGTGGAAAAGATAAGTGATAATTATGAAATTGTGTTGATTGATGATGGCAGTGAAAAAAGAACAGTGGAGATATTAGATTTCTTGGAGAAGAAATTTGAACAGGTTCGAGTAGTTCACCACAAGTTTAATAGGGGTTATGGAGCCGCATTAAGAACGGGATTTTCGGAATGTAAAAATGACCTAATTTTCTATACAGACGGAGACGCCCAGTACGATGTGCGGGAACTTTTAAGACTCATTCCTCATATGACGGAAGATGTTGACATAGTGAACGGGTACAAGATTAAGAGAGCGGACCCGTATCATAGGGTGGTCATTGGGAAAATATATCATCATATTGCAAGGTGGATGTTCGATTTGCCTATCAGAGATGTTGATTGTGATTTTAGACTAATGAGACGGTCAATTTTCGAAAAAGTCAGACTGGAATCGGATTCGGGAGTTATTTGTGTGGAGATGATCAAGAAAATTCATGATGGGGGATTTAAGTTTGCTGAAGTTCCTGTACATCACTATTTTAGGGCAAGCGGAAAGTCTCAGTTCTTTAATTTCAAAAGGATTTTCAAAGCGGGAATAAAACTTATCACACTATGGTGGAAGTTAGTTATTCTTAAGAAAAGCAGGAGGTAAGCAAAAGATGAAAGGTTTAATTCTGGCGGGTGGATATGGGACTCGTTTGAGGCCATTAACACATACAGGTCCAAAACAGCTCATACCTGTTGCAAATAAACCTGTTATATGGCATGCGATTGAGGCTATGAAGGAAGCAGCCATAACGAATATCGGAATAGTCGTTGGCTATACGGAAGAAAGAATTGAGAAAATTATGGAATCAGTGGGAGACGGCAGTCGCTGGAATGTTAAAATAACCTATATCAGGCAGGATGCTCCGCGAGGCATAGCCCATGCAATAGGCATAACGGAGGATTTCATCAAGGGAGACGATTTTGTCGTACATCTTGGCGACAACATATTTAAAGAGGGAATAAGAAAACCTCTGGAATATTTTCAACAATCCGATGCGCATGCTTTTTTGATTCTGACAAAAAGCGATGCTCCTGAAAAATTTGGTGTAGCTATGATAGATAAAAAGGAAAATGTAATAGAAGTTGAGGAAAAACCACAAAATCCGAGGACCGACCTCGTCATAACGGGGTTATATTTCTTTAAGTCAGATATATTTAAGTTCATAAAAAAACTTAATCCATCTGCAAGAGGAGAATTGGAAATTACGCATGCGATTCAAAAGATGCTTCAGTCGAAGAATTACAAAGTTAAGGCTCATGTTACGGAAGGATGGTGGGATGATACGGGTACAGCTGAATCTATCTTAAGGGCGAATCGATTAGTGTTGATGGACTTAAAATCTTTAAACAAAGGGATTGTGGAGGAAAATGTAAAAATAACCGGAAATGTTAATATAGAAGAAGGCAGTATTAT
>CAYOFG010000051.1:8263-10802 GCA_964403285.1 uncultured Clostridia bacterium | reverse complement strand
GGGAAAGGCGGAGCTATGGTGCGGACAAAATTGAGAAGCCTGACCACAGGACGGATTATGGAAAAGACTTTTCGTCCTGAAGACAGGTTTGAACAGGCTTTCTTGGAAAGGCAAAAAAAACAGTATTTATATAGGGATGGAGATAATTACAACTTTATGGACATGGAAACTTTTGAGCAGATTCCTTTTACTGAAAAAGAGTTAGGAGAGGGTATACAATTTTTGAAGGAAAATATGGAAGTAGAGGTTCTTATACACAAGGGGCGGGTAATCGGGGTAGAAATGCCAGACTCCGTAGCACTTAAGGTTACCTACACGGAACCGGGAAAGAAAGGCGATACTGTTACTAATGTGACCAAGCCGGCTCAAGTGGAAACAGGGGCAAAAGTCCAGGTGCCTCTATTCATCAATGTCGGTGATACAATCCTAGTGGATACACGGACGGGAAAATATATCGAAAGAGTATAATTTCAAACAGAATTTTTGGCCACTGGTTGGAGTGGCCTATTTATTTGTTAGCCTTTTGGTGGATAAAGAATCAAAAAGTTTCTGAGGGGGAAATATGAAAAAGAAGAAGAGTAAGAATAGCAGTAATAACAAAACAAAAGAATTATTGCAGATAAAAGAGTTTGTCAACCTTATAAAAGATGCCGATATTACAGAGCTTCTATGGGAAAAGGACGGAACGAAAATAAGTTTTAAAAGGGGAACACCTAATTTAGAGGAACAAAAAGAATTAACCCGGGAAGAAGTAGAGGATTATGCAACTCTTCCTCCTAGCGCCAAGATAGAGAAAGAGACTCCCCATCAAAAAGGAGAAGCCTCGCCTTTTTCAGAAAAGTACACCACAATTAAATCTCACATGGTGGGAACTTTTTATAATTCACTTTCTGAAGACCAACCTCCTCTGGTTAAGGTTAAAGATGTCATCAAACATGGACAAAAAATCTGCGTTATTGAAGCTATGAAAATTATGAGGGAGATATCTGCTGATAAAGGGGGAAAAGTAGTTAAAATTTTAGTGGAGAACAGTCACCCGGTGGAATATGGGCAAGATATGTTTTTGATAGAACCTTATTATGAAAAAGAGGAGGCATCTAAGAGTCTAAGGAAAAAGCCCCGTTAGAGGGTTTAGGCATCTGAAAGTTCTCGATTTCTAACGGGGTAAATCTTCAAATGGAGGAAATTTTAATGTTCAAAAAGATTTTAATAGCTAACCGGGGCGAGATTGCAGTGAGGATAATTCGTGCTTGTCGGGAGATGGGGATAAAGACAGTAGCGGTCCATTCAGAGGCAGATAATGATTCCTTACATACGAGGTTTGCTGATGAGAGCATCTGCATTGGACCAGCACCTTCGGATGAGAGTTATCTTAATATCCCCAATATAATCAGCGCAGCGGAAATTACTGGTGCTGATGCGATCCATCCTGGATATGGATTTTTGGCAGAGAATACCTATTTTGCAGAGGTTTGCGAATCCTGTAATATTACTTTCATTGGACCATCCAAAGAAGTAATCCTGAAAATGGGAGATAAAAGTAAAGCGAGAAAGGCAATGGAAAAGGCAGGGGTGCCTATCATTCCCGGTAGTAAGGGGACTATTTCCAAGATAGATGATGCTCTGAAATTGGCAAGAAAGATTAAATATCCCGTAGTGGTAAAGGCATCTGCTGGTGGCGGTGGCAAAGGAATGCGTATTGTCCAGAACCAAGAAGGGTTGAAGAATGCGGTGATGACCTGCCAGAGTGAGGCTAAAGCAGCTTTCGGCAAGGAGGAAGTATATCTGGAGAAGTATATTCCCAAACCAAGGCATGTTGAGTTCCAGATTCTGGGGGACAGGAAAGGGAATATTATCTACTTGCCAGAGAGGGATTGTTCCATACAGCGTCGCCACCAAAAGTTGGTCGAGGAATCGCCTTCTCCAGCAGTTAACTCAAAGTTGCGACGCAAGATGGGGCATGCGGCTGTTAAAGCCGCGAAAGCAGTAAAATATACTACTGTGGGCACAGTGGAATTCTTGTTGGATAACGACGATGATTTCTATTTTATGGAGATGAACACAAGGATTCAGGTAGAACATCCCGTGACCGAAATTGTTTCCGGGATCGATCTGGTTAAGATGCAGATCAAATTGGCTGATGGCGAGAAGTTGAATCTCGACCAGGACAAAATTAAGATTTGTGGAAATGCTATTGAATGCCGGATAAATGCTGAGGACCCTGATAAAGACTTCTTGCCTTCTTCGGGTACGATTTCTAATTATATTATCCCGGGAGGACCCGGGGTGAGAGTGGATACGGGCATTTATCAAGGTTACACTATACCGCCCTTCTACGATTCAATGATTGCCAAGTTAATCGTGATTGGAGATAACAGGCAGGAGGCGATTGCTCGCATGGAAAGGGCTCTCGGCGAATTTGTTATTGAGGGAGTAAAGACTACTATTCCTTTCCATACCAAAGTCATGGCTGATGAGTTTTACAGAAAGGGGGAGGTCGACACCGGTTTTATTCAGGAAAGAATATTTAAGCAGGGAT
>CAYOFG010000051.1:3502-8163 GCA_964403285.1 uncultured Clostridia bacterium | reverse complement strand
GGGATAGTTATCGGAGTCGCTCGGCACTCTGAGGAGTGCCCGACCAGATTTTTCTCACTTTGAAGATGCAAAATAAATATAGACTTTTGGACGCTAATCTAAACAGAGCAAGGGAAGGGTTACGAGTTATTGAAGACGTAGCCCGTTTTTTATATAACGATGAGGAATTATGCAAAAATCTAAGGAATCTCAGGCATAATTTGAGTAAGATTACCAAAAGCGTTTATCCTCGACTAGTAAAGTCCAGGGAACCTGAGAAAGATGTGGGACTGTTCATTAAAGAAGGAAAGAGGGATAATCTCAACGATATCGTTTTTGCAAATTTCAGAAGGGTAGAAGAAGGAATAAGAGTCCTGGAAGAGTTTTCCAGACTTATTTCAGCAGACGCGGGAGACAAGTTTAAAAAGATCAGATTTAAAGTTTATGGGATAGAAAAAGAGATAGCTGGGCGCATTTCTTAGTGAAGCAGTTTCTGCCTGGAAAGGGGAGAATTGAAGAAAAACTGGCAGAGAATAGTTCTTTCAATTTTTGTTCTTTCTTTTTTTTCCCAGGGTGGGCCCGCCTTTGCTTCCGAGAAAAGAAATATATTTTCTCGATTTAGCAGGGACTTCAAATATATCTTTACCAGTCCTCTCCGATTAGGTAAGTCCGATGTCCTTCCACTCTCAGCAATTCTTCTCGGCACTTGCGGATTGATGGTCTTGGATGAAGACATCAGGGATTCAGTTCAGGATTTTGACAGTAATAGCTGGGATGAGATATTTTCCTTCTCCAAACAGTTCGGGGATGGCAGAGTAACTCTTCCTATTGCCGGGATTTTCTATTTGGCTGGTAAGATTTTTCATGATGAGAAATCTCAGGACACAGGGATTTCAGCTCTGGAAGCCTTTGTTTTTTCAGGACTTATATGTTCGACTCTTAAAGTGCTGGCGGGGAGGAGTAGGCCGTATCGTGAGGAAGGTAGTGGTAAATTCTACGGACCGACATTTGACAATTCCAAGTTATCCCTTCCCTCTGGCCATGCCACTGTAGCTTTTTCTCTGGCTTCAGTCATAGCTGCAGAATATGATAGTCTCCTCGTCGATATAGGTGCTTATTCAATCGCCAGCCTTACGGCACTCTCCCGGGTTTACGATGATAAACATTGGACTTCAGATGTAGCTCTGGGAGCTATTATTGGTACCCTGGTGGGAAGGGCGGTAGTCTATCAAAATAAGAAGGAGAACATAGAAAACACAGGGATATTCCCTTGGGCAGTAGTAACGGAGAGGTCGATTGAGGTAGGTTTTGCACAAAAATTCTAAAGTAGCGAGAAAGTAATTTATCTATGATTAAGACTTTACGGGATGTGGAACTATACGTTATTCTTTCTCCCAGGCCGGATATGGATTACTTGAAGATGGCTGAGGAAGCTCTCCGGGGAGGAGCTGATATGGTTCAGCTCAGGGTAAAAGACTGGACGGATAAGAAGACAATCGAGATTGGGGAGAAATTGAGGGAAATTACTGCTAACTACAAAGTGCTTATGGTAGTGAATGACCGGTTAGATATTGCTTTAGCTCTGGGGGCCGACGGAGTCCATCTTGGCCAGCAAGATATGCCTTTAACGTTAGTCAGGAGACTCCTGATGTGGGAAGCAGTAGGAGCTTCAATATATAGAACTCAGAAACAGAAGCTACAAAAAGGTAGTCGTCTTCCCCAAGGGCGTTCTGTTACCCGCTTCATAGGTGTTTCTACTCACAGTCTAAAAGAAGCTATCAAAGCAGAGAAAGAAGGCGCCGACTATATCAGTATCGGGCCAGTCTTTCCCACACCCTCCAAGCCCGAGTTAAAACAAATAGGGCTTAACCCGGTTCGGCAAGTAAAAAAGAAAGTGAACATACCCTTCTTCGCCATTGGTGGGATTGACCAAGAGAATATTGGAGAAGTTATCCGTGCAGGCGCTGAAAGAGTAGCTGTTATCCATGCTGTAGCCCATGCTAAAAATGTAAGAAAGGCTACACAGGAGATGAAGAGAAGAATCAAACAAGCAAAGGGTTAAATCGATGACACAATTAGAATGGGCTAAAAAGAAAAAGATTACCAGTGAAATGAGAAAAGTTGCTCGTGATGAGGACTTAACTCCGGAATATATACGTTCCTGTATCGCAGAAGGGACAGTCGTTATACCTGTTAACGTAAAACATCATAAACGCAATAAGCTACGAATCGTAGGAATAGGGAAAGGTTTAAGAACAAAGGTGAACGCCAACATCGGTTCTTCTCCGGATAGAGTGAATTTGGCGGAAGAGAAGAGCAAGTTAGATGCAGCCATTAAAGCTGGAGCAGATACGGTGATGGACCTCTCCACAGGAGGAGATATTGGAGAGATAAGAAGGATGGTTCTCGAACGCTCTATTTTGCCTGTAGGTACTGTGCCCATCTACCAGGCTGCTTGCGAGACTGCTCGTAAAGGTAAAAAGATTAGCAAAATGGATATAGATGGAATATTTCGCATGATTAAACAACAGGCTGAAGAAGGGGTCGACTTTATGACCGTCCATTGCGGAGTTACCCGGAGAATCGTCGAGACTTTAAGAAGGAGCAGACGGATTACCGGGATTGTTAGCAGGGGCGGAGCGTTTCTGGCGCAGTGGATAGTATATAACAATAAAGAGAATCCTCTGTATGAACAATTCGACAGGCTCCTGGATATCGCCTATAAGTATGATGTGACTTTAAGCCTGGGAGATGGACTCAGGCCGGGATGTCTTGCTGATGCCACAGATGAAGTGCAGATTGCTGAGCTTTCTGTTCTGGGACAACTGACAAAAAAGGCAAGAGAGAGGAACGTTCAGGTGATGATAGAAGGGCCCGGGCATGTTCCTTTGAATCAGATTGAAACCAATGTTTTGTTGGAAAAGAGTCTGTGTAAAGGTGCGCCCTTTTATGTTTTGGGTCCTCTGGTGACTGATGTTGCAGCAGGATACGACCATATTGCTTGTGCTATCGGCGGAGCGATTGCTGCTGCCTCCGGTGCCGACTTTCTTTGTTATGTTACTCCCGCAGAGCACCTTCGCCTCCCCGGTGTGGATGATGTGACCGAGGGAGTAATTGCCACCAGGATTGCCGCCCACGCGGCTGATGTGGCTAAGGGAATAAAGGGAGCATTGAACTGGGATATCCAGATGTCCAAAGCAAGAAGTTCCCTCAACTGGAAAAGACAGGAAAGATTCTCTATTAATCCTGAAAAGTTCAGGGCAGAGAGGAAAAAGTCAAAGCCAAAAGACGTCCGGGTTTGCACGATGTGCGGTGAGTTTTGTGCAATGAGACAGAGTAGTCTCCTGTCTAAGAAGACAAAATCTTAAAAAAGGAAAAGAAGATGCGTTATGACATCAGTGAAGTTCTTAGGGCGTGGGAATATGACCGGCTAAATAACACGAGAAAAATAAAAGGTAAAGATGGTAAAGAGAAAATCCAGATAAGATTACCTTTGGGAATTGAGCAGTTCGAGGTAGACGGAAGACCTGACGGCAAGAGGCCCTATGGAAAAGAGTCACTTTTGGAGTATTACAGGACAAAAGTCGAACTTCATAAGAAAAAAAAGGGAACCGATGAAGGATTTGGTCTTACAATAAGCGACTGCTCAAGATTATACGAAGAAGGACTATTGTATTACTATCGTTATGTTCTGTTTTTTCAGTTAAAAGATTATGAAAGAATGGTCAGAGATACGCAACGGAATATGGAATATTTCGATTTTGTAAAAAAATACGCAATCGAGAAAGAAGATAAAATAGCTTTAGAGCAGTATCGACCATACATAATGAGAATGAATGTCCTGGGGAAGGGGCTTGCCCATCTGGAAAGAAGAAAATACGAGGAGGCTTTGAAAAAGTTGGAAGAAGGAATTAAAACGATCGAATCCCTTCCTGATACGGAAAACGCAACTTTTACTTATGAAAAGGGAAGGTCTTTAGGTATTCTAAGAGGTATGGTAAAGGAGATTCTCAGAAAGAAACCCCCTTCAGAGAAGGATAAACTTCAGAAAAAGCTCCGGGAGGCTATTGAACAGGAAAATTACGAGAGGGCGGCTCAGCTCCGGGATATAATACAGAAACTGGAAAGAACAGAAGGTGTGGGTATGAAAAGAGAAATAAGAGGAAATAATGGAGGTAGACGATGAAGATTGGCGTTATTGCAGATACGCATGGCGATCTGGTGGGTTGGCAAAAAGTAATGGAAAAAATCTTTCCCGATGTGGATATGATTATTCACGCCGGAGATCTATTCAATTACGGGCCGAGGAATCCTATGCCCGAGGGCTTTGCTCCCGGGGAATTAGTCGAGGAGATGAACGGGTTAGAAATTCCCCTGGTGGCGGTGCGAGGGAACTGTGATTCGGATGTCGATGATTCTGTGGTCGATTTTCCCCTGCAGAGCCCGTTTGCTTTAGTTCAGCTGGGTTCCCTGCGGATCGTAGTGAACCATGGAGATAAACTGAGCGATGAGGAAAAAGTTAACCTCGCCAAGAGATGGCGCGCCAATATTTTTATCTCTGGTCATACCCATCGACCGAAATTAGCCAGAGAGGGGGACATAGTATTCTTGAATCCAGGCAGCCCCTCTTTACCCAAGGAGAACCCTACGGTAGGGTTAGTTGAAGATACGGATGGTGAGGT
>CAYOFG010000051.1:1337-3402 GCA_964403285.1 uncultured Clostridia bacterium | reverse complement strand
CGGAGCTATTGAAGGGAAAGGTTAATACTGATAATGCTTATTTGGGCGAGAAGTTAGACAGCATCGGATTGGCCATAGATAGGGAGACTACGGTTGCTGACGATCGAGAAAAGATTGAAGGCGTCCTTCAGGAGGTTTTAAACAGGTCTGATATTGTAATCACCACTGGTGGCTTGGGGCCAACATTTGATGATTTAACCCGGGAAGTTATGGCTAAGGTGTTAAAGAAAAAACTGGTCTTCGACCCGGAAGTAATGCACCAGATTGCAGCCCATTTTGCAAAGAGGGACCTGGAAATGCCCAAGAATAACGAAAGGCAGGCTTATATTATTGAAGGTGCTAAGGTCATTCCCAATAAGATGGGCACTGCTCCCGGAATGATTGTGGAAAGAAAAACTATGGCCGGTTCGAAATCGAAAGTTCAAAAGGGGAAGGTCATAATTATGTTACCCGGTCCTCCTCGGGAGATGAAACCTATGGTGGAGGAAGTTGTATTACCGTATCTCAAGGAGAGGTATGAGCGAAAAATACTAAAGAAATGCGTTCTCCATATTTCTGGACTGACGGAGTCTGCCGTTTATGAGAAGATTAAAGAAGTGGTGGAAATTGAGCGCATGATGGAAGGTGGAATTCTAAGGTTTTCTATATTAGCCCATCTGGCAGAGATAGATGTGGAGATTTCAGGAGAAGGTGAGAACGAGTTACTTGTTGATGAAATGTTGCACAAGGCAAAGCAAGAAATTTACGATTGTCTGGGAGACTATATTTACGGAGAAGATGAAGACACTTTAGAAAGTGTGGTGGGTAAGTTACTGCTTAGTAAGAGATTGACCCTGGCAGTGGCTGAATCTTGTACCGGTGGATTGATTGGGGACAGAATTACTGATTTTGCCGGCAGTTCGGTATATTTCAAAGAAGGAGTTGTGGCCTATAGTAACGAAGCTAAAGTTAGAATTCTGGGAGTTAAAGAGGAAACTCTAAACGAATCTGGCGCGGTTTCCCGAGAGAGCGCATTGGAAATGGCCAGTGGAATACAGAGAATTAGTGGAACAGATATAGGCTTGGCTACTACGGGAATTGCCGGACCTACTGGAGGGACTGCTGAGAAACCGGTGGGCTTGGTTTACGTAGCTCTGGTGTGGCCAGAGATGGGTGTGGAGATATGTGAGGAGTTTCGCTTTAGTGGGAAAAGAAGAGAAATAAAAGAAAGCACGGTAGCAAATGCACTCGATATTTTGAGAAAGGCGTTAAAGGGAAAAGAATAAGATGAAAAAGAAAACAAAAAAATCGGAAAGTAGAGACAAATCTTACAGCAAACAATTAGAAGCACTGTCCAGGATAAGCAAGGCAATCTCTTCTGAAATTTATCTGGACAATATTTTGAAATTGATTGTGACTGTAACCGCTGAGGTGATGGGGTCTAAAATATGTTCCTTAATGTTATTAGACGAAGATAAGAAAGAACTAATTGTACGAGCGACTCAGGCGATAAGTGAGGAGTATAACAGGAAACCGAATGTGAAATTGGGAAAGGGTATCGCCGGAAAAGTTGCCCTGGAGAATAGACCCATTAGTGTGGTGGATGTAAGGAAGGACCCTCGCTATATAAGTATGGAGATAGCTAAAAAAGAAAACTTATGTTCATTGTTAAGTGTCCCTCTCAGCGTGAGAGGGAAGGTGATTGGGGTTATTAATTGCTACACTTCTTTACCCCACCGATTTACCAAATCGGAAATGGATGTGCTTGCTACAGTGGCGAATCAGGCTGCTATTGCTATTGAGAACACGGAACTGATGGTCAGGTCCAAAGTTATTCAGGAGGAGCTGGAAACTCGCAAACTGGTAGAGAGGGCAAAAGATATACTTATGGAAGAGATGGCTATATCCGGGCAAGAGGCTTTTCGAAAAATACAGAAGCAGAGTATGAATACCCGCAAGCCCATGAGGGAGATAGCTGAGGCTATAATTTTAGCCGGGGAGATAAAAAAATAATACAAAATTGGTTTATCGAACAAAAAACAGAGTGTGTGTGTTAGTGAATGGTGTTGATGTCTTCTGCTCTGAT
>CAYOFG010000051.1:0-1237 GCA_964403285.1 uncultured Clostridia bacterium | reverse complement strand
AACCCGGCAGTTGGTGGTTTAGCTAAAGGTCAGTTGGTTAAAGAAATTGATGCTTTAGGTGGGGAGATGGGTAAGAACACGGATGCCACAGCTATTCAGTTTCGGCGATTGAACATGACCAAGGGCGCAGCTGTTCGCAGCTCACGAGCACAGGTGGATAGGCAAGCCTACCGGCTGAAGATGAAAGAAGTTTTAGAGAGACAGGAAAATTTGGAATTGAAACAAGCCCTGGTTGAAGAAATTCTGGTGGAGAAAAAAAGAGTAGTGGGAGTAAAAACAAGCATTGGGGAGAAGTTTTATGCACAAGCAGTGATTATTACTCCCGGAACTTTCTTAAATGGATTAATTCATATTGGCTTGACGAATTTCCCCGCGGGCAGGATGGGTGACTTTCCGGCAGTGAAACTTTCGGAGAATTTGCAGGAACTCGGTTTTCAGATAGGCAGATTCAAAACAGGAACCTGTCCTCGCCTGGATGGAAAAACTATCGATTTTTCTAAACTCAAAGCGCAACAAGGCGATGAACCTCCTATGCCTTTCTCCTTTACGACTAAAAAGGTAACCTGGTCTCAACTTCCCTGCTATATTACCTACACCAATAGTGAGACACACCAGATAATCAGAGAAGGTTTAGACCGTTCTCCTTTGTATACGGGTGTTATTAAAGGGACCGGGGTACGCTACTGTCCTTCCATCGAAGATAAGGTAATGAAATTCCCGGAAAGAGAACGCCACCAGATTTTTTTGGAACCAGAAGGTGTCAATACACCCGAAGTTTATCCCAATGGGTTAGCCACCAGTTTGCCCGCAGATATCCAGTTCAGGATGTTGCGCAGTATTGAAGGTCTGGAAAGAGTAGAGATAATGCGACCCGGTTACGCTATTGAGCACGATTACGTTGACCCCACCGAGCTACGAGCGACGCTGGAGACTAAATTAATTGAGAATCTCTATTTCTGTGGCCAAATTAATGGAACTACAGGTTATGAAGAAGCAGCAGCCCAGGGATTAATCGGAGGAATTAATGCTGTTATGAAAATAGAGAGTAAGCCACCATTTATCCTCGACCGTTCGGAAGCTTATATTGGTGTTTTGATTGATGATCTGGTAACCAAGGGTACTAAGGAACCTTATCGTATGTTCACTTCCCGGGCTGAATACCGTCTGATTTTGAGAGAGGATAATGTGGATTTGAGACTAACCGATAAAGCATATACTATCGGACTGGTGGGAGAAA
>CAYOFG010000050.1:0-10966 GCA_964403285.1 uncultured Clostridia bacterium | reverse complement strand
AGACGGACAGATTATTGCGCCAAGGCAGACTTTACCAGAAGGGGGAGAACCAGGAGTACGAGAAGAAGTAGAGTACATTGAAAGGCAAACAGATGCACAAATCTTCGACAGAGATGATGAGACAGTCTGGGTAAAAGCAGAAGGAGAGCAGAAGATAAGGGTACTGAACGGAGAAAATGTTGTATATGCACAAGGAGTGAGGCTTGCCGTTCCTGAGGGAGGGGTATTCACCTATGGAGAGAACAGATGGCAGGCAAATTCAACATTAATTGGAAACAGCCAGGGAAGGCTCATTCCCCAGCCGGGTTCAAAGTCAATTGCTACAAAGGGAGATTTAGAAATAAGAATAGATGTGGATAGAGAAGGGAAACATCAGACCCAAATATTCTATAACGGTGCAGAATACAGAATCATATATTCGGAAGGGAACCTTGCTGTTGGTGTTCGAGGCAGAGAATGTAAGGCCTGGGACTTAGGGACAGGGAAACAGATTGAATTATCGGAAGTTGAAAATGCTGTTTTACAGAAAGTTCTTGCTGAGCGAAGAAAGACAGCTCAGGAGATGGGCTACGAAGGAGACATAAATGACTATGGAGCTTTGGAAAAATTCATAGAACATAAGGCGGAACAAGAGATTCAGGAATTCCGCAGAAGGAACGCCTCCCTGGCAGAAGAATTAGGTATAGATATCAATAAGATTACGCCCAAACAGTTTATGGAAAAGGTTAATCTGATTATGCAGCTCATATCAGCAGGTAGACCTTCGGTTTCCCCGTATGACAAGAGTATGATAAGCGAAGAGAATTTGAAAATGGTTAGGAACTTCTTGGGCAGAGGATTTGAGGTTTCAAAGAGCCCAGACGGTACAATAACGGTGTCTGATAAAGATGGCAAACAAGTGGAGATACTCGATATTAAGAGGGGTAGAGAAATAATTAAGACTGCGCCAGAAGGAAAAGAACAGCGATATGCTCTGGTTAGAGAAAAAGGAACTGGTCAGCTTGGATGGGTAAACGTGGCAACAGGGAAAGCACTTACAGAATCTCGGGATATCCAGGATTCCAGAGGGAATCGGATTACGCTATATTCGACTCCAGATGCTTCTACGGGATGTAGTCTTGTAAGTGTCAAGCAAGATGGTTCTTCAAATGAATATTTGCGAAGAGAAGTAGTCTCCGCCCAAGGCAAAGGAGAATTGAGACAAGAAATAATTGCTGTAAATGGCCGGCCTGTAATCAGAATGGATTCTGCCGCTATTAATGGCGAGCCAGTTAGCGTCATCGTAACCGAGACTAGAGCGCCATGGGGAGCCTACTGGGATTACCGAGACCCCAAGGGGGTTGAGCTGTCAGGGCTCTCTGAAGAAATGATAGAGACTTTTGCTAATGAGGCCTCACCACCCAGAAATAGCAATCTCTCCGCTCTCTTGGCCACGGGTTACGATATCTATGTATTATTGCCGGATGGAGATTTGGTGGAAGTTAAGGAAGAACACGCTACAGAGAAAATAACGGAAGGTTTGAATCTCCCAAAAGGCGTCTCTGTTGAATTTATGTTTAAGTTGCGGTTGGAAAGCGATTCCCGCGCCGGTCACTCGTCAACAGATATGCTCAGGCTTTTTGCAACTATATCTTCAGACGGTAAGACAGATAAGTATAGAATTTTAGGAATGGAAAGGATAAATGCAGAGCCTTACGCCTATGCAAAAGTTGATAATGCGAACATTTATCGTTGGATAACTCTTGAAGATGACAAGTGGGTTGCATTACCATACGATAGAGAAAACTGTATAGAGTTAGCCAATGGCACCCAATTGAAGCCCAACGGACATTACATAATGACCTATGGTAAAGGTGAAACCATAGGAAGCGGTATCGTTGACCCAGAAGAGGGAGCAAAGATAGAATGGGATATTGAGAAAGGAGACTATAAGTTAGTTCAAGGAAGGTTGATATATCCTTCTCCAGAGCCAAGAGTTTACGCAAGGGATATTCTTGGGGGTCCGGGAAGAATAGAACTCGATGATGAAATCAGAAGAGAACTAACTCCCGAGGGAATCAGGATTTCTAAAAAGGTTGGCAGCGAGTGGGTTAGTTTTGGAATTGGCGAGGAGTTAAAAGCCAGGGTTAAAGATGGTAATACTGCTCTTGGTCAAGATGAATCCTGGACCACTATTCTGGCTATGGGCACGGAATTAAGAATCGGTTATGATGGAGGAATAATATTAGATAGACCCGAGTGTCAAGGGGTAATAGGTATAAGAGGGCAAGACGCATTATATGTATATAAATATATTGAAGGAGAGGCAAGTCCACTCGTTCGCGCTGTTTTTGAAAACATGGGTGGGATTGAGTCTGCGGCAGAAATCATCCACGAATTGTTCCATAGAAAATTAGACGTATCAGATATAAGAAAATATACAGAAAATAAAAATGAACTTATTAAATTTAAGGATAGTTTGAACAGGTACGGAAGATTGAGATTACTGGACATGTTAATGGAGGTTCCTGAAGGCGGATTCTACGACGGTCACCCATTGATAAGCCCTGAAATTAACGGGTTGTACCAGCCATCTTCTTCCATACTGATTAGAGCCTGGGAATCTGATGGTGCGCCAGAAGGCCGTGTTTACCAGCATAAGTGGTTGGCTTCAGAAAATACGCTCCTTTCATTCACTGAGAAAGAACTACAGTTTATAGCTGAAGCTACCTTTATAGCTCGCAAACAAAATCTTGCCAGTAGCACTTTCTCCGGGCGAACGCTAGCCACCATAAAGATACCAGAGCAGAGTTTTTCATCAGAAAAGGTACAAGAATTAATTAAGGTTGCGGACACTTACTTTCCTACCAGACAGGAAAAAGAGAAAGCAATTCTAAATTATTTCCTTTCCAACAAGAGAGACCTAATTAGTCTCGAACCCAAGGCACTGGAATTGCTTCAGAAAAATCTTTCAGGTAAGAATAAGAATGTTTTCTTACAGTGGTGTAAGGGCGAAAACCCTGGTATGCTAAGTTCTATAAAATATATTATGACATCTATGGAATCAAAAGATAAAAAAGTAACTATTCAAAGAGAAAATTGTAATTTATGGTTGAATGGCAAATTCCATAGCCAACCTGACTGGACAATAACTACCACATTCAATAAACAGGATAAAGAAAGAGGTATTTTAACAGGTGATACATTAAAATATGCCTTTGAATCAGGCAAATTGATCGATTGGAGAGATTCAAACGGCACTAAGAAGAGGACTCTCGGCCCTGGTGGCTGGCAGACATTTGATGGAGACCTTCTTTCATTGAAAGAAAGTTTTGGTATGCAGTACAGCAGTTTGGGCAATTTTTGGAGAACAGGGCTCCTTGGTTTAAAACAGAGCGTCAGTTTTGCTGGAAGATTTGCTGGAAGACAGGCGGCCAGAGTCGGTGGTGTCGCCTTATACTTACCTGTTGGTGTTGGGCACGCCTATGGATTGTTTGATAGGGAAGTCCGAGAAGAATCCGAAAATGTGAGGAATCTCGCCAATAACTGGATTTATGGAGCTGAAAGGCAGAGTGAATATGCAAGGCTTTATGGTTCGGATAGTCAATTGTTGTGTGGCGATTCCCACTTTGGCCCAACCGGCATTTTCAATGAGGCTATGGAACTTGGTGGAAAGGTTGCATTCGGAAAAGGTGCAAGCTTCGGTGAGAGAATATTTGGTGGCCTTGTGGGTTTAGGAGGAGTAACTGGAAAAGTGTTAATTGTCCTTGTAGGAACCAAAGGACTGATGCCAGGACTGGTGAGATTAGGTGTCAGTAAAGAATTGGCTGGTTCATTGGCTACTTCGGCATTTAAGTGGGCGCTTATAAGTGAGGCAATCGTCAATCCGATTAGCTATTGGAAGACTGGCGAATTCACCAGTATGAGTGATGATATGTTAATTATAGGTCAAGCATGGGGAATCTCGGGACTGGGCAAATTGTTAGAGAGTTCAAAGTTAATACAGAATTCAAGAATCATGAGATTTCTTATAAGGCCAGAAGGGACTGCTTATAAAATAGCTTCTCCTCTTGTTTGGGGAACAGGAGTTACAACCACAGCGGATATTGGTCATAGAATCGCTAACTGGGATATTCGGAAGGGATTAAGCTGGTCCGACCGCGCCATGATATTTGCCATAACAGCAGGCTCTGTTGCGCTACTTCAGTTTGCCAATGCGAAGCTTGGAAGTCTGGAAGCGAAAAGCGAATCCCTGCTGGCGAAGAGTGCAGCCCGGGCCAAAATTGCGGCAGAAGCAAGTAAAGTAGTGGTGAGCACGGCTAAAGGGGCTATCAACTTAGGTACAGTCTGGGGCAATGTGGATATGGCGGTAGACGCAGCCATTGAGGAGCCAAAGAATTCCCTCAAGGAGAAGTTTCTCGAGCACGGCAAAGACTTCTTAGGTATAGGTGAAGGCAAGACTTTGTTCTCTGGAGCAAAAGGCGGTGCGCTTGTTGGAGGAGCTATTGGTTTAGCCGGTGCATTAGGCTCTACGAATATTGCTAACGCAGCGTTCTGGAAGGAGCACTGGCTGGGTAAATCTCTGGCTCTCTGGTATAGCCCGGCTAATTGGAGGAGCTATCTCACCTGGCCAGTCACCTGGTTCTGGGGGAGGTCTCTGGTTACCAGCCTGCATGACTCCCTCTGGCCAGAAAAAGAGTGGGGATACACTTATAAACAGGTGATTGATGAAGCGCTGTTGGTAAGTGGTATTCGTTTCTTGGCCACGCCCGCTGCGAAACCTGAAGCAGGGAAATTCAGAGAGGTTACTAGCAAAATCGCTCAATGGCTAACTCAAAGAGGCGGCTTCAAAGATATGAACGCTCTGGCCAATGTCGCCCGGCATTTTGTTCTATTAGCTGGTGGAGGAGGAATAAACATAGCTAAAGACTTTGGTATTGGCTGGATTGAGAAAACAACAGGTGTTCCTCTGGGGACCGAGCCATTTACTGAAATAGAGAGAAATCAAGATGGCTCTATTAAGAGCGTAACTAACTATGTTTCTCCCAATGGCCTCTGGCCAAGTGACCCGCATTTCTGGAGAAAGCTTGTGGCGAGTGGAGTAAGGGGCGGGATGTGGTCAGAGATAGTTGCTTTTGGAATTAAGAATGTTTCTACAATTATGAAGAATGTGAAGGGATACTCTTCTTTGGCTTCTGACCAGCTTAGAGCAGGAACTATGTCAGGTGGGACACTTCACCAGACCACCTTGCAGAGAATTCTATTCCCGGGCGGTTTGGAACTTACTGGCTCAGGAGCTATGGTCTTCGATTCTCTTAAAACCGCTATCCGATGGGTTATGGTCGGACCTATGTTCTCCGTTTTCGGTGGGATGTATAATTCTATCTGGTATAGAATCGAGAGACGGGAGTGGCTTCCCGGTGCAAAAATTCTCAATATCCAGTCTCCATACGGCTTTATTCCCATCTTTTCTCAGCCGGGTATGAAATATCTAACGCGCACAGCTGTAGGAAGTCCTGAATCTGGTGCAAGAATTGGTTTAGCCTTGAACATCTTCTCTTTAGGTGTTAAAGATAGCGCCTCTCTATATGCAAAAGTTAAGGCCACCATTGGAAACTTGCTCTTAGGAACAAATAAAGAGAGAAATAGGTTTGCCGGATCCATAATCGCAGAAGTCTTAGGGATGGCAAAAATTGCTGCTATTGTCACTGGTGTTGACTTAGGCTTACTCTACTCCAGTTCAATCCGCACAGGCGTACATAAGGGATGGGTTTTCTTGGGAAAGACCCAGGACGGTAGAGAGATTGAGGTGCCCGTAACCAGCGAAGAAATAGCAACAGGAGTAACTGCTAAAGAGCTTGAAGACGAGTACGGGAATAAAACAGTAGTTAATCTCATAAAGCCCTTATGTCCTTATACTGCACTTGGTGAGCCAAAGCAGATTTCTACGGGTCTCTCTCAATTTGGAAGAACCATCGGTTCCTGGATGATTCTATTTGCAATGAGGCCTTCCCACTATAGACCAACCGAATCAATGCTCAAACGAGAGTTACCAGAAGCAGCAAGGATGGTTTATGAGAAATATAGAAAGCAAGGTCTAAGCATAGAGCAAGCTTTGGCGTCAACTTATGATAAGGCCCAGGCTATTGTCCAGGGGAGGATTGCTCCCCTTGTTGAACTAAGAATCTTGTTAGGAAGATCTGCTGAAAAACTTAAAATACTGGGTAAAGAACAGAAACAGATTTCAGCCCGCTTGGAAAAGACCGAGGGGAGAATCCGTTCCTGGATTGATAGAAGAAGATTAGCGAAAATAGAGAACGAACTTAAACAGGCAAGAATAAATACTTCTCGCAATATACTTCGGGAGAGAATACGGCTGGCTGCAGAGAACTATTTAGAAAATAATGGTTTGTTGAAAGGCCCGGAGGCAGCAAGAATTCTGAGTTCCCCATCAGCGACCGACAGAGTCCCAGTGGAAGGATTCGGGAAAATTAGATTTGATAGAGATGTGGTGAAGAAAATTGCTGGAAAGATATTCATTCAAGATAATGGAAAAACTCCACAGGCCCTATTTAGATTAACAAAGGAAGGGGAAATAACGAAATATTATGGAGAGGTAGTAAAACATACCGAAGAGATTTGTAAGGAAGCAAAGGATATATTCATGAAAAGATATATATATAGTTGGACTTCCAAGGAAGCGAGAGGGAGCATCGTGGAATTAGAAAAAGAGTACAAAATAAGAATCAAAGGAGAGACGATAGGGATAATAGAAAAGGACGGTGGCTGGCTCAGGAAAGCGTTAATAGAAAAAGTGTATAGTTCAACTGGGCTAAAAGTTGCTTTTGAAGATTTGCTAAATAGAAAAGAAATAAGACAACAGTTTGCATCGAGCAAGAAGCCAACCGTACGGGGAAAGATAGAAGAAATTGTGAAAGAAGGAAAAGGCACATTTGTAGCAGATTTAGGAGAATATATTATTGGAAGAATTGAGACAATTGGTAGGAACCTCTCAGAAAAAAGCGTGACAAGGCTTGAAATTGCAAGTAAGAATAATAAGGCAACGACACTACAACTTAAAAATGGAGAAAAGATAAAAGTCGAGGCCAGTGAAATCAAACAGGACATTTACGAGGTGGCTTGGGATAGAATGCTGAATTCGGACGCTGTCAATCTAGTGAGTACGGTATTGGAGACCGTAACTGAAAAACTATCAAGCCAGCTATCAGGCAACAAAATCAGAGCTGAACAGACAAATAAGTCTAAAAAAATCCTCAACAATGTAAAAGAGAAAATAGGAGCTTTCAATGAGGCCGAGAAAGCAAAGTCAGTCAAGGATTTATTGGGAGTATATCGTCAGGCAAGGAGATTTCTGCAGAGAAACGAAAAGGCTACATTGGGAATTATTGGTAGTGTTCTTAAAGTGGAACTAAAGAAATCGATTATGGAAATAAAAATAAGAAGCATCAAAGACCTGGAGCGAATGGGAGAAATAGCTTCATCAGCCCTGACAGGGACAAAGGATGGAGACAGGGCAAAGGATTTACAGAAAGAAATTGACGGATTAAATTCACAAAAGAAAAAGTTAGAAAAAGAGTTGATTAAAGATATTGTAGGTGAAAGAAAAGCATTAACGGATAAACTGAAAGATTTAAGAAAAGACGTAAATAATTTAAAGGAAGGGACGAAGTGGTGGAAGTGGATAACAGAGTTTAGAATAAGTAGAAAGAATAGGATGATAGAATCTTTAGAGAAGAAACTGCCAGAAGTCAGGAAAGATGCGCGGGATTTGAGAAATACTATGAGAAACATAGAGAGCAAGGTTTCATCCGAATATGAGCGAATGAAAAATTTTGAAAACCAGTCAGCTCTGCTGCAAAGCAAACTGGAACGTGCCAAAGAGCGCTCAAATAGACCACTCCAAACGATACTTGAAATCGACATACAAACAATAAAAGATTCAATGCGGAAGTTGACCCAGAAAAAGCTAAGAGATGAAATTGGACTATGTGAGAAATATATAGAATTGGCAAGATTAGAAAACTGGAAGGCATCAGTTGACAAAAAGGTACATCGGATAATCCTCGGAATGCGAAGGAACCTGGTGCGTATGCAGGAACAGGCGTTAGAGAGAGCCAAGAACAACTTGTGGATTTTGAATAGCGTAGAGGTAAAGCCCTTAACGGAGAGTAAATTCCAGGTAGGGATAAAGAAGGGTAAGATATCTGGAGACAGGGAAGTATTAGAGGACTACGTTAGGAAGATTAATGAGACTATTCGGGCTTTTGAAGGGCATAGAAGGCTTCCAGGACTTTATCGGCATCAAGCACTTATTCTTCTGGATATGCTGTTCAGTTCACGCCGGGCTTTTGAGTTAGTGACAGGCTATGGCAAGACAGATGTTTTGACTCCACTTCTTGCAGAGTGTTCGAGGAAATTGTTTGGAGAAAGGTTCACCAGAGAACTGCTTATATTTACCGATTCAGGTAAAGCAAGATTAGCTTACGAAGCGGCCAAAGGTTTCTTGAAAGATAAGGAAGCAAGGAACTGTTTAACAATCAACCCTAAAGTGCTAAATGACCCTAAGTTAGCAGAAAAAATAAGAAAAGCAGAAATAGTCTTCATAGACCAGATGACATTACAGTTTGCAAAGTTAGGAGAGTTTACATTCGGAAAAGAAAGGGTGTTGACAGACCCGGAAGTTTATGGACTTCTGACCACAAGAGTTCACTATGTATTTGATGAGTTCCAGACAGCCATACTGAATAAGACTCCTGCGGTTATAGGAACGGGAGAACAGATTTCCATACCGGCGAAGATTCGTGAGAGCGCAAAAATTGTATATGACGCAATTATCAGGCTTGCAAAGGAGAACAACGTCAATTCGCAGGATCGGGAAGCGGTAAAGAATTGGGCGGAGAGTAAAGTATTAGATGATGTAAGGAAATTTAAGACGGAATTCAGCGATGCCATCTTGAGGACACTAAGAGAATCCGGCAAGCAAATTACAGAAGATATAAAAACACAAATAAATGCATATGCACTAAGCGCAGTAATGAAGCGTGGGAAAGATTTTGGAATTAGAGAAAAGGGTAAAACAATCTATCCTTGGACAGCTGGCATAGGAGTAAACGAATCAATGCATTTCTCAGACCCATATATGCGTTCCGCGCTGGAGTATTTGGTGAAAGGGAGCAAGGTCAACTTTAGAAATGTAAGTCTTAGTCCAGAGTCACAGCAGGCAACATTAGGAGCGGTGTTAAGAGACTTGGTAGTGAGGGGAAGTGATGGCGTTGGCTTTACAGCGACCTTAAGAGGAATTATGGAAGCAAGCAGTCTCGGATTCAAAATAGAAGCGCATTTAGAATTGGATAGCAGACACAGATACTTTGGCAAATATGCGTATGACACTATAGATAAGGTTTTATTAAGGAATATGGGAAGTGCGATTGAGGAGGGCTTGGCATTTGGGAAAGATAAGGATTTGTTAGTAATATCAGCAGGGAGAAACTTTGAAGGTAGAGATTTAGCCGAATTGATGAAACAATGTGCGGACAAGGGTATAAAGATTCTGCTTGTGCAAGAGCCAAATAGCTGGTTCAGGTTCTATACATTAAGGGATGGTAAAGATGGTAGATATTACAGCGCCATTGAGAGAAGAGTAACACTAAATGGAAAAGAAATAATGGACAGAAAAGGACATATAACTGACACAGAAACATACGAAAATATATTCGCAAGGAGAAGGGTAGTGGGGAACGGTCTGGCAAACAAAAAGATAGAGACCCTATTTAGAGAGTTGAATATCAATCCAGGTGAAAGGATTGTTGGCTATATCAACCCGGGCGTAGGGACAAATTTGAAAGCAGACAAAAATGTTGTGGAAAGTTTCTTCTTTGACCCTAAGAATACTATGACCGACTATTGCCAGGCAAGAGGAAGAGATAGGGGAATAGAGGGCAGTCGTGGATATCATAAGAAGAAGGTCTTTATGATAGGAATGATAGGAGAAAAGACACCAACAATGTCAGTCAAGGAACTGAAGGCTATGCTGGAACTTAATGAAATAAAGATTAAGAAACAGATTATGCTTCAGACTTCACTTGAAGGAATAAGAGGCGTGGTGGACAATCTTCTTTTAGATATGTTGAATTATGCGAAAAATCCAAAAGAGAGAGAACGCATTATAGGAGTATTAAAGGAGTGGCAGAATCAGAAATATAAGAATATTGATTTGAGCACCCAACCCCAGACACCTGAGCAAGCTTTGGAAAATGCAAGTAAAGGAGTTTATGGATTCCTTAAGGCACTGCAAGAAGGAAAAGCAACGACACCAGAAACAAAAGAATTGTTTTGGAAATTTAGGAAATCTCTTTCCGAAACAAATAGAGCAATATTGAAAGAAGCAATAACAGGAGGAGATAGTGAGATAAACCTTGGCGAAGGGAAACTTTCTGCAATACAGATGCTCAGATTTGAAATGGAAGGAGGACTACTGGGTTCCAGTAGACTGAAAGACGCTATTGACATCATAAATACCAGGCTACTGAAATCGTCGCTTCCGGAAAAGGCAGGAGCCGGTGTTTCTCAAGAGAAAATCCGGGCAACCAGCGAGGTCCTGGTAAAAGAATTAGCTAAGGTTAATCCCAAATATACAAAAGAATTATTAAAGACTGACTCCGGAAAGATTAGAGTTGTCGCTCAGGAATTAGTGGAAGCAGGGCAGAATAGAGCATCACCTTACGTATTACCTCTTCCTGCCCCTGCCTATTCTCAGGTTCTTTCAGATGCCATCAATAACCTGCCTCAAAGTAAACAGAAACCATTTATTAACCAGTCCCAGGTTTTAAACAATCTAAATAGACTTATCAATTCAGATGAATGGGAAACGTTATCCAATGATGAAAAGATAAGTCGTATTATTACTGGATGCCCGACAACTGATATCGGTGTGAATACGCTATTCCACCTCTACAATCCAACAATA
>CAYOFG010000049.1:8996-10997 GCA_964403285.1 uncultured Clostridia bacterium | reverse complement strand
TTGAGCGGGTGAGAGCAATATGAGATTTCAGTTCCTCTTTCATAGGAATCCAGTCTTCCTCGTTATATACTTTATTAAACCTTTGACTGGACATATAGTCCAGCTTCGTCTGAAAATAGAAGTCGCTTCCCAGATTCTGCCAGTGTTCTGCTTCTCCGCGCCACTCCTTTTGTTTAGTATCTTTCTCCTTAATGTAATATCCATACAAGAATCCTTTTACTTTACCCTGCAAATTGTAGTCGTATCTGCTTCCCCAACCGATTCCTTTTTTGGTCATATAATCAATGAGTAAAGTTCCTAATGTTCCCTCGGTAAAAGCATATCCAAAACTTGCTTTAGCAAAAAAACCTTCTTCACTATTGGAACCTAATTTTAATCCCCACCTAAATCTTGTCTCGCGCAATGAATGCCAGTAGTAAGGGAAATAGAAAATGGGGACTTTACCTAAATAAAAGAGGACATTGTAAGCATAAAATTTCTCTCCCAATAAGACACGAATCTTTTTTGCTTTAAACTCATAATGGGGAGAGGAGAGTTCGCAAGAAGTGATATAGCCGTTTTCTACTATGATTTCTTTGTCGCTTATTCTCTCTATCCTCGGGCCAGAACAGTACCAGGGATCTATAAATGTTGAAGCATTGTCTATAACTCCCCGTCCTGTCTTTAAATCGTAGACTATCTTACTGCCACTAATGGTAGTTTCCTTGTCTTGAAGAACGATTCCGCCTTCTGCTTCCACTTTTTCCTCTCCCAGGTCGAAAATGGCTTCCTCGCATTCTACTACAATATCTCTATCTTCTATCTTAACATTACCACGGGCTAAGACCTTATTCTCTTCTTTCCTGTACTCAATATAGTCGGCTAAAAGAATAATCGGAATATCCTGGGCGGGACCTGATTCAGAATTTCTATTCACAACTACGTAGGTACTGGTTTGATTGGTATAAGATTCTTTCCCTTCAGAAAGGCGAGCGCTGGCAGAATGAGAAAATAAAAAAATAGCCATTAAGGCTATTATATAGTAAGGTAAAAAATATTTTATACTTTTCACTCTCTATTTCCCTGCAATGTCAGTAAAGCTGCGCCAATTACCCCCAGGTCTGCACCGAACTTTGTGTGAGTAAACTTTACTCTCTCGAAAGGAACTATGAAAGCGCGCCTTCGGATTTCAGCTCTCATTGGTTTAAAGATTAATTCTTGTGCTCTGGTCACCCCACCTCCAAAAACTATGACTTCAGGATTGAGAAGATTAATGACTCCGGATAATCCTATCCCTAAATACTCCCCTGCCTCTTTCCAGATTCTCCTTGCCAGTTTATCGCCCTTGAGGGCGGCAGCCTGAATGGTCTGGGAAGTAATTGAGTGCAAGTTTCCACCAGCGAGCTTCTTTATCAGGCTCTTTTCGCCTTTTTTGATTTCCTTAATTGCCTTTTTGACAATATAGGCTGCACCCACATAAGTTTCCAGACAACCATAATTCCCGCAGTTACATTTCTGACCTTGCGGATTGACCGTTATATGACCAATCTCGCCGGCAGTGCCCGAGGCGCCATGATATATCCCTCCATTGATTATGAGACCACCTCCCACGCCAGTCCCCAGGGTTATGCAGAGTAAGTTCTTTACCTTTCTCTTAGTTTCTAAAACGTATGTCCCCCAGGCAGCGGCATTAGCATCGTTGTCCAGAACTACCTTCGTGTTGAATTTCTTTTTTATCAAACAGACTAAAGGCACATTTTTCCAGAACAGATTGGGAGAGAATCGGACAATCCCTTTATCCTGGTCGATATCGCCAGCTGCGCCAATGCCTATTCCCTCTATAGATTTCAACGAGAGACCTTCCATAACTTCGCCCAAAGCTTTTATGATGCGTTTAATGGTCTTAGCTTTGCCTTCTTCTACCCTGGTGGGAAATCTAATCTTTTTTACGATTTTCCCTTTTTTTGTAACCAGGGCTAAAGTTACATTCGTGCCCCCAATGTCTACTCCCACAGAATACTT
>CAYOFG010000049.1:0-8896 GCA_964403285.1 uncultured Clostridia bacterium | reverse complement strand
ATCTTTTTTACATCTTTATCTTTAAGAATTCCCAGTACGAGAATTATCCTGCGATGGGGGATGACATTCTCCAGGAGAGCATTCTTAAGGGAGCGCATAGCAGCAGGATTATGCGCGCCATCTAACAATACCCTACAATTCTCTCCTTTCCCGTTTACACAATTCATAACTTCCAGTCTCCCTGACCAGGTCGCTTTCTCCAGGCCCTTTCTTAGATGATTCTCCGCCACGGTGATTCCTCTTAATCTTAATGCTTCTATTGCGCCCAGGGCCAAGGCTGCATTCTCTATCTGGTGTCTCCCCAGAAGTCTTATCTTCAAATCCGAAAAACTATTGAAGATTCCCTGGTAATTGAACTTCTGGAAACCATAGAAATTATCGGCGCCTCTTCCTTGATTTACCTCTTGGACTTTGATATCTTCTCCTAAACGGAATAAGTTTGTTTTTTTCTCCCGGCATACTCCTTCTATCACTTCCAGGGCTTCTTTTTGCTTCACTCCGGTAATTACGATTCCGTTCTTTTTTATGATTCCTGCTTTTTCCCGGGAGATATCAGAAATTCTTTTGCCTAAATATTCCGTATGCTCGTGATTAACGTTAGTGATTATTGAAACCAGGGAATGGTTGAATACGTTCGTGGCATCTAAACGACCACCCATTCCCACTTCTAAAATGGCTATTTCCACGCCTGCTTGAGAAAAGTATTGGAGCGCCAATGCTGTAATTATTTCAAAATAGGTCGGTTCCAGGGAGAATTCCGCGCGAGAAGTCTTGATAGAAAATAGTAATTGCGAGAGAAGTTCGGTAACTTTTTTCTTGGAAATTTGCCTTTCATCTACTTGAATCCGCTCGCGAAAATCGATTAAATGGGGCGAAGTATATAGACCGACCCTGAATCCAGCTTCTCTAAGAATGCTGGAGAGAAAAACAGCCACTGACCCTTTTCCGTTGGTCCCGGTAATGTGGATTATACGGAATTTGTCCTCATCAACGCCAGTGGCTCTCAAAAGCTTCTTAATGTTGGAGAGTCCAAACTTTATGCCTAAATGTTCTAAAGCCGAGAGGTAATCTAAAACCTGGGGGTAGGTCATATTGCGATTTTTTAGGAGATAATTTGTCTATGGGGTACACTACACAGAAACCTTAGTTATATCCGGACGAAAAAGGTCTAATATTCGAACAACAGTGTTCTTTAGATCTTTTCTTTCCACAATCATATCTATTAGACCGTGCTTTAACAAGAATTCTGAAGTCTGGAATCCTTCAGGTAATTTCTGCCTTATGGTCTGCTCAATAACCCGGGGCCCAGCAAAGCCGATAAGTGCTCTGGGCTCGGCGATAATTACATCACCCAGCATGGCAAAACTGGCGCTCACCCCACCTGTGGTAGGATTAGTTAAAATGGAAATATACGGTATCTTTCCCCGGTCCAGAAGACCGAGGGCTGCACTTGTCTTTGCCATCTGCATCAGGGAAAGAACTCCTTCCTGCATCCTCGCCCCACCAGAGGAAGAGACAATAACTACGGGAATTCTTTT
This sequence comes from uncultured Clostridia bacterium, assembly GCA_964403285.1. Lineage (GTDB taxonomy): Bacteria > UBA6262 > WVXT01 > WVXT01 > WVXT01 > WVXT01. The sequence continues at coordinate 7,358 of CAYOFG010000049.1, read as the reverse complement.
CTTGAGTGCCTTTTCGATCAGGCGAGTCACCTTTTCGCCCACCACGGAAGCCATACTCCCACCCATAAAATCAAAATCCAAAATAGCTATAGCTACCCTGCGCTTGCCTATACTACCTTCGCCAGTAATAACCGCCTCATTCATTCCAGTCTTCTTCTGGTCTTCCTTCACCCTGTTTTTGTAAGCCTGAACCGCCACAAAGCCTAAGGGATCTCCAGGCTTAAGATCGGCGTTACTCTCCCTGAAACTTCCTCTGTCCATAAGTAACTTAATGCGCTGTTTTGGCTTCAATCGAAAGTAATAGCCACACTTGGGGCACACCCTAAAATTCTCTTCCAGCTCCTTATTGTAGATTATCTCGTTACACTTCTCACACTTGGTCCACAGACCACCTGGTACGCTCTTTTTACCGCCGGGTTCTTCGACTGGCATAATAATCACCTACCATTTTCTGGTGTAAAGAAGCAACAAAATTACCCACGTTCCTTAATATAGATTTCCTGTTAGTGCTCCTTTCAATCAAATCAATAATGGCACTACCCACAATGACACCGTCGCTGTATCTGGATACTTTTTGTGCCTGTTGGGGATTGGAAATTCCAAAACCACAGGCTACAGGTTTATTAGTTATTCTCTTAATGGCTTTTAAAGCCTCAATTATATTGCTATTCAATTTGTCGCGGGCGCCAGTCACGCCAGTCAAAGATACATAATATAGGAAGCCGGTGCTTTTCTTGGCAATCTTTTTTATCCTTTCCAGGGGGCTGGTGGGAGCAGCCAGAAATATCGTAGATAATCTATTCAACCGCGCCGCCGCAAGCCACTTTTCCGCTTCTTCGGGCACAAGGTCAGGAATGATAACCCCGTCCACTCCCATCCTTCTGCACGCTGTGGCAAATTCTTCCAACCCGTACTTGTAAATAGGATTCAAATAACTCATCAGAACTATGGGAATCTCTGTCTTTTTTCTTAATTTATAGACCAAATTGAGTATATCTTTTAATTTTATTTTATTATCTAACGCTCTCTGGGATGCCCTCTGGATGGTAGTGCCATCAGCCAAAGGGTCAGAGAAAGGAACACCTAACTCAACGACATCCGCGCCTTTTTTCTCCATCTCCAGAACCAGCTCAAAGGTCGTATCTAAATCCGGGTCACCGGCAGTAATGAAAGTGATTAAAGCCGTTCTGCCCTCTTTTTTTAACTCTCCAAATTTACTCTCAATCCTGTTCATAACAATGGCGTCTTTGCGAAATCAAGGTTATTCAAAAATGTAGCAGCAAAGCGTCAGCTTTGCTTTTTTAGCAGAGCTTTCGCTCTGCCGCTACAACTACATATTTGAAAGATAGTTTGCGAATAGCCGAGCGCCTCCGATAACTATCCCTTCATCCCTTAACTATTTCTACGTCTTTGTCTCCCCGGCCGGAGAGACAAAGGACGATTATCTCATCTTTATTAGTATCCTTTGCCATCTTCTTCAAGTGGGCTAAAGCGTGAGCCGGTTCCAGCGCGGGAATAATGCCTTCGGTTTCCGAGAGTAGATGAAAAGCCTCCAGTGCCTCTTTATCCGTCACGACAAAGTAATCGGCGCGGCCTGTCTTCTTATAGAAACTGTGTTCAGGTCCAACTCCCGGATAATCTAAGCCAGGGGCAACGGAATGCGTGGGAAGAATTTGCCCATCACTATCATGGAGAACATAGGTTTTCGAGCCATGCAGGATTCCTATCTCTCCCGCATATAGAGGAGCGGCGTGTCTGCCACTCTTTATTCCCAAGCCGGCTGCTTCCACTCCAATAAACTTCACCGCATCGTTATAAAATGGGTGAAATAGGCCAATAGAGTTACTTCCGCCGCCAACGCAGGCTATTAAGTAATCGGGCAAGCGTCTTTCCTTTTTCCTTATCTGACGCTTGACCTCCCTGCCAATAACTGATTGAAAATCCCTTACCATCATAGGATAAGGATGCGGACCAACGCAGGAGCCTAAAAGGTAATGCGTTGTTCTTACATTGGCAACCCAGTCCCTGATCGTCTCGTTGATTGCATCTTTTAGAGTTCTTGTTCCCGAAGAGACGGGAGTGACTTTCGCCCCCAGAAGTTCCATCTTAAAAACATTAAGCGCTTGCCTTTTTATATCATCAGTTCCCATATAGATTTTGCACTCTAATCCTAAAAGGGCAGCAGCAGTGGCTGTGGCTACTCCGTGTTGACCAGCGCCTGTCTCAGCAATAACCCTTTTCTTGCCCATTCTCCTTGCCAGAAGTGCCTGACCGAGACTATTATTTATCTTGTGGGCGCCGGTATGGCAGAGGTCTTCTCTTTTAAGATAAATCTTCGCGCCACCCAGTTTCTCTGTCAGGTTTTTGGCAAAATATAAAGGTGTGGGTCTTCCTGCATATTCCGATAGGTAATATTTGAGCTCATCCTGAAAACTTTTGTCCCTTTTTGCCCTCTTGTAGACTTGCTCAAGCTCCTTGAGGACGGACATCAAGGTTTCGGGAACAAACTTCCCTCCAAAGATACCAAAATAGCCTGACTTGTCTGGCAAAACCTTTTCCATATTTCTATTCCTTTTTAAGGTTATAGTTTCTTTGCTCTAATTCGACTTATAAATTCCTGCATAAGGTTGTAATCTTTTCGCCGGGGAGTCCTCTCTACGCCACTGGCTACATCTACACCGTAGGGATCGACCTTTTCTATAGCCTGGGTGACGTTGTCAGGAGTAAGACCTCCCGCCAGAAATACTGGCTTACCAAACTGCTTCGCCTTCACTGCCAGATCCCAGTTAAAAATTTCTCCTGTTCCTCCCTCTATCCCCGGAACATAAGAGTCGAGGAGATAATAATCTACGCCATAATTTTCTATCCCGTCCAGATTTTCTTTGCCTCTCATCCTGAACGCTTTGATCGTCTTCAGTCTTGGACTTTGCGTCTGTAACTCTCGACAGTATTCAGGAGTCTCCTCCCCATGAAGCTGCACCAGATTGAGCCTGCATTTTTCGGCAATCCTTTTGACTGCCTTCATCTCTTCGTTTACAAAAACACCCACAGGTTGAGTGAAGGAGGGAAGCTTCCCAATAATCTGGGCTGCCAATTTTGGAGAAATTTTGCGAGGGCTATCCTTGTAGAAATTGAAGCCTATGTAGTCGACTCCCAGATTGACTGCCCACAAGGCATCTTTTTCATTGGTAATACCACAAATTTTTATTCTGACCATCCATGCAAACTCTTTATCGGGCGACCACGGAGGGTCGCCCCTACATTTACTCTGGAGTCCTCCCGAAAGGGAGGTCATAATTGGAGAACCCTGCTTTCGCAGGGACTCCACGGAGGGGACGGAAGCAGTTTATGCCGATTTTTCGGCATGCCGTCCCTCGGGCGACCAGGGACGGTCGCCCCTACAAAGGAATCCAGAATTTTTCACCCGATATTCGGAACTGCTGCCAGAGCCTCTTTTATCTTTTCCTCTGGATAAGCGTAATCCTCTAATTTCTTATTTAAATAAGCGTCATAGGCAGAGAGGTCGAAGTGTCCGTGTCCGCTAAAGGCTATCACGATGCATTTTTCTTCCCCAGTCTCCTTACATTTCTTCGCTTCATCCACTGCCGCCTTTATACAATGGGCTGTTTCCGGAGCGGGAAGGATTCCTTCAGTGCGAGCAAAGAGAACAGCTGCTTCGAACACAGGATTCTGATAGTACGCTCGGGCCTCAATAATTCCTTTGTTCACCAGAAGGCAAACAAGGGGAGCGTCCCCATGGTACCTTAGGCCGCCGGCGTGGATTGGCGGAGGAACAAACGAATGGCCCAAAGTAAACATTTTTACTACCGGAGCTATTTCAGCAGTATCTCCGAAGTCGTATCGGTAAGGACCTCTGGTTAGAGTGGGACAAGCTTCCGGCTCGCAGGCAATTATCTGTATGTCTTTCCCACTCATCTTATCCTTGACAAAGGGGAAAGAGAATCCGGCAAAGTTGGACCCTCCGCCTATGCAGCCTGTCAAAATATCCGGTTTCTCTCCGGCTATTTTTAACTGTTTTTTAAGCTCCAGTCCCACTACAGTTTGATGTAAGATTACGTGATTTAAAACACTGCCCAGAGCGTACTTGGTATCGTCATGCGTTGCCGCATCTTCTACTGCTTCCGATATGGCAATACCCAGGCTGCCTGGACAAGCGGGGTCTTTCTGCAGGATACTCTTCCCTACGTTGGTCAAATTACTTGGGGAAGGATGGACTTCTGAGCCCCACGTTTCCATTAAGATTCTTCTGTAGGGCTTCTGCTGGTAACTCACCTTTACCATATAGACTGTGGACTTCAGTCCAAAGATATTACACGCAAAAGAAAGAGCGCTTCCCCACTGTCCTGCTCCTGTCTCAGTGGCAATTCTTTTTACTCCTTCCTTTTTGTTGTAGTAGGCTTGGGCAACTGCTGTGTTTGGCTTATGGCTTCCCGGGGGGCTTACGCTCTCATTCTTGTAATAGATTCTCGCAGGAGTCTTCAGCGCTTTCTCTAACCTATAAGCTCGATGTAAAGGTGTCGGTCTCCAGAGCTTATAGACATCGAGAACCTCATCCGGTATGTCTATCCAGCGCTCCTGGCTTACTTCTTGTTTGATTAACTCCATAGGGAAGATAGGAGCAAGATCCGCGGGCCCCAGTGGCTTGAATGTCTTAGGATGCAATGCCGGAGCCAGAGGCTCTGGCAGGTCCGGCTGGATGTTGTACCAGGCCTGCGGAATCTCCTTCTCTGACAAAATGATCTTCGACTGTTCCATGCCCACCTCCTTTTTGTCCCGAGTCATCGGGACCTACAATTTTAAATACCCAATTCTCCCAATTTCTTACTGATGTCTTCACTTTCCAGTAAAACTTGTCCAATCAATATAGCATTTATTCCTGTATTTTTCAACAACAAAATGTCTTCTCTCGTTTTGATGCCGCTTTCGGAAATAACTATTTTTTCCCGGGGAATCTTCTTCCTCAACTCTTTCGTTACATTAAGGTCAACAGTGAAATCTTTCAAATTGCGATTATTTATCCCGATAATCTCTGCCGGCGTGGAGAGGACTTTCTCCAGGTCTTCCCCGCTATGAACCTCAACCAGAGCTTCCATTCCCAGGTTCTTAGTTATCTTTACGAATTGGCTTATCCGCGCGCCATCCAGAATAGAAGCAATTAAAAGAAGAGCATCGGCACCAAAAGCTCTCGATTCATATAGTTGGTATTCGTCAATAATAAAGTCTTTACGCAGGATGGGAATGTTAACGCTCTGTTTAACAGAGAAGAGATGGAGAACATCTCCCTGAAAATACTTATCTTCTGTCAGAACGGAAATGGCTGCTGCCCCATTTTTCTCATAGATTTGGGCTATCTTTTTGGGATGAAAATCTCTCAAGATGAGTCCACTGGAAGGAGATGCTCTCTTAATCTCGCAGATTAGACTTATTTTTCCTGGAAGAGAAATTGCCCCTTTGAAATCCCTGGCGGGAGGAAGAGTATCAATCCTACCCCTCAGTTTAGCCAGGGGAATCTTTTCCTTCTTTTCCGCCACCCTCTTCTTTTTATAAGCGACTATTTCTCTTAAAATATCCATAAAATTAAATTAGCAGCAAAGCGCAAGCTTTGTCTTCCTGTAGTGTAGCCCTTTATGGGCGTAATCTGTTTGTTCGTAGTGTAGCCCTTTATGGGCGTCCCGATTTATCGGGACGAGCATAAAGCCCTACACTACAGCTACGATTCTATGTGGCTTTGGTTGGTGTACTCTATCAGGAGTTCCAGCTTTTTCATTGCCTTGCCGGAATCGATTGAATCTTCAGCCAGTTTAATCCCTTCTTTAAAATCTTTTGCTTTTTCTCCGGCTACAAGCGCAGCAGATGCGTTCAGGAGCACGACGTTCCGCTGTGCACCTTTTTTCCCTTTAAGGATTGAATAGACTATCTCAACGTTCTCTTTAACTCCGCCTCCCTTTATTTCCTCAGGATGGGCTACAGGAAGACCGAAATCCTCCGGCCTGATATGGTAAGTTTTTACCTTTTTATTTTTCAATTCAGAAACTTTGGTTGGACCGGTAATCGTAATCTCATCCAGAGTATCTAAACCGTAGACAACGAAGGCTCTCTTTACCCCTAAGTTGTTTAATACGTGAGCCATCATTTCCGTAAGTTCACCATCGTAAACGCCCAGAACTTGAGCTGTGGCGCCCGCGGGATTAGTTAAAGGACCAAGAATATTGAATACCGTACGCAGCCCAATTTCTCGTCGGGGACCTATAGCGTACTTCATAGCTCCGTGAAATAGGGGAGCGTAGAGAAAACCTATCCCAATCTCCCTCACGCACCTGGCAACCACCTCAGGAGGAACATCAAGGTTCACTCCCAGACCCTTTATGACGTCGGCACTTCCACAACCTGAGGAGACTCCCCTGTTTCCGTGTTTAGCCACCCTGACGCCACATCCAGCCACCACAAACGCCGTGGTGGTAGAAATGTTAAAGGTGTTCGTCCCCGTGCCCCCCGTGCCACAGGTATCCACTATGGTCTCCCAATCAATATTTATCTCTTCCCTATCTATGTCTATTTCCGGCAAGACATTAATCTTAGTTGCCTTAGCCCGCATCACTTTGGCGCATCCTGTTATCTCTTCCACGGTTTCTCCCTTAATTCTCAAGGCAGTGATGAAAGCTCCTATCTGGGCGTCGGTACATTTACCTGACATAATCTCTTCCATTACTTCAATTGCTTCTTTTTCTTCGAGGTTTTCACCTTTTACTACTTTGGCGATTGCTTCCTTAATCATTCTCCTCTCCTTTGTCTAAACTTGCCACTCATTCCCCACACTTAGAAAATAGTTTGTGAAGAACGTTAGGAATTTCAGCCAAAAAAACGAGGAGAGCCACTCTTCTTGATACTAACTGTCATTGCGAACGAAGTGAAGCAATCTCGCAATTTGGCAAGAGATTGCCACGGCTTCGCCTCGCAATGACATCTATTTTCTAGCTTCTATTCCTTTTCCAAGAAATTTCTTAAGAGCTTCTTCCCTTCTTTGGTGAGAATAGATTCTGGATGAAATTGGACTCCCCAAATCGAGTAGTCTCTATGCTTAATCCCCATAATCTCTTTTCTATCGGTCTGGGCAGTAATCTCTAAACATTCGGGCAGGGTATCCGCCTTTACAATCAGCGAATGGTAACGCGTCGCCTCAAAAGGATTAATAATCCCTTCGAATATTCCTTTCTGGTTATGGTAAACCAAAGAAGTCTTGCCATGCATAATCCTTTCTGCCCTTACTACCTCTCCGCCAAAGGCATAGCCGATGCACTGGTGGCCAAGACAGACTCCCAGGATGGGAATCTTTCCTG
>CAYOFG010000048.1:4777-11193 GCA_964403285.1 uncultured Clostridia bacterium | reverse complement strand
GAGATGGGCCGGTCTCAGGAATATTCACTCATGACCTGGCGCGGGCTCTCTGGGGAAGGAAAGGTCCCTATACGTCTCAAGAATGGGTATTGGCTGGTGCGTCCTGTTTTTCCCGACTACGGGAAGAATGGAATATGATTCCTATTCACACCGAGATTTATGTTCCCGATAAGGCTCTTTTCAATACAGAGTTTTCTGCAAAAGTAGAGGTAAAAAATTGTAGCCCTCTTGAGGTGGAGAAGATAAGAGTTTCCCTTCTGCCGCAAGAAGGAATTAAAATCGTTTCTGAAGATCATAAAGAGATAGAATCCCTTGCTCCTGGTGAGACTAAGAGGATGGAGTTTAAGTTAAAGATAGACGAGTTCAATTATGAACGTGGATTCCGACATATGGTAGCCTCAAGGACAGAGTGGAAATCTGGCAAATTTCCCGGTTATGCGTTTAAGTATTTGAGTCTCATTGAGTAGTCCCTTCTGTTTCCTACCACAACTGTTGCAATGTTGGAGTAGAATATGGGTAGATGGCTGTTAAGGATAATTCCAATATTTCTATTATCAATTTTCCTTACAGGGTGTTCGTCAGAAGGTAAGAGAGAGAGCAAAAAAGGAGCGGAAATGAAGATTTACATTATACCAGTTGGAGATGTTGATAAGGAGACGCTTTTAAAATTGTCCTGGGCTTTGAGAGAGAAATTTCAGGCAGTGTTTCAGGTGGGTAAGCCATTGCCTCTACCTGAGGATGCATACAGGGCTAAGAGGGGACAATATTTTTCCAGTCCTATCCTGGAAGAATTAAAGCAAAATGTCCCGCAAGATGCAGACAAAGTCTTAGGTATTCTCGATGTGGACATCTTTGTTCCCGCGCTGAACTTCATCTTTGGTCAGGCAGACCTGGGTAGAGACGTGGCTTTGATTTCTTTAACTCGCTTGCGGGAAGAGTTTTATGGAAATAGTAAGAATGAGAAGCTCTTCCTGGAGAGAGCACTTAAGGAATCGGTGCACGAATTGGGTCATACTTTCGGTTTAAGGCACTGTCTAAATCCGAAATGTGTGATGTACTTTTCCAACAGCCTTCGGGACACTGATATAAAAGGGCCAGATTTTTGTGAACAATGCGCGAAGAGACTGGAGATAAAACTGAAGTGAGAAAAAATCTTCTTCTCTTTTTTGTAGTATCCTGTTTAATGGTCCTCAACTGTTGCCGAAAAAAAGGGGTCAGAGTCAATTTTAGGGACCTGGAGAAGAGAAGAAAGGCAATGGTGGTTGACCAGATTGAGGAGAGAGGAATAAGAGATAGGCGGGTTCTGAAAGTAATGGAGACGGTTCCCAGACACGAGTTTGTCCCGGAAGAATATAGAGCTTTTGCCTATGACGATTCTCCTCTTCCCGTAGGGGAAGGACAGACTATTTCTCAGCCCTATATTGTGGCCTTGATGACAGAATGTTTGAATCTGGAGGGCGATGAGAAAGTACTGGAAGTGGGCACGGGCTCAGGTTACCAGGCAGCTATACTTTGTGAACTGGCTAAGGAAGTTTATACGATTGAAATCCTGGAAACATTGGCTGAAAGGGCAGAAGAGCTTCTTCAGAAATTGGGTTATAAAAATATAAAAGTAAAGTGTGGCGATGGATATTTAGGCTGGGAGGAGTATGCGCCCTTTGACGGAATTATAGTGACCTGTGCGCCTGACCATATTCCCCGGCCTTTAATAGACCAACTTGCCGAGGGTGGCAGGATGGTGATACCTGTGGGGGAAATCGATTTTCCCCAGGTTCTTAAACTTGTGGAAAAGAGAGAAGGAGAAGTAACTGTCCGGAATGTAGTTCCTGTCAGGTTCGTTCCTATGACCGGGGATGAGGTGGAGAGACAGAAGAGGTGAATTTACAAAGTGGAGTATCAGGGCTTCATTACCAAAGATTCTATTCCTTTCGATCCCCTCGGGTTAGCGATGGAGACCGAAAAGTTATGTATGAAAGGTCCTTCCCGCAAATACACAAATTTCTACTGTACAGGGGTATACGGGGGAATTTCTACCGGTTATCTTGTGGGTTGCTGTTTGCGATGCGTGTTTTGTTGGGTTTCCTTGTCCCGCGATTTCCCATACAAATATGGAGAATTCCTTACTCCTGACGAGGTTCTTGAGAAGCTCCTTTCCAATGCCAGAACGGCAAAAGTTAAGAAATTGCGCGTATCTGGCGGAGAGCCGACTCTGGGGAAAACGCATCTACTCAGGCTTCTGGACCTGGTTGAGGAAACTGACTACTTCTTTGTTCTGGAGACAAACGGGATTCTTTTAGGTAAAGAGCCAGAATATGTGAGAGCTTTAAAGAAATATAGAAACCTCTATGTGAGGGTCTCCATAAAGGCTGGCACTCCCGAAGGGTTTGAGAGGAGGACAGGGGGGAAGGGTGAGTTTTATGAACTGCCTTATCTGGCTGTGGAGACCTTGAAGAAGGAAGGATTATACTTTCGGGTTGCTCCAATGAGCGATTCGCGGTTGATGCCTAAAGAAGAAAGAACAGAAATGATAAGAAAATTGAGAAAAATTGACTATAAAGATTATTTGGAAGAAGAGATTTGCGATCCCTATGACACTTCGGTTGTAAGGTTGAGAAAAGCTGGCTTTTCCATATTTTAACTCTTCTGGAGTCCTCCCGCAAGGGAAGAGTTTATTGACTCCAGAATTTTTGGAGTAGCGAAACTTGTTTCGCGTTGATTGACGCACCGCAAGCGGTGCTACTCCAATTTTTGGAGTCCTCCCGAAAGGGAAGCATGTATTGAAAGAGACAATTATTTATCAGGTTTTAAAAGATGGCAGGGTGAGATGTGGCATCTGTCAGAGAAGGTGCACAGTTGCAGAAGAAGAGATCGGGTGGTGCAGGACAAGGAAGAACGTGCGAGGGAAGCTGTACACTCTTATCTACGGCAGGGTATCCACCTGGGCCATATCTCCCATTGAGAAGAAACCTCTCTTCCACTTCTATCCAGGTTCAAGATGGCTCTCTTTAGGCACCCTCGGATGCAATTTTCGCTGTCCTGGTTGCCAGAACTATGACATCTCCCATGTTGATTACGAGGCAGAGGCACAATATTTTTCTCCCGAAGATACTGTAAAACTGGCAAAGAAAGGCCACTCTCGGGGAATCTCCTGGACGTATAATGAACCAACAATCTGGTTCGAGTTTACACTGGATTCTGCCAGACTGGCAAAGAAAGAAGGGCTACTTACAAACTATGTCACCAATGGCTACATTACACCCGAGGCCCTGGATAAGATTGGTCCATATCTTGATTCTTTCAGAGTAGATATTAAAGGTTTTAGAAAAAAGAGTTATCAGAAGATTGGAAACATTCCCGATTTTAGGGGAATCCTCCAGGTCACCGCAAGGGCAAAGAAGAAATGGGGGATGTGGGTTGAGATTGTAACCAATATTATCCCGGGATATAATGACGATAGGAAAGAGTGGGAAGGGATTGCCTCCTGGATAGTTGAGGAGCTGGGGGAGGATACGCCCTGGCATGTGACTCAATTCGTTCCCCATTTGAAATTATCTCATCTCCCTTTCACATCTGTAGAGACCCTGGAAGAGGCCAGGAAGATTGGATTTGAAAAGGGTCTCCACTATGTCTACATTGGCAATATTCCTGGACATATAGGGGAGAATACTTATTGCCATTACTGTGGAAAATTAGTTATCAGAAGAGATGGGTTCTCTGTGGCAGAGATGAAAATTGAAGATGGTAATTGCCCATATTGTAAAAAACCCCTCCCTATAAAAATGTGAAATAGTAATCGGATTCTTTTTAAGTGGGATGGAAAATCTGGTGGGGTACATTTTCCAGGTAGGCGCAGGCTTCAGCCTGCGAATATGAACGCAACCTTAAGGTTGCGACTACCAACTGAGGAGAAAGGTATAGTGAGGAATTCTTATGGTTAAAGTTGGTTGTTGTGGATTTGCCGTGGCAAGGGAAAAGTACTACAAGAATTTTGAAGTTCAGGAGATACAGAAAACATTCTACCAGTTCCCCAGGCTGGAAACTGTCGTTAAATGGAGGGAAGAAGCTCCTAAGGGATTCGAATTTACTTTAAAGGCTCCCCAGTTGATAACTCACTTGCCATCCAGCCCGACATACAGGAAACTGGGATATCCACTTCCGGATGAACAGAAACCATACTATGGGTTCTTCAAGCCAACCGATATGGTTTTTGAGGCATGGGAGAAGACTCAGAAAATAGCCCAACTTCTGGAAGCGAAAATAGTTGTTTTTCAGATGCCACCCAGCTTCCAGCCCACAGTAGAAAATAAGAGGAATATGAAAAAATTCTTCCAGAAAATCAAAAGGCAAGGTCTCCGTTTAGTCTGGGAACCAAGGGGAAAATGGGATAGGAAGGAGATAAGGAATCTCTGTTCTCAACTGGGATTGGTTCACTGCGTTGACCCTTTTAAGGATGAAGCTGTAGCGGGAGAGTTTGTCTATTTTCGTCTCCACGGAGTTAGTGGGTACGGGTATCGTTATACTGATAGAGACCTCAGTAAACTTAAAGTAAAATGTAAAGAAAAAAAGGAAATATATTGTATGTTCAACAATGTCTACATGTTTGATGATGCCTCAAGATTCAAGAGAATGGTGGGAAAGTAGTGGGAGGAGTATGGAGTGTCTCAATTGTAAACAGGAGTCTCTCTTAATTACGAAAATATTGGGTGTCTGCGTGGAATGTATAAGGCGAGACTTCAAGAAAGTTCTGCCTTCAATAGAAAAAGCACATAGAGTCTCAAGAAGCAATTTTTGCCTTCCCGAGGCGATTCCCAGGGATGAAGTGGGGGTAAAATGTACCATTTGTGCCAACGAATGCCAGATTCCCAAAGGAGGTTTTGGCTATTGTGGCTTGCGAACTAACCATCTGGGAAAGTTAGTCCACCTGGTAAACAGAGAAAGGGGGAGCCTATCCTGGTACCACGACCCACTGCCGACCAACTGTGTGGCTGAATGGGTTTGTGGAGAGAAGGAGAGCTATGGATATAAGAATTTAGCGGTCTTCTACCATGGCTGCTCTTTCGATTGCCTGTTCTGCCAGAACTGGCACTACCGGGAAGAGGTTGAACGACTAATGGAACAAGCAACTCCTGTCGCTCTGGAGAAAATTGAAAGCATGAAAGAGGGAGATTTCGTAACCTCAGAGGAGTTGTCTGATTGTGTGGATGGAAGGACGAATTGCATCTGTTATTTTGGCGGCGACCCTACTCCCCATATATACCATGCCCTGGAGACTTCCCGGCTCGCTCTGGAGAAGAAGAGAGTGCGCATCTGTTGGGAGACGAATGGCTGTATGAACCCTGAATTTTTAAAAGATATGGCAGAACTATCTCTCCGTTCTGAAGGCTGTATAAAATTCGACCTGAAAGCGTTCAGTGAGGAGATAAACATTGCCTTATGCGGGGTTTCTAACAAAAGGACATTGGAGAACTTCTCTTTTCTGGCTGATTATACTAAGAAAAGAAGAGAACCGCCTTTCCTTGTGGCTTCAACGCTTCTCGTGCCCGGTTATGTTGACAGGTTTGAGGTCTCCAGGATTGCTAAATTTATAGCATCCTTAGACCCGGAGATTCCCTACTCTCTTCTGGCTTTCCATCCCCATTTCTATATGTCCGATCTTCCCACAACTTCCCGAGTCCACGCTGAAGAATGCCTGGAAGAAGCAAGGATGGCAGGACTGGAAAGGCTTAAAATAGGTAACATTCACCTTTTGAGCGATGCTTATTAAGGTGAATAGAAAAGGAGTATAAAATGTGTCTTAGAAGAATTTTTCTCTCTTTTGTCTTTCTCTTTTTCTGTATTTCTTCCCCATTGGTAGCAGAGGCTTCTGAGTCTAAAGTTCGTCGAGCTCGCTGGAGTGACCAGTTCTATCCTGGCTCACCGAAGGCGTTAAAAGACGCTGTCAACGGTTTTCTGGAAAATGTCGACCAGGAGAAACTCCCCGGAAAATTAATGGCCCTGATTTCACCCCATGCGGGCTACATATTTTCGGGTCAGGTGGCGGCCTATGCTTACCATCAGATTGAAGGGGAGGATTTTGACACCGTAATTCTTCTGGGACCGAGCCATCATTTGCCTGTGAGGGGAGCTTCGGTTTATGCCGAAGGCTGGTGGCAAACTCCCCTGGGAAAAGTTGAAGTAGATTCTGAAATTGCTAAGGAAATTATCAGTAAACATCAATTGTTTAGTTTTGATGAAAAAGCACACAACGATGAACATTCTCTGGAAGTGCAGCTTCCTTTTCTCCAGGCAACTTTGAAAGATTTCAAGATAGTTCCTATTGTTGTCAATGATAGCTCTGAAGAGTTCTGTCAGCTTTTGGCTGATGCTATCGTGGCTTCAAAGGGCAAGAAAAAAATACTCATAATTGCTTCTACGGA
>CAYOFG010000048.1:0-4677 GCA_964403285.1 uncultured Clostridia bacterium | reverse complement strand
GAAAAGATAACTCCTGAATTGGAAGAAGGAAAAGGGGGTGAGAAAATGTTAAACGAAAAGCAAAAGAAAATTCTCCTCGGTATCGCGCGGAAGACAATCGAGGAGTATATTCGCTCCCGTAAGATACCAGAGTTTAATGTGGACGACCCTATGTTGAAAGAGAAAAGAGGTGTCTTCGTGACTTTGCGTAAGAAAGGAATGCTGCGTGGCTGCATCGGGTATATTATGCCTCTGGAGGAACTGTACAAGGCTGTTTCCCAGATGGCGATTCAGTCATCCACTGGTGACCCTCGCTTTCCGCCGGTGGTACCGGGAGAGTTGGCTGAGGTAGAGATTGAGATTTCTGTGTTGACGGTGCCAAAGCGAATCAAAAGCGTAGATGAGATAGAAATGGGAAAACATGGTGTGATTGTAAAGAGAGGTTCTAATCAAGGAGTATTCCTGCCGCAGGTAGCCACTGAAACTGGCTGGTCAAAAGAGGAGTTCCTGAACCGACTCTGTTATGACAAGGCACATTTGTCACAAGATGCGTGGAAGGATAAAGATACAGAAATATATACTTTTTCCGCACAGGTCTTTGAAGAGAAAAAGTAGATACTGTATTAAAAAAGGAGAGAGTTGAAAATGCTAATTGTGGGTTTGACAGGAGGAATATCTTCAGGAAAAAGCACGGTCTTCAAGATATTCAAGAATTTTGGTTGCAAAACTGTCGATGCCGACAAAATTGCTCGCCAGTTAACCAAACCCGGCACAAAAGTTTTGCAAGAGATAGCCAGGAAATTCGGCCGGGAAGTATTAGACAGGAAAGGGAGATTGAACCGAAAAAGACTGGCTGAGGCAATATTTGGAGATAAACGGAAAAGAAAATCTTTAAACGCAATTATACATCCTAAGATTATTGCTGAAATAAAAAGAAAAACAGAAGAATTTCAGAAACTTGCAAGACGGTCCAGGTTGGTAGCAAGAGAGAGAAAGAGGGATATTCTCCTGGTGGATATACCTCTTCTTTTTGAGGCTAAACTCGAGTATTTGGTTGATAAGATAATCCTGGTTTATGTACCTCAGAAAATACAGATTGAGAGATTGCAGAGAGATGATACTCTCACTCTTAAGGAGGCTAAAGCCAGAATAAGCGCGCAAATTCCTCTCTATAAAAAGACGAAATATGCAGACTATATAATTAATGGTGACCTGGATTCTACCAGTTTACGAAAGCGGGTGGAAACGGTCTGGAAAGAACTGATTAGTTTAGGTAGTGTAGGGGCTTGTCCCCGTAGATCGGTAGTGTAGGGGCTTGTCCCCGTAAAAATTACGCCCATAAAGGGCTACACTACGCGCAAATTTTTGTATGGGCAACATAGAAGACAGATTGAGGAAGTTATAAAGTGGAAATAAAAAGTAAGAAATATTGGTTAACGTTTCTCGCCTTAAGTGTTTTTTCTGGTTTTCTAATTCGCTTTATTTTCTTATTACGTATTCCAATGATTGAAACCGATGGAGTCTTTTATGCCACACTGGGGAAGAAATTGGTTTCTTCTCATCCCTGGCAAGGAATCGATGCTTATTGGCCTCCCTTTTATCCCGTCTTAATTGGACTTTTTTCTTTCATATTTAAAGATTTGGAATTTTCCGGGCGGATGGTTTCAGCAATAATGGGTTCTATTCTGATAATTCCAGCATTTTTTTTAATCCGGGAAGTCTTTCCGGAAAAAGTTGCCAGACTTTCTGTCATCCTGATGATTTTTCATCCCCGACTGGTGATATCTTCTCAACAGGTATTAACTGAAAGCACTTATACCTTTTTGATAGTGACAGGAATTTTTACAGGGTTAATTGCTTTCAAAAAAAGTAAGGTATGGCTTTTCTTACTGGCTGGCTTTATCTTTGGTCTTTCGTATCTTACCAGACCAGAGGGATTTTTCATATATTTTCTAATGGCGCTGTGGATACTATTTTTTCCTGGACTGTTTTTGAAAAGCAGCCAAGCTAAAAATAAAAAAAGTCTGATACTTCTTACATTTAGTCTGGGCTTTCTGATTTTTGCCCTGCCTTACCTTTTTTTCGTCAGGAAAGAATTGGGATACTGGACAATTAGTGAGAAAAGTAGTTATAATTTTTATACCTCTTTTCAATCAGAATACCAAAAATATGGATTAGCTCCCGTCAATCTCCAGACCAGTCATCAGGAAAGTAAAGAAATAGCAATAAAATCGGATAAAGTTAATTATAGACCGCTCTCTTTTGCTCTGCATCATCCCTGGATTGTGGGAAGAAGAGCAATGAAAAATATTTTACGCATTATATTTGACAGAATCCCGAGCAGTTTGACCTATAATTTTGCTCTGGTTTTGCTTTTTGGCATATTCTTAAAAAGAAAGGAAATACCCTACAAGAAGGAAGAAATTTTTCTTTGCTCTTTCGTGATTTTGGCAATTCTACAATATTCTTTGTTTAGTGTGCAGAACCGATTTTTCACATTTCTCATCCCTTTATTAATTGCCTGGACAGTTGTTGGATTCTTTGAGTGGGAAAGGATTATAGGCAGGAAATGGGGGAACTATGTCTTTCTTTTTCTGGTTCTTCCATCGATTTTTTATTTCTCCTATAAGTCAATTACCAACAAATATGATTTGGAACATAAGGACGCAGGAATCTGGCTGAAAAATAATGCAGAGAAATCTTCTGTTGTTATGTCCAGAAAACCATATACCGCATTTTATTCAGGGAATCTCATTGCTTCTATTCCTGAGGACTTCTATGAAGAGGTCACTATTTATGCAAGAAAGCGTAAAGCCGATTACCTGGTGATAGACGAACGATACATTCCTACCAGAAGAGCGGAGTTGAAATTTTTGCTTAACCCTTCTCCCATCCCCAAAGAACTGGAAATGGTTTATCAGGGAGAATATGAGGGGAAAAGGATAGTAATTTATAAATGGCTTCAGGAGAATCTGCCCTCTGCTGGAGTCCTCCCGAAAGGGAGGCAAAAAATTGGACCCCCCGATAAAATCGGGGGACTCCAGATAACATTATCTGGGAAAGGAGGGAGATTATGAAAACAAGAAAATTAGGCTGGACAGACCTTAACCTGTCAACTATTGGATTGGGCACGTGGGCAATCGGAGGCGGCAAATGGAAGTTCAGCTGGGGTCCCCAGGATGACAGAGATTCGATTTCCGCCATTCAGCGCGCTCTTGAATTGGGAATTAACTGGATAGACACAGCAGCAGTTTACGGACTTGGCCACTCGGAAGAAATTGTGGCAAGAGCTATCAGAGGATTACGCAAAAAGCCTATCATTGCTACTAAATGCGAACGAGTCTGGGATAAGGACGGAAATATATCCGGACGCCTGAAGAAGAAAAGTATCCGCTCTGAAATTGAAGCGAGCCTGAAAAGACTCAAAATAGAAGTCATTGACCTTTACCAGATTCACTGGCCAGAGCCCGACGAAGACATTGAGGAAGCCTGGACAACCTTGGGAGATTTGATAACAGAGGGTAAAATTCGTTATGGTGGAGTATCAAATTTTAATCTGCAACAACTTAAACGCGTCCAGTCAATCCATCCTGTAGCCTCTCTCCAGCCACCTTATAGTATGCTGGAGCGTGGTATTGAGAAAAAAATCCTCCCATACTGCTCGGCAAACAACATCGGAGTAGTCACCTATAGTCCCATGCAAAAAGGGCTTTTAACAGGAAAATTTACCAGAGAACGCGTAAAGAATCTGCCCGAGGATGATCACCGACGTAGAGACCCACGCTTTCAGGAACCCGAGTTGAGTGCTAATCTTAAATTGGTTGAACACCTGCGTTCCATTGCCGAAAAGAGTGGTAGAACTGTAGCGCAGTTAGCAATAGCCTGGGTCTTGCGCCGTCCCGAGGTAACCGCAGCCATTGTGGGTGCGAGGCGTCCCTCTCAGATTGAGGAAACGGTTGTCGCCGGAGATTGGATGCTTTCTAAGGAAGATATTGCAGCCATTGATGTGTTACTGGAAAAGAGTCAAAAGGCGTCGTATCAATAATGTACTTGACAAATTCAGTCCGTTGTGGCATTATTTGAGGCAAACAAACAAGAAAGAGGAGATTATGGTCAAGGATTACAAACGTTTCAGGTCAGAAGTTAGAAAAGGTTTACATAAGGTTACTATAACCATTCCAGACGAGGCTCTTGACTGGTTCTACGCACTATCGAAGATGATGAAAAAGAAGAAAGGCTATAAATTGCCTCGCTCTTATATAATAAGGTCCTTGATTAATGTCATTATGAAATTGGACATTAATGTCGAAGGCGTCAGAACAGAGGGAGACCTGGAGGAAAGGATATTACGCGCTATAAAGAAATATTAATAGTCGGGGTGAACCGGTTGGTATTTTTTTGCTTCCTTGAAAGATTGATTTCAATATCACCGGTGGGAAGTTAAATTATGACCTTGCGCAAAGCCAGACAAAGTTCTGTTTTGTTACAGAAAACACAAATCGACTTTTTGAGGAATTTGGCAAAAAGGATAGAAAAGGAAGGCCATAAGAAGATGTCGCGTTGTGAGATTATCAGGGTGTTGTTGAAAACTGTAACATGTGTGAAGCCGCACGTTGGCAAGTGCAGAAGTGAAGAGGAGATTGAAAGAGAGCTTCTCAAGTGCCTCAAAAAAGCCGTGCGGGAACTGAAAAGGTAATA
>CAYOFG010000047.1:0-11407 GCA_964403285.1 uncultured Clostridia bacterium | reverse complement strand
TTCAGCGCTTTGGCGTTTTTTTCGTAAATCGTAGACGGCTCATAAACCCAACCATTGGCAAGTTTTTCTGCTTCTCTTTTCATGGTAAAGTACATTACTCTACCCAACAGTGAAACCATTGTCCTGGCTTTCCAACCCAACTCCCCGTATAAATCCTGCAGAAGTGATGTGGTTTTCTCCAACATAGGTCCATTTTTCCTGTACCATTTTTTCATCGCCCAAACCGCTCCTGCATAATAAACTGAGGATTTTTTAAATTCCCATTCAAAGCGATTGCGGATACATGGATTCGGATGGTTCTTGTATCTTTTCCATCCCCTTAGCATGGTTCGGATCATTCGGGCAATGCTGGGACCATTTATCTCGAAGTCACGATGAAAGGCTCTAAGAAGAAATTCGGTTTCCTGGCCCTCACAAATATGCTTGTGATGATAATTAAAGCAGTATTGACCGTGTACATCTGCAATGGGACATTCTTCTTCAGACAAAATACTTTCTTCCTTCAAGAGTTGTTCATAAAGAGCCGTGCCGGGAATTGGGATGTACAACATGAATTGGTGAAAGTCCGTATTATGGCTGATGGCCCAGTCTATAACCTGATCGATGTTTTTAGGGGTATGGTTTTCTAAACCGATAATTGTTGACCCCATAACGCAAATGCCATGTGATTGTAGATCTCGTACAAACGAGTGGGTATCGATCCCTTTAAGCTTTGCATACTGACTGTTTTCACCTTCCAGTCCCATCCATACCCAGGAAATTCCCAAGCTCACCAGCTGTTCGGTTGTATAAAGCTTCAATGCCTGGGCAGAACTGAAAATGTACAAAGACCAACTCTTATTGTGCTGTTCCATTAATTCCAACAACCTTAATGCCCTTTTTTGATGTAGAAGAAAATTCTCATCAAGGACGAAGAAGGAACGCACCTTGAGGCTCTTTTCAATCTGACACATAACGGAAAAAAGAGAATCTCCGGTTTTATAAAAGTTTATGAATTTTCCCTTACCGCCAAATAGAGTGGAAGTGGAACAAAAATTACAGCCCACCGGACATCCTACCGATGGCATCAAAATCGCGGCTGTATTCCTTTTTGAAAGAGGTACGCCTAAAATACGGCCTCCAAATGCAGAAAGAACTATTGGATGTCTTACTGGAGCGTTTTCATCCTGTCCCAGGAACCTTCGAAACCAACTGACACCGTCTCCTTTGACAATATAATCCGCATCAATGATGTTATGAAGATCTGGCATACTGGCAATATGCCCGCCCACAACAATCGTTGCATTAGGCAAATATTTACGTGCCATCTTGCACATCTTTTTTACCTTTCCGACATTGGGAATAATTGAACTAATACCAACAATATCGTAAGAATGGCTTTGGATTTCATTGGTAAAACGGTCGAGGGTAGGAAAATCTAAAAGCGTGCAAGGCGCATCCATGTTTTCCTGAAGTAACATCAACCCAAATGAACGATGGAACATGCGAAGAGAAAAAGGGCCTTGTACCCGAGTAACCTGGTTATGATAAAGTTCCATCGGGTTAATCTTTCGGCTTCCATACTCATCGTCTTGTGCATAGGGGCCAAATACACTGGATAGTAATACCTTTGCTTGAGACCTAAGTGGGTGTACAGGATTGCTTGTATTCATAATAATCATCTTTTCCAGGCCAATCTCTGGGGTGCGCCCTACCAGCTACTCCTTCCCTTTCCAGAAGCCTCTCCATAACCTCCGAATCCGCATCATTCATCTGACAGCCGAAAGTTCGGATATAGACTCTCGGTGCCGCTTTTTCATAAGTCCTTGATTTTTCAGGCATCGTATTTTTTGTTCCTTTTCAAAAAAGAAAAAGAGAAAACACGCCCCGAGCGAAGTCGAGGGGTCCTTTTTATATTGCTGCGGCGGCCAACAAATTTTTAAAAGGTGTTTGATTTTTTAGCGTTCATTTCAGACGACTATTTTTCCGTGACAACAAGCATTTCAAAATCTTCCGGAGTCAATTTATCTTTCCTTGAGTACGCTCCCAGCTTCGCTCCAAAAATATCTATTTTTTTATACCCAAGCGTTTTCAAAAGCCAGGTTATTTCACTGGGCACATAATAACGCTCATTGCATTTTAGTTCTTTTTTATTGCCTAAATCATCTTCAAACACAACAGTATTATAATCACGGAAAGTCATCAGATCAAAGGAGCACTCCTTACACTGGGACTGGCCTTCTTTCTGCGCCGACTTATAGAATTCATTGACAGAATGAAACAGCGGGAACAATCCGTTTAATGTGGTGAAAATAAGCTTGCCTTTACTTTTAAGCGCTTTTGTTGCGTTCTTGAGGATCTCAAAGTTCATCTCATCTGTTTCCATAAGAGAAAACCCGCCTTCGCATAGCATAATTGCCAGATCAAATTCGCCTTCGAAAGGGAGGTTTCTCGCGTCATGTTTCTGAAAGTCAATTTCTACCCCTTGCTCTTTTGCTTTTTCCCTCGCCCTTTTTAGCTGTGACTCCGATAGATCGATTCCCGTAATTTGATAACCTCTTTTTACCAGCTCAATAGAATGACGGCCGGTGCCACAGCCGATATCAATAATCTTCAAGGATTTATCGTGATTTATCTCCTGCTCAATGAAATCGCATTCGCCGATAGTTCCTTGCACAAAAACCTCTTTATCGTATTTCCGGGCGTAGTTCTCAAATAACGATTCGTACCATTGTTTCACGCTTATTTTCTCCATTCTAGATCAATGAGTTCGATTTTACTTACTCCGCTCATACCAAATCATTTATCTTCTTTAACACTTCCAATATCATCGTGCGAAACTTGCACATACAATCAGCCAAAACTGCGAAAGTAAATCTTTTTACCTTGTTTATCCATTCTTGCTTCTTTTTTCTTTTGTTCCTTTGTGCCTGAAAATGCCCAGTAACCTAAAATAATCAGGTTGATTGGTGTAATAACAGAAAGTATGTCGATGATTATAAATGGTAATCGCCGGCGGCTTCGGGCTGATAAAGCACTTCCAGAACTTTCAACTTTCTGAGTCCTGCCGGAACTTTCCATTCGATAATATCTCCGACCCGATATCCGATTAATGCGGTTCCAATTGGCGCTAAAATTGAAATTTTGTTCTGGTCAGGATCGGCGTCGCCGGGAAAGACTAACCAATAAATCATTTCTTCCTGAGTATTTAGATCCTTGAGACGAACTTTGGAATTCATTGTAATTACATCTTTAGGAATTTCCTTTGCTTTAACTACCTTACCGCGCTTCAACTCTCCCTCTAATCTCTCCAGACATATTTCCCGTTCACTACCATAAGCTCTGGCTTCTCTTATTAATTGTTTTAACCGTTTCTTATCCGCATCAGTAATATAAATCAGTTTCTGTTTCATATCTCATATCCCTCTATTTTCATGGTGTTTCAAGAAAAGGTTTTGGATATTCAACAATTCCCTTTACATTCTCCAGGGCGTTTTCTACTAACTCCAGCGCCATAAATGCATTATCGGGAACATCGAAAGGGGCTTTGATATCAAACTTGCTTGCCTTGCTAAATCCAAATCTCGGATAATATTCAGGATGCCCTATAACGATGACCGAACGATACCCTTTTTCCCTGGCACGTTTTAGTCCTTCTTTAACAAGTTTACTGCCAATACCTTTTCTTTGATAATCTGGGTGAACACACATAGGAGCAAGGGAGAGGCTTCATTTCCTTGTTTGAAAGCCAAATTATTTATTTCTCCAATATTGACGTAATCTTTCTGATTTTCTGTTCTGATTATTATGTCCATTTTTTATGTATGCTAATTTAAAGTACTTTATGAAGATTGTGTGAAATTGCTGTAATACAAGGAATTAAGTATTGTGTTCCCCGAATTTTGTTATTTCGATTATTTTTTTATCTTCTTCTCTTGACGTTTTACCTGAAATCTTATCCACCTCTTCTATAGGGATGGCAAAATTTTTCCCTATCCTTATAGATCTTATTTGTCCTTTTTTAACTTTCTTATAAACAGCAATTCTTGTTAATCCCAAAATTTTTGCCAATTGAGGAATTGTTAGATATTTCTCTTCTTCCATAATTTACACCTCATTTTGAATTTATTTATGTTAACCTATTCCCAATTGGTTAACATTGGTTAACAGAATAGGCGTCAGTTAACCTATGTTAACAACATTTTGAACACAAAGTCAAGTACTTTTCGGACACGAGTTCAGGGGACACAATACTTAATTGTTCTTTTATTTTTACTCGTTTTCCCAGAAGTCTTCGGCTTCTTTTTCCATCTTCTCAAGCCTGGTGTAATAATCAGGAAATTCGTTGAGGTGCGCGAGAGCGATTTTGCCAGTCATCAAAGCATTGTCGTTGGTAACATTTGTTTTTGGGTCACGAGTCCCGTGCTCCAGTTCTACATCCAATCCCGCGCGAAACTGCTCCACATCAAATTTGTCCCACTTAATCCCTAACTTTTCTCCAATTTCCTTTGCTTCTTTTGCCGTGAAGGGTTTTCTCTTTTCCATTTCTTAGCGCTCCTTTCGTATTTTTCCCCGAATTTAGGTCCTCTTATTGGATTCCGAGTTCTGGGGACACAATACTTAATTATTCTTAAGCCAATTAAGAATTATTTCTAAGAATCCTTCTGCCTCTTTGATTAACTCTATGGCTTCCAACCCTGAAATTCCACCAGCATAATCATAATCGGTTATATTTCTCTTTGCCCTGCAGGAATCAAAATAATCTGCCAAATCATAATAATCTTTACCCATTATCCCTTTCATTGCTTGAAACACAGTAAAATGATGCCCTGTACCTTCTGGTTTATATCCCTTGCAATAAAGAAGAATTGTAGCTAACTGTAAGACAGCATTATAAGCAGTAACAAACTTTCTATCCGCAGAAAGACCTCTTACTTTTGCGTCTTTTATATCCCTCTTTACGAGTTCTAACAAATTGCTGATTTCTTTCTTAGATGTCTTATGCCGCCTTAACTTTCCTTGATTCAATAATTGCTTTAAGTGCATCATTATCTCCTACAATGAACATTTTCTTATCTTTTAAAACTGCCTTAAGAAAATGGTCTTTCTGTTTTATCCTCTTTATAAATTCCTGCATAGGAAATACTGCATAGTTAATTTCCCGCATTAATTCTCTCTTGGGCTTAGAAAGGATACCCGAAAGTTCTCTTGAGGAAATATCACCTATTACCATTAAGTCAATATCGCTGGAAAGGCTTTCCCCTCCCTTTGCATAAGAACCATAAATAAAAGCGACTTTAATGCCGTCTTTTTTAAGATTATCCTTTAGAACTTTGGCAATCCCTACGCTCTTAAATAAAATATTCTTTAATTCTTCAAATATAGGGCAATTTCTGTTTACTTTATAATAGACACGATTACCCTGTGTAGTCTTTTCAATAAGACCAAGACTATGAAGTTTCTCTACCTCCCGTTGAACGCCTCTTATGGACTGGTGGGTAATTGCAGAAATTTGTCTTTGATAGAAGCTATCTTCGGGATTAAACAGGAACAATTTTAAAATCTCAACTCTTGCCTTTGAAGAAAAGAGTTTATCTATCATAAACTACCTCCATATACATCTTGTAGTCAATTATATACAATTTGTAGTCAATTGTCAAGGGGTTCTGGGGACACAATGCAGCCGGTCAATAATTAAGTATTGTGCCCCCGAATTTAAGTCCTCTTATTGAACTCAAAGACTCCGATACTTAACATTACCACAGCAAAGGTGGTAAGATATAGAAAATCTGTGTGAAGAGGAAAAACTTTTATCCCTAAAGTAAATCTTCTTAAGAAGTCTACACCATATGTTAAGGGATTTAAACGGACAGCAATATTTATCAAAAAGGGGAGATTATCAATGGGAAACATTGCGCCGCTTAGGAAGAACATGGGCATAATTACAAAGTTGGAAATTACGCCAAAGCCCTCAAAAGAGGTCATACGTGCGGCAATAACAATACCGAGGCTGGTACAAACAAAGGCGACGAAAAACATCAAAGGTAGAAGTAACAAGAGATGGGGTAGAGGGATGTTTATTTTGATAAACGGCGCGAAGGCTAAAACAAAAAGTCCCTCGATAAAAGCGACTGTTGAGCCACTTAAGGTCTTGCCGAGCACAATGGAAGTGCGCGGTATCGGAGCAACGAGAATTTCTCTTAAGAAACCAAATTCCCTGTCCCAGATAATGCTTATGGTTGACTGCATTGCCGCAAAGATAAGATTCATTGCAATAATTCCCGGAAAGATAAAATGAGTGTAAGATATCCCGTGCACATTAAAAACAGCCCTTAAACCTGTGCCCATAATCAAAAGCCAGAGTATCGGTCGGGAAATAGACCCTAACAATCTTGTTCTATCCCGGAAATGGCGGATAAGGTCTCTTAACCAAATCATTCGTATAGCGTCGAAATCCATAGGGGTTACCTCAATCTCCTTGTGCGCACAATATGACCTAAATGATCTTTGATACTGGCTTCTTCCTCGCGGATACCATGGTTAGTAAGTCTTAAAAATACCTCATTCAAACTACCTAACTTAAACTCATTTTTTAATTGCTGGGGGCTGTCGAGAGCGATGATTTTGCCATAATCAATAATTGCTACACGCTGGCAGATTTCTGCCTCGTCCATATAGTGCGTGGTGAGAAACATGGTTATTCCTTCTTCTTTTGATAGGTTCAATATGTAATCCCAGATATACTGTCTTGTTTGCGGGTCTAACCCAATGGTCGGTTCATCTAAAAATAGAATCTTAGGACGATGCATAAGGCCCCGGGCAATTTCCAGCCTTCTGCGCATTCCGCCTGAGAATGTGCGCACAATAGAATCTTTCTTTGAATATAGTCCCACTATATCAAGAACTTCCTTGATGCGCTCTTTTCTTGTCTTTGGAGGTATATGGTAAATCATCCCATGAAAATTTAAGTTTTCGTAAGCAGTAAGCCGTTCATCCAAACTGGGGTCCTGAAAAATGATGCCGATAGACCTTCTTACCTCATTGGGAGAAGTTACTACATTGAACCCATTTACAATTGCCTCTCCGCTGGTAGGCATAAGGAGAGTACAGAGAATATTTATAGTTGTTGTTTTGCCCGCGCCATTTGGACCTAAGAAACCAAAAATCTCGGTCGTTTTTACTGCAAATGAAATATTGTCCACTGCCCGAAAATTACCGAAATCCCTTGATAAGTTTTTAACCTTGATTACTTCTTCATTCATATCTTCTCCCTGGATTCTGGGGACACAATACTTAATTATGACGCAGACTGAAGTCTGCTACTCCACAATTAAGTATTGTGTCCCCCAATTTCTTTTATCTTTTTGAAGACTTCTCTGAAGTCTTTTGTTTTGCAGTCATAGGCTACTATTTTTGAAAATGCTTCATCTGATGAGTTAAAGGCGATGGAATATCCCGAATGTTTTGCAAGCGGTATGTCTCCGGAACTATCCCCGATACAGATTACTTCGCGGGGTTTTAGATGGAATTTATTAAGTATTCTTCTTAAAATTTTGCCTTTTGCTCCGTGGGTTATATTTATTTTGACCTTTCCGGTAAGAATACCTTTTGTGGAAATCAATTTATTGGATAAGACATAATCAAATTTTAGCTCTTTCTTTATTCTGTCGGCTATATACTGAAGCCCTGTGGAAATAGCAGCCAGTTTGAAACCCATTTTTTTGAGCTTTCTTATGTACTGCGCTGCGTTTTTGGCATAGGGGACTTTTTTGAAAATTTCTCTTATCTTTTTTTCCGGTAATCCCTTCCAGTGAGCCGCGTCAAGTTCACAGAATTTTCTGTAACTTATCTTTCCGGCAAGA
Organism: uncultured Clostridia bacterium; assembly: GCA_964403285.1. Taxonomy (GTDB): domain Bacteria; phylum UBA6262; class WVXT01; order WVXT01; family WVXT01; genus WVXT01. The sequence goes on along the minus strand of CAYOFG010000047.1, from coordinate 3,566 downwards.
AACTTCTCCTGATAGCGATATGCTTGCTTATGCCACAATCCCAGTTTTTCATGGATATATCTCCAGGAGCTTGTATGTCTGGCTATTGTACCGTCAATATCAAAAATTATAAGTTTGTAATTCATTCTTTTGCCCTGCCTGCTAACTGCCCGCAGGCGGCCTGTATATCTTTGCCCTTTGATTCTCTGAGAGTTGCATTTACTCCTCTGTTAATAAGTCTATTCATAAATATATTGGTGTTTCTTCTCCCGCTGGACTGAAAGTTCAGGCTGGGAATTGTGCTATAGGGTACCAGGTTCACCTTTGCTTTTAACTTTTTCGCTATTGCTGCAAGTTTATCTGCATCTTCCAGAGAATCGTTCTTATCCTTTATTAGAATATATTCAATGGTAATCATTCTTCCTGTAGCATCTATCAAGTCTTCGCATGCCTTAATAAGTTTTTCCAATGGATACCGTTTATTAATAGGCATAAGCGTATCTCTCAGGTTGTTATTTGTGGCGTGGAGGGACACAGATAGATTAACCTGGAGTCTCAAATCCTGGAGTTTCTTCATTCCTGGAATTATTCCACATGTGGAAATAGTAATCCTTCTTGCTCCTATGGCCATTCCTTCCGGGTCGTTCATTATCATAATAGCTTTGCAAACATTCTCGTAGTTGTCCAGGGGTTCACCCATACCCATAAGTACATAATTCGTTATCTTGTGCTTAAGATTGTGTTGCAAAAAAAGTATCTGGTTTGTAATTTCTGCTGGCGTAAGATTTCTTATAAAGCCTATAAACCCGCTGGCACAGAAGGAGCAAGCAAATTTACAGCCAACCTGAGTAGAAAGGCATATTGTTTTTCTATTTTTTGCGTAAATAAGGACGCTTTCTATGAAATTTCCGTCTGAGAGTTTAAAAAGAAATTTTTCAGTACCGTCAGTTGACTTAAGATGCTGGGAAAGCTCAAGAGCGCTTATGTAATAGTTCTCGCCAAGTTTATCTCTAAGCGTCACTGGTATATTGTCCATTTCGTGAAAATCATGGACGCCTCTTCTATAAAGCCAGGAGAATATCTGGTTGGCTCTATAGCGTGCTTCGTGCATCTCCATAACTGTTTTTTTAAGTTCTTCCAATGTCAAATTCCCGATATCATTCTTACCCATATTCTGCGATTTTTGACCTTAATATCTAATTGTCTTTCTTTCAATTCCCAGGAGCGGTTTTATGCCAATCATACTAAAAAATAGCTGATTACTCTTGGCTTCTTTGACAGGCCTCACTTCTCTTAATTTCAGTGGCATAAAAATACCAACCATAACTCTTAATGTGGAAGAGATTAAGAAAAGCGTTAAGATTTTGTACCCAAAAAGAGGCGGTAGTCTCTGCAATAAAAATCCACCAAGAAGTGCGCCACCAGCGAGAGCTAATCCATTGAGGACATTAAAATACGATATGCAGCGGGTTCGTTTTTCAGGACTTACTGCATCGTAGATAAAATTGGTTGTACAAAGGTTAAATCCTGCCCATAAAAATCCAGAGAATACTTGAGCGAAAATCAGGAATGCCGGGTTACGGTTAAAAATCCACATTAATGGAATTACTCCAATTAAGGGGGATGTAAATTTAATAATTTTCAGGTTGCCAATTCTGTCTGCATGTCTACCCCACCGGCTAATCATAATGTAAACCGTAAGAGTTGCGGTAATAGTGATAATGGTATAAAGAATGTAACTAAAATGTAAATCCTTAAGCATTAGTACTACAAAAAATGGAGCTGCCAAATTAACAGAGAAATTCATCATAGATACGAACAGAACAAATTTTGCAAAATTGCTCTCTCTTATTCGAGCTAAGAAATCAAATAGAGTAAAGTGGTCTTCTTTCGTGTGGGCTAAAGGTGGTTCATACATTCTTGTTAGAAAATACCAGGACATCATCCTGAATATGAACGCAAGACCAAAAATAAGCGTAAAGCCATAAAATATGTTCAGTTTTTTCATCATATGAAGGATAAATCCGGCTATAAAGGATGCAGGCACTATTACAAACCCGAGGACCTTATTCCTCCAGCCAAAATATGTTCCTCTCCTATCCTCTGGTACCAAATCTGACATTAAGCTTGCCCATGCAGGATTGGCAAGTGCTGAGAAAGATATAAACAGAATTACATATGTTATAAAAACAATTGGCTTTCCTTTACCTGATAAAGCCATAATTACCATAGGCAATAACATAAGGGCGTGAAACAAGACAAAGATGTTGATAATCTTTTTCCGTGAGTTCAAACTTTCAGTAAAATCAGCACTTTTAAGTTGTATTAGAGATGCAAAGAAATTAGGAAGAGCATTCAGCATTCCTACATGTTTTGCTGCGGCGCCTAACACGAGTAGAAATGGAGTAAAATATTCCTGAGTAAAGCCAACCATCCCGCTGGCAAATACGCCGTCCAGGAGGGAAAATTTTAAACTTTTCTTTTTCTTATTATCGTTTTGATTTGTCATGTCAGTCGCTGGAACAATTCTGTGCCGCCTTCTCCCCTGCCAGATAACCCGTTGAAAAAGCCTGTTGTAAATTATACCCGCCGCTCGAGGCACAGCCATCAATAATCTCACCCGCAAAATATAGCCCAGGTATAATTTTTGATTCCATCGTCCTGGGGTTGATCTCTTTTGTAGAAATGCCACCATTAGTAACCATCGCCTCTTCAATAGGCAAAGAGCCGATAATGGTCAAAGGCAGGGCTTTTAATAGACTTACAATTGAACGCCTTTCTTCCTTGGTAATCTGATTTGCCTTTCTTTCAGGCTTCAGACCTGATAGGCGTATAAATACAGGAATCAATCTGTGCGGCAATAAACTTTTCATAATATTCTTCAACTGGGTATTTCCTTTAACATTAAATTCATTTAACAATCTGTTTCCGAGCTGTTCGGGTTTCAATCCCGGTTTAAGGTCAATAAAAAGACGAACCTCCTTGTGCTCTTCAAGAATAGCGATGACATTGCCGCTTAAATCCAGGACTAAGGGTCCAGAAACTCCAAAATGTGTAAAAATAAATTCCCCTACATCAGAGACTATCTTCTTTTTACCGTATTCAAAAGTAATACGGATTTTTTTCAATGAAAGTCCCTGTAACTCTTTTACCCATAACTCCCGGGTCCTTAAGGGGACAAGAGCGGGCTTTAGAGGCACGACAGTATGTCCTAACCTCCGGGCAATATGAAAACCGTCACCTGTAGAACCTGTTATCTTAAAGGAAGCTCCACCTGTAGCCAATATTATTTTTTTTGCATCAATCTTACCATTGCCCCCTAAGTGCAATTGAAAAAAACCATCTTTTCTTTTTATATCCAGTAAACGCATATTATAGAGTATCTCGACTTTATTCTCCGCGAGATATCTTCTTAAAACTTCCACAATTGAGCGGGCGCTATCTGTGACAGGAAAAACGCGACCCTGCCTCTCTATCTTCAATTCAAGACCTTTGGATTTAAAGAAATCTATCAAGTCCTGATTAAAGAATGCGAAAAATGCTGACTTCAAAAAGGCACCCTGTTTTCCAAACTTCTTGATAAATGT
>CAYOFG010000046.1:0-11456 GCA_964403285.1 uncultured Clostridia bacterium | reverse complement strand
AATTGATTCCAAGCAGAGAACCTTCTTCCTTACTTCTAAGATGATTTATGCGGTCGACTAAGAGAATTGCGTTATTGACTACTATCCCACCCAGTATAATTAGTCCAATGAACACACCCATAGTGACCGGCTTATGGGTTATGAATAGGGCTGAAATGGCCCCGATGGCCCCCATGGGAACGGTCATCATAATGATAAGTGGCTGAGAGTAAGATTCAAATAAAGAGGCAAGCACTATAAATACTAAAAGTACCATTACCCAGAGAGCGAACTTAAATTCTTTCTCGCTCTGGACCATCTCCTGGTAGTCTCCTGAAAACTCATAGTAATAGTCCTTGGGCGGTTTTATGTCGGCTAAACTCTTTTTAATCCTCTCTACAGCGCTTCCCAGGGTTAGCCTTCCCCTGTGGGCGCTGACCTGAATCATACGGTTTTTATCTTTTCGCCAGATTTCACTTGGCGAAAGGGCAAAATTGAAATCTGCTATCTGTTCCAGATAAATCTGGGCTCCCGAAGGAGTGTCCAGAGTCAGTTTTCTCAGGTCTTCTAAATCTCTTCTATGTCTCTCGTCGAGCCGGGCGATAGTTTCTACTTGACGGGCTTTGTCGTGGAAATAGGTAGCCCTGAGACCTCTCATCTGGGCGTGAGTTATTTCCGCTATGTCCCTGACGCTTAAGCCAAAGTACGCAGACCTCTGTTTGTCCACATTAAATCTCATCTCCGGCCTTCCCGGCTTGTATCTTAACTTTACATCTGCCAGCCCGGCGACAGTTCCCATACTTTTTGCCAGGGAAATGGCTAAGTCTCTCAGAACATTGTAGTCGTAACCGTAAACGTCAAGGAAGACTTCGCTGGAGGATTGGGGCTCTGAGAAATAGATAAAAGTATCGTAGATTTCACCTATCTGCTTTACCCGGGGACGCAAGGTATCCATAACTTCCTGGACTGTGCGCGCCCTTTCTGAGCGAGGCACAAGTGTAACATAGACTTTTGAGGACCAGCCTTCAACTCTTGCTGTAACCGTTTTGGTTACCGCTTTGATTTCAGGGAGGGTGGTGAGCATGCTCTCTACTTCGGCGACCACCTGGTCGGAAATTTCAAGCTTAGCTCCTGAAGGAAGCTCTACAAAGATGGTGAATTCGCTCTGTTCAGTAGTGCCCATATAATCCTTCTGTAAAAAAATTTTGTAGATTATGAGCGAAAGTAGAAAGAGAAAGATTAAACCGACAATAGCAATATAACGCTTCTGCAGGATAAAGGCGAGACCCTTCTCGTAGAAATTATGTAACTTTTGAATATTCAAGGAAAATTTTCTCTTTTCGCTTTCGGGAGACGGAAGGTCCTCTTGGGTCCTGAGTTCTTCTTTACTTTTTCTGTAAAGGGGAATTCTGGAAGAGAGAAGAGGAACCAGAGTTATGGCAACAAATAGAGAAGCTAACAGAGAGAATGTTACAGTTAAAGCTAATCCGCTATAGAGTATCTGTACTTGCTTGTTGATGAACACAATGGGCAGGAAGACAACCAGCGTGGTGATAGTTCCTGCTACTATCGGTAGAATAACCTCCCGGGTGGCTTTGATGCACATCTGCTTCTGGTCTTCTGGGGATTCAATTCCTTTTTGAACTGATTGGTCATTTTCCCTCACCTGTTTTGTTTTATGCTTGAAAATGTTCTCCAATACCACAATTGAATTATCAACGAGCATGCCGATTCCCAGGGCAAGTCCGCTGAGAGTCATAACATTCAGGGTTATCTTCTGAAAGTACATTAAGCTGAAGGCGACCATTACAGAGATGGGGATTACTGCAACGATGACAAAGATATGTCTTATGTCTTTAAGGAAAAGGAACAGAATTGCTCCTGATAAGAAGGCGCCCAAGAGAAGAGAGCCCCAGACCGTTCTTATTGATTGTTTTATGAATACCGCCTGGTCGGATACAGTAACAATGTTTACTTCTCTGGGCAGGCCAGGTTTAATCTCTTCCAACTCTTTCCCAATTGATTCACTTACCCGCACGGTATTGGCTGTCGACTCTTTGTGAATATATAGTGCTGTTACCGGACGGGCGTTCAATCGAGCGTAGGCTTCGGGTTCAAGGTAGGAATCTTTTACATCAGCGATATCTTCCAGGCGAATTATGGAACCCATGGGTGTTACCATAATTGCCAATTTCTTTATCTCTTCCACATTCCTGAATTCTCCCATAGTCCTGACCAAATACCTGTATTTTCTCTTATCTATACTTCCTGTCAGGAGGTTGAGATTGCTGAGATTTAGAATTCCTATGACTTTCTTTATTGGCAGGTTATAGGCTTGCAGGCGGGCCTGGTCAATTTCCACCAGAATCTTTCGCTCTCTGCCACCTCGGACTTCTACATTTGCTACACCGTTGATTCTGCTAAGCTGTTCCTTTATTCTTTCTTCTGCAATTTTGCGGAGCATCTCCGGAGTGTAGCCGGTTCCTGTCAGAGCCAGAATCATAATCGGGAAATCCGATTCCTCGTAGCGCTCAATTACCGGCTTCTCAATCTCTTGAGGCAGTTTATTCCTTATCTGTCCAATTTTTTCACGGACTTCTAAGGCAGCAAACTTCATATTGGTGCCTGGTTCAAAAGTGAGCATCACGGTTGATGATTCTTTCTTGGAAGTGGATATGATGTGCTCCAAGTGTTTGACAGAACTCACTGCCTCTTCCACGGGTCTTGTGACCAGAGATTCTATATCTTCCGGTGGCATCCCGCCTCGCACGTCTATTTTGGTGGTCACAATTCCGTAGCTTGCGTTTGGCATAAGCTCAACCGATAGACGGGTTAATGAGATACCGCCTATTATAATGAGCCCCAGGAAAACCATCAATATAGCTATTGGTCTTTTTACAGCAAATTCGGAGATTCCCATTGCCTTTCTCCAAAAGACTCTGGAGTAGCACCGCTTGCGGTGCGTTTACTTGCTCTGCGTTAACGCGAAACAAGTTTCGCTACTCCGCACATCGGAGCGTTAATCAATCGTCCCGATTCATCGGGGCTACTCCGCAGTTAAAGTCTTTCCGGTGTTGGTATCCAGGACCTCGATTTCTCCAAAATCTTTGAAATTGTATCTTCGGAGTACCTTTCTTGCAGTTTCCAGAGAAATGGGCAAGATATCCTCGTCGTTAAATTTCTTTTGCCTTCTTCTCTTCAAGTTCGCCAGAGAATTCCGGACTCCTCTCCAGACAAGGGAAAAGGCGTCGGCGGGCGGAGAACCGGTCCGCTCTGGTTTTGGACTGTCCATTTCCTTTTTCTTAATTATATCTAAAGTAAATTTTAAGATCCCTCTCCCCAAATTGGGAACTCCGGGGATGAACTCGCCATTTACATCCGCGACGCTAAAGTTTTCCTTTAAGTGCTTGTCCTCCTTAAATTTATCCTCTATCCTTCGGGAAATCTGTTTGGCTAAGAAGTCTTGCATATGAACTTCTTCAATTGAGAATTCCTCGCTTTCGGGTTGCTCTTTCTTGTCCTTAGATGCTAAATCTGAAAGAAGAACCAGAGGGTCGAGTCTCGTTTCCCAGTCCATTCTCTTCATATATTCTCCTTGAGAAATATCCCCAACCATAAATCTCTTGATGTCCTCTACATATCTGGTAAGGACTAATTCAAAACCGGAAATCTTAGAATCCCTTGCCACTAAGGTTATGAATTCTAAGTCTGCATCTGTAGAAAGGGCAACTCTTGATAGAACGTGGAGGACATTACCCAAATTTTCGAATGATTCCTCTGAGGGCTGCAAGGAACTATCCAATAAGTTATCAACCGGCATATAGACTCCCAGGGTCCTGCCCACGTTCTTAACTCTTACTTCGGTATTATACTCATCCCTGCATAGATTCATAATTGAATCAGAAACTTTTATCTTCGGATAAGTTGGTTTGCATCCAGAATCCATAAACATAATAAGTATCAAAAATAGAAATATTCGTTTCATATTAAACTCGCTTTTGTAGCAGCAAAGCGTGAGCTTTGCTTCCCCTCAGGCAGAGCTATCGCTCTGCGGCTACACTGGCTTCCTGTTTTCCTTTCTGGTTATTTTTTCCGTACTCAGCAAAAATGGCTTCAATTTCATCATATTCCAATTCTTCTTTTTCCAGGAGTTCGGAAACGAACCGCTCCATTATTGTCCATTCTTTTTTCAGGAGACTCTCCACTTCCCGGTAACATTTCTGGAGTATCTCTTGCGTTTCCTGGTTCAGTTTCTCTTTAAGTTCATTGGAAATCTGTGATTCGGGAATCACAGAATAGTCTCCTAAGTAGCCGTTATTTCCCATACCAAATTTCCAAACCATAGAATGAGCATAAGCCATTACTTTCTGGAAGTCGTCAGCAACTCCCGTGGTGGTAGTGCCGAACTTTAAGTTCTCAGCAACATATCCACCCAGGCATACCTTTATATTTGCCAGCGCCTGTTCCTTACTGGTAGTTAAGAGTTCCTCTCTGGGTTGGTGCAGTACAGCTCCCAGAGCCCCTCCCCGGGAAGCAATAGAGGCTTTAAACACATCGTCAGTCGGATGGAGAATGTATAGCACTATCAAGTGCCCAGTTTCGTGGTATGCTGTCATTTCCCTCTCTCTCTGGCTCAGTTTTCTCTTGTGTTTAATGCCCATGTCGATTCTATCCATTGCTTCAGAGAGGTCTTCCCACTCTACACTCTCCTTCGCTTTCCGGGTGGCTATTAGAGCTGCCTCTTTGACTATGTTCTCAATGTCTGCTGCGCTCTTGTACACTGTATTCCTCGCCAGACGAGAAATATCGATAGAAGGGTCGTGTCTGACTTTTCCCAAATAGTGGTGAAATAGCTCCTCCCTTCCCTCTAAGCCAGGTCTGTCGATATATATCTTTCGGTCGAACCTGCCTGGTCTAAGTAGTGCCTTATCTAAGATGCTTTCAGGAGCATTTGTTGCTCCAATGACAATCACATTTTCTTCCCTTTCTTTCAAACCATCCATTTCCACCAGGAGCTGATTTTGAGTGGTATTAGTTTCTTCTCCTCCCAAAAAGCTGAAAGTTCTACCCCGGCCAATAGCGTCAATTTCATCAATAAAGACTATGCAGGCTCCATAGCCATAGGCGAGTTGTCTTGCCTTTTTGAACAGTTTGCGCACTCTGGAAGCTCCCATTCCCACAAATATTTCCACAAATTCACTTGCTGCCATGGAGAGAAAGGGTATGCCCGACTCTTTAGCTATCGCTTTAGCTAAAAGTGTCTTTCCGCATCCTGGAGGGCCGACCATCAAAAGCCCCCTTATTATTTTCCCTCCAATTTTTTTAATGCGTGTCCTGTCCTTAATGAGTTCCACGACTTCCCACGCCTCTTTCTTGGCTTCGTCTATACCTTTTACGTCATCAAATGCAACATCCACATTTTCGCTCTTGATAGGAGTCTTCTTCAACTTGAGGAGCGTGCCTGTCTGCATGCTGATAATGACATAGGCAAAGATCAAAGCGTGGACCGCACCCATAAGTAGAGTAAGAGGTAACTGGGCAAGAGTCATATGCAAATAGTAAGACTCCAGTGAGAGTAGTCCTACTATAGCTAAACCAACCATGGTTATAACGCCAAAAATTATGAGTACTTTCACCCAGTGGTTCATCCAGAACATTTTCATCTTTCTATTCCACATTTTTAACCTCCTCCTTTTCACTCGCGATAGGAGTAGCAGAGCTTGCTCTGCGTCAATCAATCGTCCCGATTCATCGGGGCTACTCCTTACGGTGTCTTTTTTCAAAAAGCTTTTGACCAATTAAGTAGAAATTAGGTATAATTAATAAAGTAAGGAAAGTGGCTGATGAAAGTCCTCCTATCACTGTTATTGCCAGAGGAGCACTCAACTCGGCTCCTTCGCCAAAGCCCAAAGCCAGAGGGAGCAGTCCCAAAACAGTTGTAAGTGTGGTCATTAAGATTGGTCTAAGCCTTGTAGTGCCCGCCCTTCTAACTGCCTCCTCGGTCTCGATTCCTTCTCTTCTAACCGTGTTGATATAGTCAATTAGAACGATGGCGTTATTGACCACAATTCCGCCCAACATAATAACTCCCATTAATACTATGGTGTTCAATGAGGTGTGTGTTACAAGTAGAGCTAAAGCCACACCAATTAAGGAGAAAGGAAGTGTAAACATAATTATGAAAGGCTGCCACAACGATTCGAACTGTGCAGCCATAATCATATAAACGAGGATTATGGCAAGTATCAAGGCGAACCTTAAGCTTTTAAAGGACTCCCTCATCTTTTGTGTTTCCCCGCTTAAGATTACCGAGTAATCAGAAATATTTTGATACTTTCTCAATTTCTCCTTAATGTCCTTTATTGCGTCGTTCAAACTTCTCCTGAAAATATTGGCTGTGATCAGGACAGCCCTCTGCTGGTCCAGCCGTTTTATTTCGCTTGGACCCCTACCCGTAATTAGCGTAGCAACTTCTGCCAGAGGAATCTCTATGTCCATATTTGAATGGACTGTCAAAGCCCTTAGCTTTGATGCATCTGCCCTGTCTTCCGGTCTAAGTCTCACTGTGACATCTATTTCCCGCCCTTCTTCTTTGAATTTGGTTGATACATAGCCTCTGATAGCAATAAGGGCGGTTCGGGCTATATCGGTTACAGAAAGGTTGTAAGCAGCCGCTCTATCCTTGTCTATATGAACTTTTGTCTCCGGGGAAGGCAGCGCCAGGCTACTCCTCACTCCATAGATTCCTGGAATAGATTCGATTTCTTGAGCTACCTCCTCACATATTTTCTTGAGCACATCCAGTCTTGGTCCCTTTATTTCCAGTACTACTGGTGCAGCAACTTCCAGGGTAGACTTGATGGCGCTCTCCTCCAGAATATATTCAATCTCAGCCATGGCAGCCATCTTCTCGTCTCTGAGCATCAATTTTAAATCCTGGATGACCTCAGCACTCGAACGAGCCTTCCTGATTTTCCTTTTCCAAGATTTGAGTTGCTGAGATAAATCAGGGGTCGAATGGGCATTCATAGTTTTCGATTTTGAACTATCTTTTGTAGTTTTTGGCAATTTTCCCCTCCAGAGTTTCACTACCAACTGGGCCTGATGAGAACCCAGCATTTCCAGGACATTTTCCGAAGAGGAGCCGACAGTGGCTGTAATATCTTTAATTTCCGGAATCTCGCGTAGTAATTCTTCTATCTTTTTTGTCACCGAATCGGTCGCCTGTAATGCCGCGCCCGTCGGCATATTCACCTTTATAATGAATTCACCCTGGTCTATTTTGGGCATAAATTCTCTACTGGTAGTGAAGAGGAAGAGGAGACTAAAAGCAAATAGAGACAGGACAACTATTGTAGTGAGAAGCTTGTGTGCTAGGCAGCTGGAAAGCAATTTGGAGTAGACATCCATAATTTTGGTCTTCCTTAGGGGACCGAGAAAAAGGGGACTGTCCCCTTTTCCTTTTTTGGGAATGTCCCCTTTTTTACCTGCGGCTAGGAGAGGCACCAAAGTTACAGCTACCCAGAGAGATGCTATCAAAGAGAAGGTTATAGTAAAGAGCAAATCCTTAAATAGCTGACCAGCTATTCCCACAACAAACAACATAGGCAGGAACACTGCTATGGTAGTTAATGTTGAAGAGGTGATAGCTTCATTTACTTCTTCCGCCCCTTTAACCGCAGCTTCTTTTCGAGGGAGACCCAGTTGGTGGTGGCGGAATATGTTTTCAATTACAACAATGGCATTATCCACTAACATTCCTACTCCTAAAGCGAGCCCTCCCAGAGACATCATGTTAATGGAGATTCCCTTGAAATACATTAAACTGAAAGTAGCCATAATGGAGATGGGAATAGATGTACAGATAATTGTGGAAACCTTTACACTCCTCAGAAATAGGTAAAGGACTAAAAAGGCAAGCACACCTCCTTGGATGGCAGCATCGGTGACTCCCTTAATAGATTTCTCAATGAAAATGGATTCGTCGTATATGACATCTAAATCTATTCCCTTGGGTAAAGAAAGCTTTAAGTCTTCTAAACTGGCGAGAACTCTTTTTACCGTCTGAATGGTATTGGCTTCGGCTTGTTTCTGGATAGCCAAGGAAATGTTGTCCTTCCCGTTGTGCCGGGAGAAACTTTTATCCTCCTTGAGTGTATCATTCACTGTGGCTAAATCTGATAAGAGAATGAGACGTCTATCTTCGTAGGGCTGCGACTCTTCCTCTTCCTGGCTCAGTTGTTGAGGTTGCTTTGGCGATTTGAGGATATCCACTTCGACTACCGTCTCCTTTATCTCAGGTACAGTTTTAAATTCGCCCATAGTCCTGATGAGATACTCATAAAGTTTACCTTTGGTTGTCCCTGCGGGATAATTTAGATTTGAGTTCTTTAAAGCCTCCACGAGAGAAAGAATAGATACTTTAGAAGCCTGGAGTCTTCCCTGGTCAACCTCAACCAGTATTTGTCTCTCCTTCCCCCCACTTATTGTTGCCGAGGCAACTCCTGTAACTTTCTCAATTTTGTCTTTGATTCGACGGGTTATTTTCAGGAGTTCCTGGGGTGTTTCGTTGCCGGTTATGCTTAGAATCATTATTGGCCGGGAGAAAGGATTGACCGGTAGTATGGTGGGGTCTTCTGATTCCAGGGGCAATAGTTCCTTCACCGGGTCTATTTTTTCCCTTAACTCCAGATGGGCGAATCCCATATTCGTTCCCCAGTCGAATTCAGCAGTAACCATTGATACACCTTCTCGGGAAATCGATTTTATCCTCTCCAAGTTCTTAACTGTTCCAATGGCCTCCTCAATCGGTTTGGTAATTAGGGTTTCAATCTCTTCAGGAGCTGCATTTCCATAGAGGGTGACTATAGTCATTTGAGGATAAGCTATGGCAGGAAATAATTCCTGGGGTAGCCTTTTCCAGGAAATAAAACCGAAAAGTGTCACTGCCAAAAAAATCATTGTTGTGGTTACTGGTTTACGAACAGAAAACCTCGATAATTTCATTTTTACTCGCCACCTTCTTCACTGACCGCGGATATTTCTTCTTCGGCCGCACCATATTCTTTCACTTCAATTATTCTTACCTTTTTGCCGTCGGCTAAAGCCTCGGGCTTTTCCACAACCACCAGTTCCCCTTCCTCCACGCCGCCGGCAATCTGAGCGTAATCTGAAGAGAGATATGCCACCTCTACTGGTTGAGCGTAAACAACATTGCCCTCTCCCACTACAAACACCCTGAACTCTCCTGTTGACCTGTCCAAGCTATCGCTGGGAATAAGTAGGGCATTCTCTTTTTCGAATATGGAGATTTTGATACGGGCGAACATCCCGGGAAGTAGTAACCCACCAGGATTATCCAGATTAGCCTTAACGGTCAATGTCTTGCTCTTTCCTGCTATTAGAGGTGAGATATTACCTACCATGCCAGCAAAGTCTATTCCTGGATAGGTGTCCACGTTAACTGTGACTTTCTGACCTAAGAAGACCCGGTCTATCTCTTTCTCGATAATTCCCAGTTCCACAACAACGTTCTCCAGGTTAACCAGCGTAGCTACCTTCACGTTGGGAGTAATGAACTCTCCCACCTCAACGCTCTTATCGCCAATTATTCCATCTTTGACAGCCCGGAGATAAGTCTTCTCAAATTCTGAAGAGGCAAGTCTCGAAGCCAGCCTCGCCTGTTCCAATTTTGATTGCACAATGGCTCCAATGGAATAGAGCTTTTCGTACTCTTCCAATTCAATCTGTGCCTGTTTCAATTTCAAAAGGGCATCATTCTGGTCCAGGCGGGCTATGACTTCTCCCTTTGCCACCTTGTCACCTTCACGAAAATTGAAGGATTTAATTACCCCTGCTATCTGGAATCTGAGCTCTATCTCAGAACCACCTTTTATGGTGCCCATTGCCGAGAGAGTGTCCTGGAATGTTCCCCTGGCTACTTTAAATACATTGACCGGAACTTCCTCTTCCCCTAATTGAGTCTGCTTCTCAGTTTTTTCCCGTAGTTCTTTTATCTTTTTTCCACGCTTCATTGAGGAGAGGAGTCTTTCTTTGCTGGTAGTAAACAGAGGTTTGCCAAACCTGGATGTCACTGCCAGTAGAATTCCTGCTCCTGCGAGAACCAGGACTATGAATACGAGCTTGTTTCTCTTAATCCATTTATACACCATCATTCACCTCTCTTATACTTTTCAACTCCTGTTGCTTTATTTAAACTGGCCAGAGCTATATGGTAATAGGCGAGCGCTTCATTGTATGAAATATGAGCACTGGTCAAGTTTATTTCTGATTCCAGAACTTCAGAATTGCGAGCGAGATTCAATTTACCTTTCTCTTGTGCAATCCTCTCTTGTTCCTTGCGGAATTCTATCTCTTTAGAGGTAGCTTCAATCTGGATTAGAGCCTTTTCGTAGTTAAAATACGCCTCCTTTACTTCCGATTCCATTTTCTCTTCTGTTTTTCTGACTTCATTGGTAGCCTTTTGGTACTCAATATCGGCTTCTTTTTCTTCAGAAAGATTTTTTAAATTGTCAAAGAGGGAAAGGGTAACAGAACCGGTATTTGACTCGGTTCTCGCTGACTGTCCTAATTTGGGATTGGTCTGGTCAGATGTATATCCGGAACTTATCGTGCTTCCTCCTAAAGTCTTGCTAACTTTAATCCCCGCATACCAGGAGTCAGAAATCTTGAGGTCTTCCGTTTTATAGGCGCCACCGCCTCTGCCATAAAATCCACTCAGGTCAATCTTAAACTTCTGGTCGCTTCTGACAATCTTCTTTCCCATCTCGGCGAATTTCATAGAGAGTCTGCTTATGGCGAGGTCGAGGTTATGCTCGCCAGCCAGTTCGAGACTCTGTTCCAGAGAGATACCCAAATCCTGGAAATCGAGATGAGTGTCAACTTCCACAGAAATGGGCTCATCCATATTGAGTAACTGCTTGAGATTCAAGAGAGCCAAAGCGTAGTCTTTCTCTTCAGAAATCTTCTGGTAATTGGCTTGATTATGTTGAGATTGAACATTTAGAAGTTCCTCTTTGGTTACCAGATTCAATTTATGTTTCTTTCTGACCTCTTCCAAGATTGACTCTGCCTGACGGAAGAGTTTCTCCTGTTCATGAACATTTGCCCGCGAGCTCACCAGGGCATAGTAAGCCTTTTTCACATCGAAAATCAAGTCCTGCTCTGTCTTCTCATATTTCTTTTCCGCCAACTCCAATTTGACTCTTGCCTGGTCAAGGGTAGACTTGAATTTCCCTCCCTGGTAGAGTGACTGCCCAATCTGCAGGCCAAACTCTGTCTCTCTGAATCCCGCATCTACCCCTCCGGTCTCCAATGACTTTATGTTGCCGTCAGTTCTGTCCAGTTTGGCTGCCACAGAAGGAAAGAGTCCTCTCGTTGCCTCACGAACCTTTAGTTCGGAAAGCCTGACTTCCTCCTGGGCAATCCTGAGAGTTTTAGAATTGTCTATTGCTATT
>CAYOFG010000045.1:0-11457 GCA_964403285.1 uncultured Clostridia bacterium | reverse complement strand
CCGCCCGAAAGGGAGGGATAATTTATAGGTCGGTCACCCTTAAGGGTGACGAAGAACGGCACTCTGAAGAGTGCCCGACCCCGATAGATATCGGGGAGTCCTTTCGAAAGGGCGGTTTTATAAACTCCAGAGAAAGGAAAGCGCAGAATGGCATATAAGCGGATAGAAGAGACTACTATACAGAAGCTCAAAGATATCGTTGGTGCAGAGAACCTGATTTGTGAACAGGAGAAAATGGTAGACTACAGCCACGACGAGTTCTCCCTGGAGTCGATAAGAAAACTTCCTGAGGTGGTAGCAAAACCGAAAAACAGGGAGGAGATTTCTGAAATTCTTAAACTTGCCAATAAGGAGAAATTTCCCGTCACTCCCCGGGGAGGTGCGACCGGGCTTGTGGGTAGCTGTGTTCCCCTGTACGGCGGGCTAGTTCTCTCTCTGGAAAATATGAACGAGGTTTTAGAGGTAGATACAGAAAATCTTTTCGCCGTGGTGGAGGCAGGCGTCCCCTTAATGGAGTTCTATAAAAAGGTAGAAGAGACGGGACTCTTTTTCCCTCCCCATCCAGGTGAAGAGAGTGCAAACATAGGAGGAGTTGTAGCCACTAATGCCGGTGGCTCAAGAGCAGTCAAATATGGAGTAATAAGAAATTTTGTGAAGGGGCTGGAGGTCGTTCTTCCCACAGGAGAGATAATAGAGATTGGCGGGAAAATTATGAAAGATAGCACTGGCTATAGTCTCCTGAATCTTTTGATAGGCTCTGAAGGCACCCTGGGGATTATTACCAAAGCCACAATTTCTCTTCTTCCGCCGCCAAAAGTTATGTTTACATTGGTTGCCCCTTTTAATAGTGTTCGCGATGCCATAAACACAGTTCCCATGATAATAAAGAGTAAAACAATTCCTATGGCCATAGAATTTATAGAGAAAGAACCGATCCTTGTTACGGAAGAATATCTGCAGAAGAAATGGCCTTGTAGAGAAGGGAAAGCTTACCTTATGATAATAATAGACGGTTCCAGTGAAGAGGAAGTAATGGCACTTTGTGAATCTGTGGGAGAGTTATGTTCTGCCAATAACGCACTGGATGTCTTTGTTGCCGATACTAAAGAGAGGCAGGATAATATATTGAACATAAGGAGCCAAATCTATGAAGCTATAAAACCGTACACAATCGAGATACTGGACATCACTGTTCCCCGGGCAGAGATTGCCAATCACGTAGAAAGGGTACATGAGATTGCCGATAAATATGATGTATGGTTACCTACGTACGGCCATGCAGGAGACGGAAACGTACATACTCATCTTATGAAAGTTAAATTTAAGGAAGGGAAAATAGAAGAGGTAAAAGAAGGATGGGAGGACAAGTATCGCCAGATACGAAAAGAAATCCACCTGGATGGTATAAATAGAGGAGGAACCATTTCCGGAGAACACGGGATAGGTATAGTGAAGAAGGAATATCTATCTTTGGCTCTGAGCGAGGCTCATATTAATATAATGAAGGGAATAAAGAAAATTTTCGATCCCGAGAATATTTTGAATCCGGGCAAGATATTCGACCTTGCTTAGGATTTTTCTATTTTCTCAAAATCACCCTCTTTGTCATTCTCTTTGCGCCAAAGAATTTTTTGGTGAAATTTGCCGCCTTCTCTGTATCAAATTGCTTGCAGGAGAAAATGTTGACGTAGGCAGAATTCCACAGCTCGGAAAAATGGGCGGTAATTGAACTGGTCTCAATTAATTGCACAAGAGAATAGCCCACAGTGTGGGGATTATTCAGTCCAAAGTGGGGTATAGAAGTTTTGCCGTATTTTTTCATCTTTATTAAGGCACACAGATTATTGACGAATTCACTCAGTTTCCTACGGGAACGAATTGTTTTCTCGCTGCAACCATAAAGGTCGAGTATAAGTTCCGTACCATAAATTTTTCTTTTATCCATTTCTTTTAGCCTCCACATTCTCCCTGATATAAGTGGGCAGAGCAAACGAAGCGAGATGAATTTTTGGATTATAATATCTGGTTTTCAATTTCAATTTTTCATACCTTTTTTCTATTTCTGAGAGACGGATTTTCAAAGGGTCAATTCCCTTAGAAGCGAAGACCAAACTAAATAATCCTCCCACATAAGTAGGAACAGCAGTAAGAAATGTACCCACAAAAGGAAATATCTTCTTCAGTCTCCTGTATACGTGAGGTAGTTCTTCTCTTTGAAGAAATGACGAGCCTGTCTGCTGAGCAAATATTCCATAATCGTGAGAAAGAATATTGAAGACATCCCTATAGAATTTTGACGAGAAAAGTACTTTTGCCGGACCGGCAGGGTCTGAAGAATCGACTATTAACATGTCGAATTTCCCCTTTCCTTTCTTAACGAAGTTTACTCCATCATCAATTATTATGTTTGCCCGCCTGTCATCAAAAGAATTTCTACAAATGGCTGAAAGATGAGTTTTGGAAAATTCAATTACTTTCTCGTCTATTTCTACTAAGAATACTTCCTTAACCGGATATTTGAGGACTTCTCTTAGGATTCCTCCGTCTCCGCCTCCGATAATCAAAACTCTTTCCGGATTAGGGTGAGAGAGCATGGGTAAGTGAGTAAGCATCTCGTGGTAGATAAATTCATCCCGCTCCGTGGTCTGGACAACTCCATCTAAAACTAATACCTTCCCGAACTGGTAAGTATCCAAAATATTAATCTTCTGATATTCGCTCTTATTGGAAACAAGGATTTCCTTAACTTTAAGACCCAATTTCACCAAAGGAAAAAGAGATTCATAAAACCACGTTTCCTTCATTCCAGAATTCCTCTCTTAAGTTCGATTAACTGCGTCTTTTTAGGCTGGAATGCTTTCTTTAATACGGGAATAGCTTTATATGGATTGACTTCTCCGCAGACAAAAATATCTACTGCCGCGTATCCAAACTCAGGCCAGGTGTGTATAGAGAGGTGGGATTCTTTAATAATTGCTATTCCCGATATGCCTTGGCTGGGAGAAAAGTGGTGCAGTTTTATTTCCAGGAGGGTAGCTCCGCAGGCAGCAATCGAATCAATCAACGCCTTCTTAACTTTTGCTAAGGATGTAATATTCTTAGCTCCCCACAGTTCTAAGAGAAGGTGAGTTCCCGCATAGTCAAATTGCTCACACTTGCTATAATATCCCCCCGCTTTCTTCTTCATCCTCTCCCTTTTAAGTCGCCAATAACTTACTAAGGAGTTCTTCTAATCTAATTAGTAAACCCCGTTAGAAATTTTCCTCTCTAACTTTGTGGAGGAAATATTTCTAACAGGGCCACATCTATCCAGAATTTTTAATTTTGTGTTATTTTAACATCTTAAAAAAAATTTGTCAACAAAATAGTTTAATTTTTTTTCCCCATGATGATTCTTGACTTTCTCCGTCGATTATAGTATTATCGAAGCGGCTCTGCCTTCCCTGGTAAGTGAATGGTGATTGCCGATGGTCTCTGCACTTCTAATATATCCATGGATATATGATTTCGTCGCCTATGATTTATGGCTCAAGCCTCCGGGGTTACTGTACATAGCAAGCATACTTAGAAACCTGGGAGTTAAAGTGAGCTTTATAGACTGTCTGGACAGGCATCATGAAAGTTTGTCTCCCCCTCCAGGGAATAGTGTTTCTCTTCAGAAATACGGCTGTGGGAGATATTATTATGAAGAAGTGTTTTCTACAGCCGGCAACGTATCAAGCCAAAGAATCCAAAAATATATTGAATCGCAGAGTAAATCATGATAACTAAAACTATTTTGTTGAAGATTAAAGAACCTGACATCTTAAAATTTAAACTACTCCGACAAGAATATTCTAAAACCTTGAACTTGGGAATAGAATATCTTTCCCATCAGTGGCCGAACAAAACCAGTCATTCTCACCTTTACAGTTATCTTAAGAAAAAAACTATTATCCCGTCGTCAGTTCTCAACGAGGCGGTAAGACTTATTCGTTCCCGTTGGATAACTTTTTGTAAACAACGGAAACAACATATTAAAACTTCCCTTCCCCATTTTAAGAATACCGTTGCTATTGGATTTAATAACCAAAATTGGTCTGTCAGAAAAGATGGTTGTAAATATTCTATAGGTTTTCCTATCAACGGTTCAAAACCATATTTTGAGTTAGCATTATCCGACAGGCAAAAGGATACCCTTGATAGATTATCTACGGCACAAATTAAGATTGGGAACGGTCAACTTTTAGAACGAAAAAACAAATGGTATTTTGTAGCCACTCTTAATTTCTGCGAATCCGAACAAACGACCGGAGATAATATAGTCGGAGTTGATCTTGGGTTAAGCAATATTGCCGTTTGTTATGACAAAGAACAAGGCAAAACTAGATTCTACTCTGGCAAAGAAATCAGGTTTCATAGAACCAGGTATGCCTCACAAAGAAAATCACTCGGTAAAGCTAAGAAACTTAATTGCATTCGTAAATCAAGAACCAGGGAACGGCGTTGGATGAAAGATTTTAACCATAAATTATCTCGCCGAATAATCAACTTTGCTCTTAAAGTAAAAGCAGGAATACTCCATCTTGAGAATCTGGAAAACATAAGAACTACGGCTAAAACAAACCATAAACAAAGACAACGGCTGGGGAATACACTACACAACTGGCCATTTGACCAACTTAAACAATTTATAGAGTATAAAGCAAAAGAAATAGGAATAACTGTTGATATTATTGATCCTGCTTATACTTCTCAAGAATGCCCGAGATGTCATAACATAAATCATTTAAACCGCAGTGGAGTGTGGTTCCGCTGCCGAGCCTGTGGGTATACCTCACACGCTGACAGAGTCGGTGCAATAAACATAGCCAACCGACAACCTCGCGATGTGGTAACAGCATCGCTGCCCGGGATTGTATATCCTTCTCGGGAAGGGCTGCCTGACACCGCCCCGAACTTAAGGGTTGCCCGAAACGGAAACGGACAGAGGGCGTCAACCACTTAAGAATCTCCCGACTTTGGTCGTGGAGAGTGTCAATTTGTGGAAGACCTTCAGGGTAAAAGACACCGTTTGACCAGTGAAGATAGTTATACCCGCTTGTACCAATAAATGTCTTGATTGCCATCCGCTTTCTCCTTCCAGTTTTCCATTATATACGAGTATCTCTCCCGAGTCAAGTGGTTATGGTTCTTGAAATTTTGGTAATTATTTGGTATAAAAGGGATCAGAGTCATTTTTTCGATCGCGAAGCTCCGCGTCATAAAGGTCTGGAGTCCTCCCGAAAGGGAGGGCACATAAGTGGAACCCCCGATGTCATCGGGGGACTCCAACAAGTTATCAATGTCAGGAGTAGCAGAGCGAAGCTCTGCGTCAGTTTAAAAAAGCAAGGAGGTCGATAGAATGGACGAAGAGAAGAAGGAAATCCCACAAGAAGAGGCTAAAGAAACCGAGGAAAAGAAAGAGGTGCCGCAAGAAGAGGCTAAAAAAGTAGCTGAGGAAAAGAAAAAGGCAATGCCAAAGGAGACTAAGAAAGTATCTGAGGAGAAGAAACAAGCTCCGCCAGAAAAGGCTAAAGCAACTGAGGAGAAGAAAGAAGAGGCTCCTCCTGAGGGTAAGAAAAGAAAGAAGATGAAGAAACTTACCTTAGATGAAGTGGAAGAGAAACTGAAATCTGTTGAAACTACTATGGGTGGGACTTCTTCAAAGTATGCTCAACATCTTCTCCAGAGGAAGGAAGAGCTACTCCAGAAGAAGAAAGCAGAGGAGATGAAATAAAGATTCTTTATGGACTACGCATGATGGGAGAGGTGATTGTCTGTGTCCAAGGTTAGAGCCCATGTGTGGATAGAGGGATTTGTTCAGGGAGTCTTCTTCCGCAGTTATACTCGTGATAGAGCAATGAGCTGGGGAGTGAAAGGGTGGGTAAGGAATTGCCCGGATGGTCGGGTGGAAGCTGTCTTTGAAGGGGATAAACAGGCTGTGGAAAGAATTATCCAGTGGTGCCATCAAGGTCCTGCTGAGGCAGAAGTTAGAGACGTTCAAGTTGAATGGGAAGAGTATAGCGGAGAATTTGACACTTTCTCAGTCAGGTATTTTTAGGAGAAGATTTGAAGAAAAGAAAAGGCAAGCCCAATCGGATAATATTTTTGGGAACAGGCGGAGCAAGGGTCGTAGTGTTTAAACAGATTAGAGCTTCTGGCGGGATATGGTTCTCTATTGATGGAACGGAATTTCTCTTGGACCCTGGCCCGGGTGCTCTCATCAGGTCTTTAGAGAAAGGTCTTAAACCAAAAAGTCTGGAAGGGATTATCCTTTCCCACAGACATCTCGACCATTCAGCAGACATAAATGTTATGATAGAGGCAATGACCGAAGGAGGTTTTGCCAAAAAAGGAGCTGTATTTGCTCCTGGAGACGCTTTCCAGGAGGATCCCGTTATATTCAGATATGTTAGAAATTATTTGGATAAAGTAGAGGTACTAAAAGTTGGGAAAAAATACAGGATAGGCAACATATCCTTTGAACCTCCGGTAAAACATATCCATGGTAATGTAGAAACTTACGGCTTCAATTTTCATACTTCTAAACGTGAAATCTCCTATCTTTCCGATACTCGCTTCTTTCCCCGGCTAACCGCCCACTATAGAAGTGACCTTCTAATTGTCAATGTGGTAAGGCTTCAACCGAGCAATCTGGACCATCTCTGTATGGAAGATGTTAAAAGGATTCTTATGGAATGTAAGCCCAGGGTGGCTATCCTCACCCATTTTGGAATGACTCTCCTGAGAGCCAATCCCTGGAAGCAGGCTAAGTCCATCGAGGATTCTACAGGAGTTAAGGTAGTAGTGGCAAAGGATGGAATGGTCTTCGACACGGACAAGATGGAAGTTTCCTCCTGATAGAATAGCTCCGATTCATCGGAGCGTTTAGAAAGGAGTAGCAGACTTTAGTCTGCGTTTGGTTTTTAGAGGCTTCTAAAAATGGCTTGCAGAAGCTTGATAATATTTATTATAATATTTTGCAGGGGGTGGTAAATATGTTGAATCAAATGAAAACCTTTATTCTAATGTTAGCCCTGACTTTAGTCTTGATCTGGGTGGGTAACCTTATCGGTGGAAGGCAGGGTATGATTTTTGCCTTCATAATTGCAGCAGGGATCAACTTCGTAAGCTACTGGTATTCTGATAAGATAGTCTTAGCTATGTATAGGGCCCGGCCTTTAACGGAGGCCGATATGCCCGAGCTTTATCGCAATGTGAGGGCTCTTACCCAGAAATCCGGATTGCCCATGCCCAGACTATACATTATTCCCCATCCCTCCTCCAATGCCTTTGCCACCGGGAGAAATCCCCAGCACGCTGCAGTGGCAGTAACTGAAGGTATATTGCAGGTTCTGGATGAGGAAGAGTTGGCAGGAGTAATCGGGCATGAGCTGGCGCACGTGAAAAATAGGGACATCCTGATTCAAACTGTAGCAGCCACTATTGCTGGAGCCGTAATGATTCTCGCCTCCTTTGCCCGCTGGGCGGCAATCTTTGGAGGTTACGGTTCCCGGGAAGATAGAAAAGGAGGTGTGCTGGGGCTTCTGGTTGCTGCAATTGTAGCACCGTTGGCTGCGATGATAATTCAGATGGCGATTTCTCGCTCGCGCGAATACCTGGCCGACAGGGGAAGTGGACTGGTAACGGGCAATCCTCTCGGTTTAGCCAGAGCACTAAGGAAACTGGAAGCCAGTGCAAGCCAGAGGAGATTACCCGCCCACCAGGCTACTGCGCACATGTTTACTGTCAATCCTTTGAGAGGCAGAGGGCTTGCAGTTCTCTTCTCCACCCATCCTCCCACCCAGAAAAGAATTGAGAGATTAGAGAAAATGGCTTAAGGAAAGAGCAAAACTCTCTGTTCCGATGCTGTGTTAAAGGAATTATCAATGGCGACCCGCAAGTTTTTCCTTTTTTTAGTGACTATATATTTACTCCTCTCCCCACTTCCCGATTGCTCGGGGGAGCAGTTACTGGATAAAGTTAAGATAACTAAAATTGAGTTTTTTCAGAAAGGCAAATTAGTTGAGGTTATGAACGATGAAGATCCTCTCCGCATCAGAGTCTACCTGAAAGCAGAAGAAATGGTGCCAGAATTCAGAGATAAATTCCTTTTGATTTTCTATGTGGATGATTTACCTGTGCGTACTTTCCCCATTTCGGATATCAGATATACTCCATTTATTGACTACTTATGGGAGAAACCGACTACTGGTCTCCATTCAATAGGTGCATCCCTGGGAACAGCCACAGGTGTGGGAGAAAGGGTCTATTACAAGATATTCGTAGAAGGAGTAAAACCTGTTCTGAAAATAAACAGTCTGGAAATAGATACTACAAGAAGACTGGGAGTCGGCGATAAGGTAAAATTCTTCCTCTTTGTAAGCAACGATTCGGAAAAAGTTATCTTACCGGGCGATTTTGTCGCAAGGCTCCAGTTAATGGCTAAGGAGGAAGAAGAAAAAGTTATCTTCCTCGAGTTGGGAGAGAATCCCAGAATTGGCCCAAAAGCACATAATATAAGCTTGGGCCCTGTGGAGTGGCTAGTTGAAGATGGAAATTGGTTGGTCTATCCCCAGATTCTACCGAGAGTTATTGGCAGTGGAAAAGTACTGGAAGTAGTGAAAGCTGAAGAGGTCTTTCTCGATCTCAGAATTGGCGAGTCGAGGCCTGATCTCTCTATTGAACTCTCTCTTTCTCCTCCCTCCCCATGTATGGGAGAGGACGTGGAGATATTGGTAAATCTGGAAAACAAGGGCGATCTTCCTTGCGAGAAGTACCGTCTATTCCTATATGTAGACGGGAAGCTCAAGGGTTCGATTATGGAAGGACCTACGATTTTGCCGGGAAAATCTCGGAATCTACAGTTCACCTGGAGGGCGGAAAGGGGGTCCCACTATTTGAAAGTCTCGGCTTCCTACGAGTTTGACCGAAGGGAATTTTTGACCAAGGCTGACTTGCCTCTGACTATAGATACGGGAATAAATCTTGTGCCCGTTATTCTCTCCTGGAAGCCTACTGACCCCCAAAGTGGAGACATTGTAACTATTTTAGCGAGAATAGAAAATATTGGAGTAAATCCTATTACCCCCTGGAATGAAGGGAGCGAGGTAGGGTATAAGGCAATTTTGTCTGTAGATGGGATAAAGAAGCGAGTTGAATTTGATGATGAGATAGGGACTGGAGAAAAAAGGGATTTTGGGTTGACCTGGGAGGCTGAAGAAGGTGAACATCTCCTGGAATTCTCTTCTTTCTACGCGGTGGCAAAGGATATGGAACCTCTTTTGTGGACTGATGAGGAACCGATTAAGGTATCGCCTTCGCCCAAACTTGTCTGTGTTAAGGACAATTGGACTCCCAGTCCGGCTACAGAAGGAGATATTGTGGTAGTCTCCCTGGTGGTGAGAAATGATGGGCAAGGCGCAGCTCGGCTATGGGATGAGGGAGAGATGGTGGGGTATAAAGTAGTTTTTTCCGTTGGCTCTGAAGAGAAGGAAATCAGCAAGCGCATACCTCCGGGAAAGGAAGTCACATTCTCCTTCCACTGGAAAGTGGATGAGGGAGGAGAATATCCTGTAAGGGTCTTATTTGTTAATCCCAGTGGTAAGGGAATAGTAAATCCATATAGAGGTACTCTAACCGTCCTTTCTTCTGAGCCAATTGATGAATTAGATAAAGAAAGACTGAATCTTCTGGAGAAGGAAGGTAGGAAGAAAGCATCCGTTTATAAGTCGTTGGGAAAGAGCCTGGAAGAGTTCTTCTATCCTCCTCCTGCACAATTTGGCAAGCTGGCTAAGAAGACGAGTAAAACAATTCTTGCTACATTAAAATCTATTCTTGAAGAGAGACAAAACCTCTCATTTTCAGACAAGAGTCTCGAGGATAAAGATTTACAAGAAGTGGGCAAAAACCTGAAAGAGGTTATGGAAAATATAGATAAAATGGATTGGGGATCGGTTTCCCGGGAAGGGGAAAAGCTGGAAGGCGCGTACGCTAATTTAAGGGACTACCTCGGCCGCTCCATCTTCTCTGAGGGTGGCATAGTTACCCTTCTGGGAAAAGAAGCGGCAGGTTATTGGCAGATGGAAGCTAACAATTTAGCAGTTGAGGAGGGAAGAGTCCGTCCTTATCCCGATGCCAAGAATGAGCTTCTGAGAGTTCTTGAAGCAGAAGAGAAATTGGGAAGCGATATTTACCAGGACTTCCAGAAGGAAGAATCTGTATTTACCTTCCTTAAAAGAGAGGCTGAGCGGAAAAAGGGGATAAGAATCCAGTTAGAACTTTTGAAATCGATAATCAGTATTTTAAGAAACGAGGCAGAGAGGGCGGTGAACTTACAGAAGGAGTTTTATGTTAGATGATACTATTTTGAAAGGAGACAGAAATGGTTTCTGAGAGTATATTTAAGGAAATTTCTGTTAAAACAGATTCTAAGATTCTACTTCTGGTTCTGGATGGGGTCGGCGGTTTGCCCCAGGATGGAGGAACAGAAATGGAGAAAGCCAGAACTCCCAATCTGGACGACCTTGCTTCTCGCTCGATTTGTGGCTTGACTGACGCTATTGGGTATGGAATTACCCCGGGAAGTGGACCTTCTCATCTGGCATTATTTGGCTATGACCCTGTAAAGTATATTATTGGACGGGGAGTTCTGGAGGCGCTGGGCATAGGTGTAGAGTTTACTCAAAAGGATATGGCAGCCAGAGGTAATTTCGCCACTATGGATAAGCGAGGAATAATTGTCGACCGCCGCGCAGGAAGAATCTCCACAGAGAAGAATAGCGAACTTTGTGGTCTTTTGGGAAAAAATATAGAGAAGATAAAAGGGGTGAAAGTTCTCATCCAGCCAGGAAAGGAGCACCGCTTTGTGGTTATTTTTCGCGGGGATGGACTGAACGGTCCTGTGAGCGATGCCGACCCCGAGAAAAATGGAGAGAAGGCAAAGCCTGCCCGGGCGCTTTCTCCTAAGGCTAAAAAAACAGAAGAGGTGGCAAATAGCTTTATCCAGAAAGCAGATGAGGTTTTGAAAAATCAACATCCAGCCAATACAGTGCTTTTAAGGGGAATTTCCCGGGTTCCCCGGATTCCCTCTATGGGGGAACTGTTCAAGCTCACTCCGGCAGCGATTGCCACTTACCCGATGTATAAAGGCCTGGCGCGACTGGTGGGAATGGAAATTCTTCCTACAGGAGAGACTATAGAGGACGAGCTGAACACACTTAAAGAAAATTTTGGGAAATACGACTTCTTCTATCTGCATATCAAGAAGACTGACTCTTCTGGTGAAGATGGTAACTGGGAGAAGAAAGTGAAAGCGATCGAAGAAGTGGACAGATTTATTCCTGAAATTCTTGGTCTTAAGTTTGATGTGATAGTAATTACCAGTGACCATTCTACGCCGTGTCTGTTGAAATCCCACTCCTGGCATCCCAATCC
>CAYOFG010000044.1:0-11602 GCA_964403285.1 uncultured Clostridia bacterium | reverse complement strand
TGGAGTCTCCGATGAAATCGGAGGAGGTATATTCTTTCCCCCCGATGAAATCGGGGGGACTCCAGAATTTTTTACAGGCGCGGGTCGGATTCGAACCGACGAATAAAGGTTTTGCAGACCTCTCCCTTAGCCACTTGGGTACCGCGCCGTTCTCGAAAAGTCCCTTATGTCCGAGCGCCGCTTATTAGAAGCGCCGTCCACCACCTCGTCTTCCTCCACCTCCTCCACCTCGACGGCCTTCGGGACGAGGGCGAGCTTCATTAACCTTAAGGGGTCGTCCTTTTAACTCCTTGCCATTCAGGTCAGCGATCGCGGACTGGGCCTCAGCTTTGGCGGGCATTTCCACGAATCCGAATCCTCTTGATTCGCCACTGAACTTGTCCTTAATAAGAGTTGCGGATTCGACCTTCCCAAAGGCTTCAAAAGTTTGTCGCAAATCTTCTTCAGTGACATCACGCGACAAATTGCCTACGTAAATGTTCATTCTCACCTCCTCTAAATCATTTAATATCAACAACCTTTATACTAGATGCTTTAAGATAGCACAATTAACTACTTTTGTCAATAATTCCCGATTACACGTCCTCATTCCTTCTCTTCTTCAAAAAAATCTCGCTGTTCAGGCAGGAAAGCTTTGCGAAGTAATTCTTTCGTCTTCTCTCCCATCTCCACAATATCCTTCAGGAAACTTTTCATTTGCAAAGCGTTTCGCGCCGCTGAACCTGCGTGGCAGTTATTGAAAAATATGTAGCCCTTCTCTGCCCTCTGGTGAATTCTCTTGATTGGGTCAACAAACTCTTTTAATTCATTGTCGGAATAGAGGTAATTATATCTCTCTGAGGTTGGCACGTTGAACCAGTTCTGGTTTCTTCCATGCAGTCTGAGATACCCTATATTCGACGTAACCTCCTCAACGAAAGGCATAAGTCTCGGTAGTTTTGGTTCATCTACTATACAATAGGCCAGGTCATTCTCCTTCAGGAAAGTGAAAGTCTCCGGCTTCGCCCAGGCGTGGTTCCTGAATTCAATTACTGCAGGCACATCACTCAGCCACTCCTTACATTGAAGAAGATAATCCTTATTTTCGGAACGGGGATAGAAGAAGACCGGAAATTGTAAAAGGACTGCCCCAAGTTTTTTCGTCTCAATCATAGGGTTCAATGAATAGAGAAATTTCTCAAATGTTTCCTTCACTTCAGTTATTTCCGGTATTTTTTCAAGTCCACTATCGAAAGGGTCATGAGTCATCCCCTTAAAAGCTTTTACTACAAAGTCGAAATCATCTGTCGTCTTCTTTGCTAATCCTTCCATTGTTTTTAGGCCAGGGAGCGTATAGTATGTGAAGTTTATCTCCACAGTATTGAACCCTAACTCTTGCTCATAGTACCTGAGCGCATCTTTAGGTTGAATATTTTTGGGATAGACTACGCCCCGCCAGTCGGGAAATGAAAATCCGCTTGTGCCAATTCTTATCATTCTGCTTCAGACCTCCCGTCGCACACACCATTGTCACCACTATTCTGATTTCTCCTCCCAGATTGGCAGAGAGATGGTAAACCTGGTTCCTTTACCTATCTCGCTTTCTACATTTATATCTCCATTATGGTCTTTTACTATTCGATAAGCCATTGACAAACCGACTCCTGTGCCCTGTGAGCCTTTAGTGGTATAGAAAATATCAAACAATCTTCTTAAATTCTCTTTAGGAATTCCGCAACCATTATCTGCGAGAATTGCCTCAATCTTATGGGGCTCTTCTTTAGCCACCCTTGCCGAAATGGCAAGTTCTCCTTTCTTCCCAGCCATTGCCTCGCAGGCATTAATAATCATATTCAAAAATACCTGTTCCAACTGCACACCAATCCCTTTTATCTTCGGCAAATCCTGAGGAATATCTTTATTTACATTAATCGCTCCATGGGTAATTTGATACTGGGCTAAACTCAATGCGTCTTCCATTACAGAATTCAAGTCTGTGGGCTCAAAATCTCTATCCGCAGGCTTGGCATAGCCCCTTATCCTCTGGACAAGGTCGGCTGCCCGGTGAGCAGTGTCAATCACTTTGTTCATCCTGTCTTCCATCTCCATAAGCACTTTTCTATCCCCTTCGGGAAGGTCTCTTCGACCGAGCCATTCTTTTATGTCCTGGGTGCACAACTGGCATCCCAGGCTTATGACCCCTAACGGGTTATCTATCTGATGGGCAAAGCCAGCAGCCAGCTCACCAATGGAAGAAAGCTTGGCTGCCTGAAGTATTGTCGCTTGAGCCTCTTTAAGCTCATGATAGAACTGAGCATTCTCAATCGCCAAGCCCGCCTGCCCGGCTAAAATCTTAAACATGGCTAAATCGTCAGGTGTGTAAATCTCTTTGGAACGCTTTGTACCCAACGCCAAAAAAGCAACAAGTTCTTTGCCAATATAAGCGGGTAATAATACTGCTGCTCCCATACTTCTCAATTGTGCCTTTATTTCTTCCAAATGTTCAGGTTCGTTGGTCTCAAAATGGCTGATAACCTCCTCTCTTAAGAGAGGCCTTGTATCTCTATTCTTGGATAATATCTTAATCAAGGGAGCGCCCTTGTATAGAGAATCCCCATACTGTCTTCTTCTCTCCTTGCCATAGTGAATCTCCCGCACATATTCATCAGTTTTCCTATCCCAAAGATAGATGCGGGAATGACTGATTCCAATTTCCCTGGTCACATTGCGAATTATTAAAACCAAAAGACCACGTAAGTCCTTGGTTAAAGTCATCTGTTTTGCTAGGTCTATTAAGTTTTGTTGGTATATCCTTTGTTTCTTCAAAAGGATTCTATTAGCCCTCTCCTGAAAGTAATGATTTATACTGGGGGCAACAAAAGCGAGTAATTCACACCCAGCCACACCAGCCGGTACAACCCACCAATAAGCACCAAAGTGCCGATATAAAAAAGGACGATGGAGAATCAGAAGTAAAGGCGGAATTCCTAAAAAGATAGAATAGACAGTTGTAAATATCGCTGTCTTGGTAACAGCCACAGTAATATTCATAAGGCGATAGGTTACGATGGCATAGGCAATTATTCCAATGTAGACAGAAATTAGGATATTCAGATAAGGGGGAAAATAGATATTATACCACATTGGCCAGTTGGTTGCTCCACCAAAAAACCCAACTATGGCTGCCAGCATGCAGTAGCGTATTTGTTCTCTTTTGAATCCAGAAGCTTTTTTATATCCTTTCAACAAAAAGATATACCCATAAAAAAGTTGAAAGCACCAAAAAGATAAATAAATGTGAAAGAAATTAGTAGGGATTGGCCAAAAACCCAGCCCATACCTGGGAACTAATCGTGCATATAATAAAGAAGAGAAATTTAATAGGATAAAAATAAAGTTAATAATATAACAAGCTATGAGAAATTTCCTTTTCCGCTGCAATATATCAAGAAACGCAAATACAAAATGGAGATACGTTACATTGATGAGAATAACTCCCACAACAAGAATTTTGAACCAAAGCAAAGCAAAAACCTCGTTGTTTGCAAATTGCCAAAGAAAATATCCAAAACTATAAAGAGCAATACTTAAGCTCAAGGCAAAATATGTTATATTTTGAATACCCTTTCTGTTTTTTGAGAAAACAAACGTGCCCAAGGAAAGATTACAAATTGTATTGAGAAGCCCACTAAATCCCAAAAACGTCATTTTTTAATCCCCCTATAACAAATTAGCGTTTCTTTATAATTGTAAAAAGAATTATTTTTGAATTATCCCGTTCTAAGGCAATGGAAAATTTATCTATTCCTGAATCGTCTATCAAATTACATAATTTTTCCTTGTTCCTCGGAACAAAGGTCCAATCACAGGACCAATCCGGGGCTAAAGGTTTGTATTTATCCATATCCTTATGTGTAATAATGAGTCTCCCTCCGGGAGACAATAGCCCAAAGCAGAAATGAATTAACTTTTTTAGAATCCTATCTGGTAAATAATCGGCCAGTCCAATGCTATAAATCAGGTCTTGCTTTCCTATCAATCCAGCATAATATGAAGGTTTACTTGCGATTTCTAAAATATTCTCTTTAGAAAATTTAATCTCGATATTTCTAGGTAATTTTCCCAATGAACTTCTTGCAAAACCCAGCGCTTCCTCATCCTGGTCTACACATTCAAAAGTGACTCTTTTTTTATGAACAATTAAGGAAGATAACAATTCTTTGATTTCTCTACATGAACCGCAAGCCAGATTTAATATTCTCCCTCTAGGAGAAGATGCCACACTAATAAATTCACTTAAAATGACCTTCATTTTTTCTTTGCGATTTCTGACTGCTACAGCATATTTATTATCTAAAAATGATTTATCAAAATAAAGTCCTATACCCTCTGAAAGAGGCCGATTATCATAGATAACTTCCAATGTTTCATAATCCCCCGGGTAACCCCGTGGTTTATCCTTCGCTCTTTTGATTATCAAGCTCTGGTATACGAATCCTCCTGTTATCAATCTGAATCTTCTCTTTATTTCTCTTGAAATTATTGAATTACCAACTATTCTCTCTAATTCATCTCCCTTCTTAAGAATTTCATCATTAAGCCTGTTTAGTTTCTCTTGTCCGAGATTAGTTGGACCTTTTTGGTATATTTCCTTCTCTAAACTTACTAATTCCTCCAAATAATTTTTGAGGTTCTCAGTAAAAAATCCCCTCACTTTCTCTGTAATTGCCGGGTCAACGGTCAACTTGATAATGTGGTTTGCCTGCTCAAGAATAAAATCAGCGTCTAAGTACAGAAGTGTTTTAAGACTGAGGAGTTGTTCCCAATTCAGCTTCAGAAATCTGAGCCCGTACGAAAATCTCCCTTCTTTTATTTTTGGCGCCGTCCACACTAATTCAACCGGTATTTCTCTATTCAGGGCATCGAAGGGAGTTCCCATGTTAAGAGACAATCTAGGCGACCCGGCTAGCGGGCTTTCCAGAATAACATCTACTCCCGACTCACCTAAATTGGCAGTTTCACCGTTGACGCTGGTAGATATATTCTTTACTGGATCCCGAACTTTCACCTCGACTGGTAAATGAACAATGAAGCGGATGGAACTTCTCCTTTCAGGAGATTTCCTTTTACCACTTCTGATAGTCGGTAATTTCCTTCTATCTGGCACTAACCAAGCAGGTGTTTCCATATTAATGGAACCTCTTTAATACGGAATCCTTATAATCAATACGTAATTAAAAAGCGGAGGAAACCAAGGGCATA
The DNA here is from genome assembly GCA_964403285.1 of uncultured Clostridia bacterium. Taxonomy (GTDB): domain Bacteria; phylum UBA6262; class WVXT01; order WVXT01; family WVXT01; genus WVXT01. Next base: position 6,361 of record CAYOFG010000044.1, on the reverse strand, counting down.
TTGACAACCTCCGCTTAAACTATTTAGGGTCGACCCTTGATTTTACGCCAAACAAAGTATATAAAAAGAAGCCTATTTAATGCAAGTAAAAAATAGAAAGCTTTGCCTCTTGGTATCCTTTAACCTGCTACCAATTGGCCCAGTGTTGTATAAATCCCCGCAGATATTCTTACCAATAAAAAACCCTGAACAATTTATGTTCAGGGTTAGTTTCCAAAAAATGCCCAAAATATGACCAAAGGGTACTCTACTGTCCCTTAATGTAAATTGGTGAAAATTATTATCGTTTAGAATCTACATTTTCCATCGCTGTCCCTTTGGTTTTGCAGACTCTTCTCTTAGCCACGTGCGTATTGCGCCATCAGAAGACAAAGAGCGGGCGATGGGTCTCGAACCCACGACCTTTTGCTTGGCAAGCAAATGTTCTACCAGCTGAACTACGCCCGCAGATTAGAACTAATGATCCCCCTCACCTTTATCCTCTCCCCGAGGGGAGAGGATATAAGCTGGGCAGGGCGGGACTTCCCTCGCCGCTTTCCCTTTCCTACCTCGCGGCTCGGGCCCGGGCGCTCACTTCCGGACTTCCAGTCCTCTTCCTCCCATAAGGTCGGCGTTCGCGCCCTTCAAGTCCCTTTTCAACCCAATTAGTGTGGGCAGGGCGGGACTTGAACCCGCACGGGTTACCCCATACGCCCCTCAAACGTACGCGTATACCAATTCCGCCACCTGCCCAATATGGAAATGATATATATTAAAGGAGGACGACCGACGTGTATTTACCTACTTAGGCTGGACTGGTTCTGGTAGTTGAGGTGTCTCAGGCTTGGCGGGTGGCATTTCTGGAGCAGCCGTTTCCTTTTCAGCTTCCTCGGGGACTGCTGCCGGAACAGCTGGCTCTTTATAGATAATTGTGCTTAATGGTCTACGAACAGAAATTATGGTTAAAGTCAGAGAAGTGAATAAAAAAAGGATAGCGAAGACCACAGTCAATCTTTTCATAAAAACGTCTCCCCCTCCGCCACCGAAAATCGCCTCACTGCCGCTTCCGCCTCCGAATAGGCCTGATAGACTGGCACCTTTACCTACCTGTAACAGCACAATTAAAATCAAACAGATGGAAACAATAATATGGATTACTAATATTAAAGTTATCATTTTTATTTCCTCATTTATCTTTTAAAGCCACGATTCCCGGCAATTCCTTGCCTTCCAGAAATTCTAAGGCTGCTCCGCCGCCAGTAGAAATATGTGATACTTTCTCCTCAAGCCCGGTTTTGGTCACGGCAGCAACGGAATCTCCTCCACCAACAATGGAGATACTGCCTTTCTTTGTAGCTTCGGCAATTGCCTCAGCGATAGCTCTTGTTCCCTTACTGAATTTATCTATTTCAAAGATGCCCATCGGTCCGTTCCAGAGAATAGTCTTAGCAGACTTAACTGCCGAACAGAACCGCTTAATAGAGAAGGAACCTATATCGACGCCTATCCAGCCTTTGGGAATGGTGACCTCTGAGATTTCTTTACTCTTTGCATCCTTAGAAACTTTATTAGCAATAATGTGGTCAATAGGCAATAGAACAGTTACTTTCTTTTTAGAAGCTTGTTTTAATATTTCGCCTGCGGTATCAATTTTATCTTCCTCTACCATTGAATTGCCCGTTTCTATATTCTCTGCTCGCAAGAAAGTGTAGGCCATAGCCCCGCCTAAAATCAATGAATCTACTTTGGGGAGTAAATTTTTTATAACTCCAATCTTTGTCGATATTTTCGCTCCTCCCAGAATAGCCAAAAATGGTCTTTCTGGTTCTTCCAGAGCCTGCTTTAGATATTTTATCTCTTTTTGTAATAGAAAACCGGCACCAGAGGGTAAATGCTTGGGCACTCCCGACGTGGAAGCATGCGCCCTGTGTACAGTGCCAAAGGCATCCTGGATAAATAGATCGGCCAGTGAGGCGAGTTGCTTAGCGAATGTTTCATCATTTGTTTCTTCTCCCGAATGGAACCGCAAATTTTCTAAAAGAAGAACTTCTCCGCCTTTCAACTCCCCTGCCATCTTCTCCACTTCGGGACCTACACAATCGGAAGCCATAAGAACCTCAAGATTCAAAAGCTCTCCCAATCTTTCGGCAACTGGTTTCAAACTCAATTTCGGATCTACTTTCCCCTTGGGTCGGCCAAGATGAGACATCAGAATAACTGCGCATTCTCTTCCCAGAGCATATCTGATTGTGGGTAGAGCAGCTTGAATTCGGGTATCATCCACAATTCTTCCCTTGTCATCTAAGGGAACATTGAAATCGCAACGAATCAAGATTTTTTTACCTTCTATTTCCAGGTCGGAAATTGTTAATTTTCCCATTGTTTTTCACCTTCTTATAAGACAGAGCTAAAGGTTCTCTCCCTGAGGGCCCGGGCGGGCAAGGTTGCCTTTATTTACTTGCCACTTTCTCCTTAGACCCACTTTTAGCTCCTGACTTCACCATATGGCTAACCAGATCATTCACTCTACAGGAGTAAGCCCACTCATTATCGTACCAGGCGAGAACTTTTATCATCTTGCCTTCTATTACCCTCGTGCAGAGCCCATCTACTATGGCTGACTTATTGTTTCCATAAAAATCGCGGGATACCAATGGCTCGTCGGTATATTCAAGATACTTACTCATCTTCCCCTGGGAAGCTTCCTGGAACACTTTATTTACCTCCTCCGCAGTGGTCTCTCTTTTTGCCTCGATGACTAAATCGACCAGAGAGACATTGGGAGTAGGCACGCGTATCGCCATACCGTCCATCTTGCCTTTTAACTCGGGTATGACCAATCCTATGGCTTTCGCTGCTCCGGTAGTGGTAGCTATTATAGAAAGAGTAGCCGCCCGGGCACGGCGCAAATCCTTATGGGGAAAGTCGAGAGTAACCTGGTCATTAGTAATAGAATGGATGGTCGTCATCAATCCTCTTTCAATCCCGAATTTATCCAGAAGAATCTTAGCTACTGGCGCCAGGCAGTTTGTGGTACAGGAAGCATTGGAGACAATGTTATGTTTGGAGCTGTCGTACTTGTCTTCATTTACTCCCATAACTAAAGTAATAGCGTCCCCTTTTGCCGGTGCGGTAATAACTACTTTCTTCGCTCCCGCTCCTAAATGGGCTCTGGCTTTTTCCGCGTCGGTAAACCTGCCCGTAGACTCTATGACGAAATCGACACCCAAATCTTTCCATGGCAATTGGGCTGGATCTTTCTGTGACAAGACCTTTATCTTTTTTCCGTCTATTGAAATGGAGTCGTCTTTTGCTTCTACCTTGCCTTTAAAAATACCAAAAGTTGAATCGTATTTAAACAGGTGCGCCAAGGTTTTAGCATCGGTCAAATCATTAACTGCCACAAAATCGAGCTCCTTTATCCCTTCGGCAATGGCTGCTCTGAGCACCAGCCTACCAATCCTTCCAAAGCCATTAATACCTACCTTTGTTGCCATCTATCACTTACCCCCTTCTATTAATTTGCTCATCCAGTACAAGTTATTATATAAATTCACCCAATAAAGTCAAGACTTTTTTGAACGCTCCGATGAATCAGAGCTATTCCTAAAATATTCCATGGGCTAAGACGAGTCCATACACTTCGCTAACTCCTGCCTCCTTCAACGCTCTGGCACATTCATCCAGGGTAGCGCCTGTAGTTGCCAGGTCGTCTAATAGGAGAATTGTTTTCCCTGCAATTGTTGAAATGTTTTGTTCGCCTGATTTCGATATTTCAAAAGCCCCGGAGAGATTCTCAAATCTCTCCTCCCTGTTCAGTCCGAACTGGGGTTTGGTCTTCTTTCTTCTTTCCACTAAATTGGTCAATATTGGCTTATCTACCGCTTCTCCCAAAATCCGAGCTAAGAGTTCTGCCTGGTTATAACCCCTCTTCTTCTGTCTCGCCTTCTCCAGTGGTATGGGAACAATATAATCGAATCTTTCTTCTTTCAGATATTCTTCCACAAAATCGACCAGGAGTTTCCCTAACGCATTGGCTAAATATTTCTTTTCTTTATATTTAAATTGATGAATCAACTCCTTCAAAACTCCATCATATACTGCTACTGACCATATTCTGTCTAAGGATAGCCTGATGTCAATTGGTCGGTTAAGGTAGATAATCCTGCTTAAGCAATCTCCACAAATACGGTCTTTATTATCGGCTGCGAGCAACCTTCCGCAGTTAACGCACTGAAGAGGAAAGAAAAAATTCAAAAGAAGTTCCCAGAAAGTAGCCAAAAATCTCTCCTATTCTTCTGCACGATTTGAAATCGTAAAAATGGGGTCAGTTCTATTTTTGGCCCTATCACAACTCTATTTAACTATTTTAACGAATCAAAAATAGAGCTGACCCCATTTTCCCATCCTTCAAATAATATCTTTTTATTCTATTTTTTTCAAGAGTTTTTCGTCTCTTACAATATACAACAAAAAACCGCTAATGCCCTGGGTAATTAGCGGTCTTTTCGCAAATTAACGAGTCCCCGAAATGTTGAATCTCAAGAACTATTCTTGACAAGTTCTCCCCTGGCTATCTTGCCCGTTCTTGTCTTGGGAAGACTATCCCTGAACTCAACCTCCCTGGGAACTTTGTAGTCTGCTATTCTTTCCCGACAATAATCTATTATCTCTTTCTCCGTAGCTTCCAATCCTTCTTTCAGAACAACAACAGCTCTTATTCTCTCTCCTCTCTTCGGGTCGGGAGCACTCACTACTGCTACTTCTCTTATCTTAGGATGGTGGTGAAGAACGTCCTCAACTTCGGAGACATAAACCATCAATCCTCCCACATTTATCCTGTCTTGTTTCCGTCCCACAATGTAGATGTAACCTTCTTCATCTCTCCTAGCCAAATCTCCGGTGTGTAGCCACCCATTCTTAATTCTTTCCCGAGTGGCTTCAGGGTCATTGTGATAACCTTTCATTACATGAGAACCGCGGGTGACTATTTCACCAATGTGTCCCACGGGAATCTCATCGCCGTCCTCATCCACTATCTTCACTTCCTTACCCGGTAACGGCTTGCCAATAGTTCCAAAATCAGCATTGCTATCCAATGGCTCAAGGGTAAGCAGGGGTGAGGTCTCGGTTAATCCATAACCCTGAATACATCTTCTTAATCCTAATTTTTCTCCCAGCTCTTTGACCAGCCCGGGGGTAGAATATGCACCCATAAGGGCGACTGCTTTCAAACTTGATAAGTCATACTTATCAAACTCATCGAGCTGTAGTAATGCATTGGCCATTGGCGGTACGAAATGGATAATGGTAACGCGGTTCTTTTCTACGGTCTCCAACCATTTCCTGGGATTAAAAGCTCCTAAAATTACACTGGCCATCCCCATAACGATTGTCTGGTTGAAAAGAATAGGTCCACTTATGTGGGATGCGGGTAATGAGAGAAGATGAATATCCTTCTCCGTAGTGTTGAATACTGCATGCATATCTTTAGGGAACCAGTCCAGATTGCCAAAAGTTACCATTACTCCCTTTGGTCTGGCGGTAGTCCCTGAAGTGTAGAGGTAAAGCGCCACATCTTCATCGTCAACTTCCGCAGGAATAACCCGAGAAGAAGCTCTATTTTTTAACTTACTGAAAGAGATACAACTATCTTTTACTTCCTCTCCCACCACGATAATGCTCGTTATACTGGGAATTTCTCCTCTCATAGAGAGAAACATATCCTGAAACTGGCTGGTGGTGATAACTGCTACCGGCTTAGCATCACCAAAAATTAACTTCACTTCCTCTTCTTTTAGTCGGATATCCAACGGAGCGTGAATAGCGCCAACTTTCAGAATAGCATAATAACTTAAACCTATCTCCACTGCATCCGGCAATAAAGTGACCACGCAGTCACTTTTCTTCACACCCTCTTCAATAAGACCTGCGGAGAGATTATTCACCAGACGGTCAAGCTCCCGAAAAGAGACCTTCTCATCCTCAAAAATTATTGCCACCTTGTCTTTGAACCTGGCAACACTCTCCTCTAAAACTTTTCCCACATTCATTTTTCCCTCCTTTTTGCTATTAGAATGACAGCTCGTAGTCACAACGCCTCTTAAATATCAGGAGTTCTTTTTAGCCAGTTCTCCCCTGGCTATCTTCCCTGTACTTGTCTTGGGAAGACTCTCCCTGAATTCCACTTCTCTGGGAATTTTGTAGTCTGCCATTCTATCCCGACAATAATCTATTATCTCTTTCTCCGTAGCTTCCATTCCTTCTTTCAGGGCAATAACTGCCCTCACCTTTTCTCCTCTTTTTGGGTCGGGAGCGCTAACTACAGCCACCTCTTTTATTTTGGGATGGTGGTGAAGAACATCCTCAACCTCAGAGACAT
>CAYOFG010000043.1:9087-11763 GCA_964403285.1 uncultured Clostridia bacterium | reverse complement strand
GGGCGGTTAGCTCAGCGGGAGAGCATCTCCCTTACAAGGAGGGGGTCGCAGGTTCAAATCCTGCACCGCCCACCAAATAAATAATCTTAAGTAGAGGAAAAAAGAATGGAAAACAAAAGATATAGTTCAGAAATTGAACGTTTGCAAGGTCTCTATGAAATAACTGCCAGTATCAATTTCACTGCTAATCTAAATGAACTTTTGGACAAGATAATGACTAAGGTATGCGAAGTTCTTAATGCCGAAGCAGCAACTCTTTTCCTTATAGACCTGGAAAAAAAGGAGTTGAAATTTGAAATTGTCAAAGGGGAAAAGAGTCAAATTATTGAACAGTCCTACAGTCAATTAAGAGTTCCTCTAGGGCGAGGGATTTCTGGTTGGGTGGCTCAAATGGGAAAACCCGTAATAAGTACAGATCCGGAACATGATATGCGTTTTTATAAAGACATCGATAAGATTACAGGATTCACCACGCGCAATCTTCTCTGCGTGCCATTGATATTGCAGAATAAGATAAAAGGAGTCATCGAAGTAATCAATAAAAAAGAAGGCAATTTTGAAGACATAGATACACAAATTCTTCACACTATTGCTGGTCAGATTGCTATGGTAATGGGAAATTATGACCTGTATAGGGAAATCAGTGAGACGAGGTCGTACCTCGATAATATTATAGAAAATATGCCCGGAGGATTTATTGCAATTGACAAGGAAGGTCGCATTAAGACTTTCAATTTAAGAGCAAACAGAATTTTAGGGATTAATAAACACTACGCACTAGATAAACCTGGTAAAGAGGTACTAGCTAAACAGAGTGAAATCTACACAGTGTTGCTAAAGACTTTAAATGAGCGAAAAGTAGTAAATCGCCTTGAGCTTAATACAGTAAGAATGAACGGAGAGAAAGTTTGCATAGGGTATTCTACCCTTCTCCTAACAGATAGGCAGAACGAAGTAATCGGTACAGGTATAATCTTTCAGGATATTACTTTCATTAAAGAATCCCTGCCCGGGGCATGAGGAAGATTTGATACGGGGACGTAGTTCAGCCTGGTTCTAGAATGCCGGCCTGTCAAGCCGGAGATCACGGGTTCAAATCCCGTCGTCCCCGCTTTTTAAATAAATAGGGACAGCGACCATTTTCGAGAAAATTAATTACTGGTAGTAGGATTTAGCTATGCCGCGTATTGCAAGGTTAGTGGCAATAGGTTTACCCCATCATATTACGCAAAGAGGGAACTATCGGCAGAATGTTTTTCAGGATGACCAAGATTATTATAAATATATTCGATGGATACAAGAATATTCCATCAAGCATGAACTTTCTGTATTAGCGTACTGCCTAATGCAAAATCATGTTCATTTCATAGCCATTCCAAATAGGGAAGAATCACTCTCCAAAGTATTTAATACCGCCCATATGCGCTATTCTCAGTATTTCAATAAGAAAATAAGAATAAAGGGGCACTTATGGCAAGGGCGCTTCTATTCTTGTGTATTGGATGAACCTCATCTTATTGCTGCTCTGAGATATGTAGAAAGAAACCCCGTAAGGGCAAAATTGGTGGAAAAGCCTTGGGAATGGAAATGGTCGAGTGCTGCATTTCATATAGATAGAGGTGGGTCTTTAATTAGATTAGAAAACATCTCCAGATTTATGGATGTGTCTTTTGACTCATGGAAACAATATATATGTTCTGGGGAAGATGAAAAGTTTAACCAAAATTTAAGGAAATATACATTGACAGGGAGACCGTTTGGGACTGTGATGTTCGCTCAGGCATTGGAGAAGAGGTTTGGGAGAAAGTTACTCGCTTTGCCAAGAGGCAGGCCGAAGAGCGAACATTAATAAATGGTCGCTGTCCCTATTTAAGGAGGAATGAAGATGGAGGAGAAAGAAGTGGATTTGAGAGATTATCTCAGGATGATAAGGAAAAGGTGGAAAATTATTTTGATTATTTTTTTGGTTTCCACGATAACGAGTGGAGTGGTGAGCTTCCTTTTGCCTAAGACCTACGAATCAGTAGCTATGGTCCAGATTGGGAGAACGAGAGACAAACTATTGGAGGAGCCTTCCACAGTTATAGAGATTTTTAAGACAAGATCGGTATTGGAAAAAGTAGCAGAAGGACTTGGTGGCCCTGTTACACAGGAGAAATTAGGGGAATTGGCTTCAAAGATAAAGATGAAGGAAAAGTCCGGGCTTTTGGAGATAAGGGGAAGAGCAGAAACTCCAGAGGAAACCAGGATATTGGTAAATGGAGTGACCGCGGTTCTTCTTAATAGGCACGAGCAGATTTTTGAACGGGCGAGAGTAATTCTTGAGGAATATCTTGCTTCTGGTAAACAGCGCCTGGTGGAGATGGAGAAGGAGATTGACATGCTCGAGAAAAAGATAGAAGAACTTAAAGTTACCGATTCAGAGGCAAAAGCCACAGTGGCGCGGGGATATATGGAGAGCCTGGAGAGAGGCCGTGACAGGTATGAACTACTTCAGGTAGAACTTAGAGAGAAAAAGATGGAGGAATCTTACGGCACCGTCGGTACAGAGTTGGTAATTCCTCCTGTAACTCCCGAAAAGCCAATTGGACCTAAAAAGAAACAGAATGTTCTGATTGCCGGAATTTTAGGCTTGTTTGTTGGATTTGTCTGTGCAGCTATAGTTGAATATTTTGA
>CAYOFG010000043.1:4335-8987 GCA_964403285.1 uncultured Clostridia bacterium | reverse complement strand
AAGGAGATTAGATGAAAGCTCTTATTTTGAGCGGTGGAAGAGGTACTCGCCTTCGTCCCATCACCCACACCAGCGCTAAACAACTCTTGCCAGTGGCCAACAAACCAATCCTTTTCTATGGAATTGAAGCGGTAAAAGAAGCAGGAATCAAAGAAGTTGGCATTGTCGTAGGTGAAACGAAGAATGAGATAAAAAATGCCGTAGGGACAGGGGAAAAATGGGGAATTAATGTTACCTATATTGAGCAGGAAAAGCCCCTGGGCCTGGCGCATGCTGTTAAGATTTCTCAAGATTTTATCGGAGATGACTACTTTGTTATGTATCTGGGAGATAATCTTATCAAGGACGGCATTACCTCATTGGTAAAGGAGTTTGAGAAAAGTAAACCCAATGCCCAGATTCTCCTCTCTCGTGTCCCCCATCCTGAACAGTTCGGTGTCGTTGAGTTGAGAGGTAGAAAGGTCTTGCGGCTGGTAGAGAAACCAGAGAGGCCAAAAAGCGATCTGGCTCTGGTAGGTGTTTATATGTTTGATAATAATATATTTGAAGCCGTGAATAATATTAAACCTTCCTGGCGTAACGAATTAGAAATTACAGATGCCATCCAGTATCTTATTGACCGTAATTTTGCTGTCCGTCCACATATCATCACCGGTTGGTGGAAAGATACGGGAAAGTTAGAAGATATACTGGAGGCTAACAGGATTATTCTGGACGATTTAAAGAAACAAGTAAACGGCAAAGTAGATAAGGAATCGGAATTATTCGGAAAAGTAAGGATTGATAAGGGAGCGGAAGTAAGAAAAAGCGTCATCAGGGGACCGGTAATTATTGGCGAGAATAGTAGAATAGTTAACTCCTACATTGGGCCGTTCACTTCAGTATACTTCAAAGTAACCATTGAAAACAGCGAGGTGGAACACAGCATTATTCTTGAAAACAGTAAAATCAGAGATATCAAAAGAATTGAGGACAGCTTAGTGGGACAGAATGTTGAAATATTGAAGTCGAAAGCAAAACCGTCTGCTTATAGAATTATGGTGGGCGATTCCAGCCGCGTAGAGGTCGTGTAATTGTAGCAGCAAAGCGCTGTCATTGCGAGGGAGCGAAGCGACCGAAGCAATCTCCAGACTGCCACGCTCCTTTCAGTCGCTCGCAGTGACATAATTATACACTACAGATTTTATTGAGGAGGAATAGTGATAGCGGGAGTGGAAATAAAGAAATTGGAGGTTCACGAGGACGAGAGAGGGTCTTTATTTGAGATTCTGCGTTCAGATGAACCAATGTTTATGAAGTTTGGGCAGGTCTACATAAGCAAGTCTAAACCTGGTTGGATCAAGGGGTGGCACTACCATAAGAGACAATGGGACCATTTTTGTGTGGTCAAGGGTAGGGCGAGAATCGTCCTCTTCGATAATCGGCAAGACTCGAAAACATTTGGAGAAATCGGAGAATACGAGGTGGGAGGAAATAACTTGATGGTTCTGAAAGTTCCTCCCCTGGTAGTTCACGGTTTTGAATGCCTTGGCGAAGAAGATTGTTGGCTTCTGAATGTTCCTGACCAACCATATAATCGGGAGAACCCGGACGAATACAGAATTCCTTTAAACGACCCTTCCATCCCTTATGAGCGGTGGAAAGTTAGAAAAGGTTGGTAGAGGATATGCGTTTACTGGTGACCGGCGGCGCAGGTTTTATCGGGTCTAACTTCATCAGACACATCATAAAAAAGTATCCCCAGAATGAAATTATCAATTTAGATAAACTCACCTATGCAGGCAATTTAGATAATCTGAAAGACATAGAGAGTAACTCCAATTATACCTTCGTTAAAGGAGATATTTGCGACAGAAAAATCGTTAATGAGTTGTCAAAAGATGTTAAGGCAATAGTAAACTTTGCCGCTCAATCACACGTGGACAGGTCAATAATTGACGCTTTAGATTTTATGAGCACTAACATAGATGGGACACATAACCTCCTGGAAGCAGCAAAGAAATATAATCTTGATAGATTTATTCAGATTAGTTGTTATGATGAGAAAACAAGAGCATTAACAACAGGGGGATTAAAATCATATAAAGAATTGAAGGAAGGAGACCATGTTTTTTCATTAAATCCTACAACTCAAGAAATAGAAGTTAAACCTATCGAGAAAATTATTATTCAACATCATAAGGGAGATATGGTTCATTTTAATAATAAACGAATCGATTTACTTGTAACTCCAAATCATAATATGTTTATTCTCAGTACAAATAAAAAGAAATTGCTTATTGAAACAGCTGAAAAGGCTTCAAAAAGAAGTATTTTTTTTATGCCAGAAGGCCATTGGGTAGGCAAAAGAGAAGAAGATTTTGAGATAAACGGTCATGGTCGGGTCAAAACAAAAGATTTAATGTATGTTTTGGGTATTTTCATTGGCGATGGATTTATTGCTTATCAAGAAAAGCAAATGGAGACAAAAACAGGTTTAGCAAGAAAAGAACTTCTTAATAAATCGAGAGATAGACAAAGTGGTAGGTTTAAAAAAATAGGAAAACTGGGTAACCATATATCTACATGGCACAGTTACAGAATATTTTTTGATATTCCAGAAAATGATAAATGTCGTAAAAGGCTAGAAAAAGCGCTGAATATTTTGGGTGTAAAATATCATTGCCACAAGGGGAAAGCGGGCACGCATTTATATTTTACTTCGAAAATATTTATGGAATTGTTTGCTCAGTGCGGACAAGGAGCACACAACAAACACATTCCACAATGGGCGTTGGACTATTCACCAGAATATTTAAACTATTTATTAGAAGGTTTGATGGATTCGGATGGAAGTCGGGGTAAGATATATCATACGGTTTCGGAGAAATTAGCCTTTGATATTTGTCAACTTTGCATAAAATTGAATCTTAAACCAAGCGTCCATAAGACCCATAAAAAATCTTTTATAAATGGAAGAAAAATAGAAGGTGACATATATTATGTCTTTATTGCTAATACTATTAAGTCAATTAGTCGCCATAGGAACAGAATGGTCAATTATAACGGAGATATTTGGTGTTTGAAGGTAAAAGATAATAAGAACTTTTTGGTTGAGAGGAATGGTAGATTTGATTTTTGCGGGAATACCGATGAAGTTTATGGTTCAATTGGGAAGGGCTCATTTAAAGAGACGGATTCTTTGAGCCCGAGTAGTCCATATGCTGCATCCAAAGCTGCAGCTGATATGCTGGTATATTCATATTGGGTCACCTTTAATTTACCAGTCATTGTGGTTCGTAGCTCCAACAATTTTGGTTCTTACCAGTATCCCGAAAAGATAATTCCGCTATTTATAACAAATGCCCTGGAAAATAAGCACCTTCCCCTTTATGGCGATGGAATGAATGTGAGAGATTGGCTCTATGTTGTCGACAATTGTGAGGCAATCGATTTGGTTCTACATAAAGGTAAAGAAGGAGAAATCTATAATATCGGCGGTGGCAATGAATTAAAAAATATTGACCTGACCAGGATGGTGTTGAACATACTGGGAAAACCGGAAAGTCTAATTCAGCCTGTAAAAGATAGACCAGGTCACGATAGAAGATATTCTCTCAATTGCTCAAAAATCGAAAGGGAACTGGGTTGGACTCCCCGTTTCGATTTTGAGAGGGCCCTGAAAGAGACAGTGAAATGGTACCGGGACAACCAGTGGTGGTGGAAGAAGATAAAAGATAAGGAAAAGTAGCAAGTAACATAATTATCATTGGAGTTAATATGCGTATTCTTATTACCGGCGCTTGCGGGATGCTGGGAAGTGATTTAGTGGAAGTGCTTTCTGAGGGTCAGGAATTATACCTTTTAGATGTCCAAAAATTTCCTTCGTCACTGAGTTCCCAGTTTTCGACTCTTATCCTTGACATAACCGACAGTGCAAAAACTTACAGAGAAATCACCAGGATAAACCCGGATATAGTTATTCATACTGCTGCCTATACTGATGTAGATGGTGCTGAAACAAATATGGATTTGGCGTTTAGAGTCAACGCTTTAGGGACACGCAATATTGCTCTCGCCTGCCAGAGATTCGATACCGAGCTACTATACATCAGCACAGATTTTGTCTTTGATGGGGAGAAGGGCGAGCCATATTTAGAGTTTGATAGACCAAACCCTCAGAGCATCTATGGTAAGTCTAAGTATTGGGGTGAGATGTATATTGACTCTCTTTTAAACAGATTTTATATAGTTCGCAGTTCATGGCTTTTTGGAAAAAACGGAAAAAATTTCGTAACTACAATATTAAATTTAACGAAACAAAAAAAAGAGATAGAAGTAGTAAATGACCAAATAGGTTCACCAACTTACACAAAAGACCTCGCCCAAGCCATTGCCCAACTTATAGGACGAGAGGGTAAGGATTCCATCACCAGGGCAAACCTATATGGAATCTGGCATATTACAAATAGTGGACAATGTTCCTGGTATGAATTTGCAGGAGAGATTCTTCAGGACTCGGACGTGCTTTTGAAACCAATTACTTCCGAAGAGTTAAATAGACCGGCAAAGAGACCAAAGTTTTCCGTTCTGGAAAATAGTGTACGGAAACTCCAGGGCTGGAAATCGCTGAGGCACTGGAAGGAAGCTTTAAAAGATTATCTAAAAGAAAT
>CAYOFG010000043.1:0-4235 GCA_964403285.1 uncultured Clostridia bacterium | reverse complement strand
GGAGCGTTTTGTAAATAAAGGAGAAAATAAGATGGTTAAAATAACCAAAAAAATTAAGAAAAAAAGAAAAGGAAAAAAAGTGAGCATAATTGGCACTGGCCATGTGGGATTGGTCACCGGTGCCTGCCTGGCAGAATTGGGAAATAGGGTAATCTGCGTGGACAATAATGTTGAGAAAATAGCCGCTTTAAACAAGGGAGAGATGCCTATATACGAACCGGGCCTGGAGGAATTGGTAAAGAAAAATGTCCGTGCTGGCAGGCTTTCTTTTACCACGAGTATCGAGGAAGGAGTTGACAAGTCAGAAATTATCTTTATTGCCGTTAACACTCCTCCCAAACCGGATGGAGAAGCAGATCTCTGTTATGTTGAAGCTGTCTCACGAGAAGTAGCTCAAACTATGAAGGGCTATAAGATAATAGTGGAAAAAAGCACAGTGCCAGTAGAGACAGGAAAGTGGATTTCCCGCACGGTAAAGTTGAATAATAAAAAGGATACTAATTTTGACATTGTTTCCAATCCCGAATTCCTGCGTGAAGGCTCGGCAGTTTATGACACTATGCATCCTGACCGCATAGTCCTGGGAGTAGGATCTAAAAAAGCGGAAAGAATTATGAAAGAACTGTACCAGTCCCTCGATGCCCCAATCATCGTTACAGATATTGAGAGTGCAGAGATAATCAAGCATGCCTCCAATTCATTCTTAGCAATGAAGATTTCCTATATAAACTCTATTGCCAATGTTTGTGAGAAGGCAGGTGCTGATATAAAGAAAGTTGCTGAGGGAATAGGTTGCGACAAAAGGATTGGGCGTGACTTTCTCAATGCCGGAGTCGGTTTTGGTGGAGCCTGTTTACCTAAAGATTTGCAGGCATTTGTAGGAATTACACAAAAGTTAGGTTACGATTTTGAGCTCCTTAAGGTGGTGGAAAAGATAAACCGCCAGCAGAGAGAGCTTCTGGTAAGCAAAGTCAGGGATGCAGTATGGAATATAAAAGATAAGACAATCGGTATTTTGGGGCTCGCCTTCAAGCCCAATACCGACGACATGCGTAATGCTCCTTCAATTGAGATAATCCAGATGCTCCAGCGAGAAGAGGCAAAAATTAAAGCTTACGATCCTGTGGCAATACCAGTTGCCCGGGGAATCCTGAAAGAAGTTACCTATTGTAAAGACTCATACGAGACTGCAAATGGATGTGATGCCCTGGTAATTCTCACCGAATGGGAAGAGTTTAAAAGAATCGACCTTAAGAAGATTAAGAGGTTAATGAAAGCTCCCATCATAGTTGATGGAAGGAATATCTTCGAGCCTGAAAAGATGAAATCTCTGGGCTTTATCTATAAAAGCATCGGCCGTTAACGCTGTAGTGTAGGGCTTTATGCCCGTAATGGTTTTGGTAGTGTAGGGCTTTATGCCCGTAATTTGGAATTTGTGAAAAATGGGCGCTGTCCCTATTTAACAAGGAGGGGAAATGAGAATAGTGGTAACAGGTGGCGCCGGATTTTTAGGCTCACACTTATGTGATTTCTTAATAAATGAGGGACATAACGTAATTTGTATAGATAACTTAATAACTGGAAATACTGATAACATCACCCATCTTATGGGAAATGAGAAGTTCAAGTTTATCCACCACGACGTAACAAATTATATCTTCATCGAAGGCAATCTCGATGCAATACTACATTTTGCCTCTCCTGCCAGCCCCATAGATTATCGAGAACTGCCCATCCAGACCTTGAAGGTAGGCTCCCTGGGTACACACAAAGCGCTTGGACTGGCAAAGGAGAAGAAAGCAAAATTTTTGTTAGCCTCTTCATCTGAGGTCTATGGAGACCCTCTGGTTAGTCCCCAGAAAGAAGATTATTGGGGCAATGTTAATTCCGTTGGTCCTCGAGGCGTATACGACGAGGCTAAACGTTTTGCAGAAGCGATGGTTATGGCTTACCACTACTATCACAAAATTGACACAAAGATTGCCAGAATCTTCAATACTTATGGTGCGAGGATGAGAAAAAAGGATGGCCGTGTCGTTCCCACATTTATTAACCAGGCTTTGGAAGGGGAACCTCTTACTATTTTTGGGGACGGCACTCAAACCAGGAGTTTCTGTTACGTTTCGGATATGATTCAAGGCATCTATAAGCTTCTCCTTTCCAATATCAATGAGCCGATTAACTTGGGTAATCCTCAAGAAATGTCCATTAATGATTTTGCTAAACTCATCTTAAAGTTAGCAAAGAGTAAAAGCAAAATAATTCATAAGCCCCTTCCTGTAGATGACCCCAAAATCAGGCAACCAGATATAACCAGAGCGAAAAAACTGTTGAACTGGTCTCCCAGAGTTCCCCTGGAAGAAGGCCTCCAGAAAACCATAGAATATTTCAAAAAGAAACCGTAGGGGTTCAATTCATCGAACCCGCAGTTTGTATGTAGCAGCAGAGCGAAGCTCTGCATTATGAATGAAATCAATAATCATAATCCCCACCTATAATGAAAAGGAAAATATTGAAAGACTGATAGAAGAAATACGTAAATTAAATAAAGACTTTCATGTGTTAATCATTGACGATAATTCTCCCGACGGAACAGGGAGGATAGCTGATGGGTTAGCACAGAAGTATTCAGAAATATTTGTAATCCATCGCCAGTGTAAACTTGGTCTGGGAAGAGCTTACATTGTTGGATTCAAGTATGCTCTCAAAAATAATTACGACTTCATATTTACGATGGATGCTGACTTCTCCCATCAGCCAAAATATCTAATCGACCTTTTGGAAAAAGCAAAACAATATGATTTCGTAATTGGCTCCCGATATATCAAAGATGGCAGAATTAAGAATTGGCCTCTCCATAGGCTCATCCTCAGTCGAGGAGCCAATATTTATGTTAGGATGGTAACCGGGCTTCCGATTTTCGATTCTACAGGCGGATTTAACTGTTATAGGAAGGAAGCTCTGGAAAAGATAGACCTGGATACAATTATTTCTGATGGATACGCATTCCAAATAGAAATTAAATATAGATTGTGGAAAAAGAGATTTTCCATCAAAGAAGTTCCCATCACATTTATTGACCGCACTCGTGGCACCTCCAAAATTTCAAAAAGAATCATTTTTCAAGCCTTCTTTTTAGTCTGGAAACTCCGAAAAAGGGGACAGGCTACTTTTTGATTCCTGTCCCCTTTTTCACTTGACAAAATAGCGGTAATGGAATATAATGTTCAAAAAGTGAACGCTGGACAGCAAAAAAGGGATAGGCTACTTTTTAACCGGAAGAACTATTCAGTCAAATCATAACTATTTGACAAAATAACGGTTGCTGTGAACACAAAATAAGAAGGAATTTAAACATTGAAGCAAGACCCCGTGGCTAAGAATAATAGGCCATATTGGTTAAATAATGTATTGCAATTTAGTTATAACTAAAGTATAATACATAATGAGAAAAAAATGTATACCCCTTTACAATTAATAGAAGTCTTTCATCTGGAATTTTTAAGGTGGTTTGGCAAGAGGGTTAGAACAAATTATTACGCCCTTAAAGGAGGGGTAAATTTGCGTTTTTTCTTTAACAGTTTTCGTTACTCAGAAGATATGGATTTAGATATTCATACCATAAAAGTAGAGGAGTTACGCGATGTGGTTATGAAGATACTACAATCTGTATCTTTTCAAGATAGCCTTAAATCATTTGGAATTGAAAGAGTTATTTCCCCTGACATTAAGAAAGCAAAACAAACCCCGACAACACAAAGATTTAAAATTCATTTAATTACTTCTGGAAATGAGGACCTTTTTACTAAGGTTGAATTTTCGCGCAGGGGATTTAAAGGAAATAGTGTTGCCGAGCCTGTATCAGTTTCCATTTTACGGTCATACAAATTGCCTCCTCTGATAGTTTCCCATTATGATATCCAATCTACAATAATTCAAAAGATAGAAGCTCTTTCTACAAGGGTTGTAATCCAAGCAAGAGACATTTTTGATTTGTATACTTTGAGTTCTCAATATGTCCCTCACAAAACAGAAGAAATTAAAATAAATAGTGCTAAATTGACAAAAGCCTATGAAAATGTGTTTCAGATGAGTTTTGAGCAATTTCGGGATACAGTGATTTCTTATTTGTCATCTGAAGATCAAGCTATGTATAATTCATCCTCTTTATGGGATGAAGTCAAACTAAAAGTAGGTAATTTTATTGAGGAAATCCGAAAAACATATGTCTAAGC
>CAYOFG010000042.1:8186-12760 GCA_964403285.1 uncultured Clostridia bacterium | reverse complement strand
CATTTGAAAGAAGAGATAAAAATAAGTATATTGAGAGGAGATAGAAAATGAATAAATTGATTAAAATGATTACGGGGATAATTCTGGTGGGCTCTATTCTGGTATGTGTCCAGGGGACTTGTTGGGCTGACTTTGAGGATTTAGGTGTGGGGGCCCGTCCCATCGGAATGGGAAACGCCTACACTGCTCTGGCTGATGATGTTAATGCCATCTATTATAATCCAGCTGGCTTGGCTCAACTGGACGAGTGCCAGTTTACCAGTGGCTATGGGAAATTGTACTGGGGTTTAGATGATGGTAGTAATCTGGGTAGTGGATTCATTGGCTATGCCCATCCCTTATATCACTGGGGTACGTTAGGCGCGGGGTGGGTGAATTTTGGCTTGCAGGGTCTCTACCGAGAGAATAGTTTTATTCTCTCTTACGGGAACAGGCTTAACAAGAGACTTCTGGCAGGGCTAAATTTGAAGCTGCTAAGTAAGAAATATGGCAAGGACCGTTACACTGAGAATGCTCTCATTGATGGCGGCCCTGGTGTTACTGGTGAACGAGACCCGGTGTTCAGCGAGGGATATTCCAAGACAGGATTCAGCAGCGACCTGGGACTTCTATATAAATTCAACAGGGAGTACTCCGTCGGTCTTTCCCTCATAGATATTAATCAACCCCACATGGACTTAAAAGACAATAAGAGTAAGGTTCCTATGGGAGTGAAATCCGGCTTTTTATACAATAGTGACTTTTTAACCTTTGCCTTCGACACAACATTTAGAAACGGCGACGTTAACGTTTATAGCGGTGTGGAGAAATGGTTCTTGAACCGGACTTTTGGAGCGAGGGCTGGTCTTGGTGTGGGAAGTAGAAGCTTCAGTAACCTTGCCCTGGGCGCAAGTTACACTAAATACCTATTCCAGTTCGATTACGCATTTCTCTATCCGCTTTCTGGAATAAGGGATACTTATGGTTCCCACCGCATATCTTTAACTCTCCGTTTTGCACCTGAAAAAGAAGAGAAGAAGAGAGCAAGAGAGGAAAGATTGGCAGAGATTGCGGCGGAAAGGGCAGCCCAAGAGGAACTGGCAAAAATTAAAGAGAAGGAAGCTAAGGTGATAGAGGAACAAAGAAAAATAGAACTTGCCAGAGATTACTATAAGGAAGCAATAGAAATTTACAGGAATGGATTGTACAGTGAAGCGCTCGGGAAATTGAGATTCGCCGTGGAACTGGATCCCGAGAGGCCCGAAATCCAGAACCTATTTAAGAAAGTCTCTTCAATCGCGGACGTAATCCCCAAAGAGACAGGTTTGGCAAAAGAAGCCGAGCTTATCAGAACTGGTGTAAGTTACTACATTGAGGACAAACCCAAGAAGGCGATAAGTACACTCCAGTATGCTTTTGAGCATGCTCCTAAGAGTAAGGAGATACCAAGATTATTAAACATACTGAAGAGAGAGTATCCAGCGATAGCTGAGCAGGAGAAGATAAGTGAAGGAATGACACTTGTGGAGCAGAAGATGTATCGGGCGCTTAACTATCTCTATGAAGATAGAAGCGACCTGGCAATTGTCGAATGCCAGGAAGTCCTTGAGCTCGAACCTAATAATACACTGGCTCTTTCGAGGTTAGGCTCAGCCTACTACGTTATCGGGCAGAAAGAGAAGGCTAAGGAACTCTGGCTGAGGGTCCTGGAGATAGAGCCCGAGAATAAGGAAGTGCTCGAGTCTTTGAGCAAGGAAGGGATCGCTGCACCGAAGAAGCCGAAAACGCCCTCCAGGATAGAAGAGATGAAAAAAGAGTTCGAGAAATCGCTGGAGTATTATCGCCGAGTGGAGAAGAATCTCGATATGGATGGCAAGATAGAACTCCTCCAGTCGATCATAGATAATTTTAAGCCTTCGGGAATGAATGTTTCCGGTTTGGAAAGGGAACTGGGAGAACTCAAAAAAGAAAGAGAGAAAAAGAAAGTAAAAGCTGAAAAAGAAGAGAAAGAAACCAAGGTTCCCCAGCCGGTTCTTCCTCCCAAAGTAAAAGTCCCCTCTGAGGAAGAGGTAATATCAACAAGGGAGAAGATGGAACAGAAATTCTCGGAAGCGCTCAGCGATTACAAGAAGGCCGACTATAATGGAGCCATCGCCAAATGGGAAGAAGTGGTTAAAGTACGCACCGATGATGTGGAATTGAAGGAACTAATAGAAGAAGCGAAAGAGAGAATTGCTAAAGCCAAAGAAAAAAAGATAAAAGGAATGGGAAAACATTACAACAAGGCGGTGGCATATTACAAAAAACGTCGGTGGGAAGAGGCGATGACTGAGTTAGAAGAAGTACTGAAGCTGGAACCGCAACACAAACAATCTGGTGATTTAATGAAAAGGATAGAGGAAAAAATATGGCTTACTGCTCAGGAAGGAAGAAAGAAGATGATGGATGAGTATTATAACGCTGGACTTGCATTTTTTGAAAAAGGTGAGTATGAAAAAGCCATAGCTGAGTTTGAGAAAGTGTTGAGGCTTGAGCCAATCCATTTACAGGCGCAGCGATTGATTGAAGAAGCAAGGGAGAAAGCAAAGAAGTGATAGATGGAGTAGCGAAACCTGTTTCGCGTTAACGCAGAGCAAGCTCTGCTACTCCAGCGTCCTTGGGAGTAGCGAAACTTGTTTCGCGATTTTGGCAATGACAATTTTGGTAATTTATACTATAATAAAGCAGGAAGTAAACTGCTTAACAAGTAGGTAGTGTAGGGTTTTATGCCCGTCCCGATAAATCGGGACGCCCATAAAGGATACACAAAGATTACGCCCATGAAGGGCTACACTACAAGTTGCGGTTTTCGTCAGTTAAGGGGGTAAAAAATGAAAAGGTTAATTCTAAAAAAGTGCTTCTGGATTCCACTTATTCTGGTAATTTTGATTACTGCTGGTGCCTTTGCAGGTGACTTCGCTTCCGTCATTGAGCAGAAAATAGCTTTAGAGAGAAGTTTTGAGGACAGGCTCAAAGGGCTATTAGAAAAGATACTGGGCACAGATAGGTTCATAGTAATCGTTAATGTAGAGCCGGAAACTGAATCTACAGAAGTGTCGAGAGAAACCTGGGTTCAGGAGAAGAAGCCAGGGGAGTCACCCCTGAAGGAGAAGAGATTTGTTCTTCCAGGAGTTCCGGTGAGAGAGAAGTTAGGGGAAGAGAAGACTCTCGGGCCGGAGACATTACTTCCTGGTGGGGAAATGAAAAGAGAATATGAAAAGGTAGTAGTGCTTCCAAAATCTTTTGTGAGAAGAGTGGTAGTAACCATTATTCTTGACGAGAAAATAAAAGACACGTTGATAGAAACAGTGAGGGGTGTAGCTACTGAGATACTGGGTCTGGATGTGGCCCGGGGAGATCAACTGATAATAAAGAAACAGCGTTTCAGTGAGCCATCCCACATTGTCTGGTCTACCATAAAGGTTAATCCATTATATTGGGCAGTATTTGCTGTAGTCATTCTTCTTGTTCTTATTTTTCCCATCAGAATTTTTCTCAGAGGACTTGCCAGAGTCTTCCAATCAGCCAGGCCAAGGCAGGGTCCGGTTGTTCAACCTGCTCAAGTTATTGGTCCGGCTGCTACCATTGAGCTGGGCGCACCTAAGAGAGCAGAAGAAAAAATTGATGAGAAAAAAGAAGAAAAGCCTCATCGTCCTTTCGACTTCGTCAATCAGGAAAATATAAAACATCTGCTCTACTTGTTAAAAGATGAATCAGCTGAGACCATTTCTGTGGTTGTCTGCTACTTGAGACCCAGGGAAGCTACTCAGGTAATGGCTTCCCTTACTCGCGGCCTCAAAGGCACAGTTACAGAGAAGCTTGCCAGGGTAAGAGGATTGCCCCCGGAAGTGGTGGATACAATGGAAGCGGATATTAAGGGAAGGATTGATTACATCGTTGGGGGGACGGAGCAGTTAGTCCAGATAGTCGATGAAGCAGATAAGACTACCAGGGAGGAAATTCTACAGTCTTTAAAGGAGAAGGAGCCGGAATTAGCAGAAAAGGTCAGGAAGCAGATAGTCACATTCGAAGACATTGCCAATTTCGATAACTTAAGCTTTCAAACGGTTTTAAGGTCGATAGACTTGGGAACAGTTTCATTAGCCTTGAGGGGAAGCCCTGAAGAGTTTAAATCTAAGTTTATGAGTAAACTTTCTGAGGGTGCTCAGGCGATGCTCAGGCAGGAAATGGAGCTGGGCAAGCCTGCGGGAAAACAGAGGACAGAAGAGGCCCAGCGCAAAATTGTGGGAGTAGTACGAGGATTGCGGAGGGAAGAGAGGATTACATTCGAAGCTCTCAGCGAAGCTAATAATTCTGGTGAGCCTGGTGTAATAGAAAAAGCAGGGACGGTTGGACCGCGAACAGCTGGTCCTCCCGAGGGAGGACGCTCACCAGCTCCCGCTGCTCCTTCCGCGAATCCCTTGGTAGCTGAAAAACTTAAGACGAAGAATGTCTGGATAGCAGTGGCAGTAATTACAGCAATGCTAATAGCCGGTTTCTGGTGGTATCAGCGTTCAGTAGCAAAAAAGAGAACGGCTGGAATACCTTCGACACGA
>CAYOFG010000042.1:0-8086 GCA_964403285.1 uncultured Clostridia bacterium | reverse complement strand
TGGTCGGTCGCCCTTTAGGGTGACGATGACGGCACTCTGAAGAGTGCCCGACCGAATGGCACTCGAGATAGAAAGATTTGATTCATGGAGGTGCAAGTATGGACTTAATGACTATTCTTGGACTTGTTATGGGATGTGGAGCAGTTTATTATGTTATGGCGCGAGGTCAAATTACGTCACTTCTGTTCAATTTGAGCGCAGCTATTCTGGTTTTTGGAGGCACATTTGCTTCTACTTTGATTACTTATCCTTTCAGAATCATTAGACAGGGTCCCCGGGCATTGAAACTGGTGCTATTTCCTTCGCAAAGATATAGTGCACCTGAGGCGATTACTGCTCTGGTCAGGTTGGCTGAAGTGGCAAGAAGGGGAGGGATTGGGTTTTTGGCAAACGAAATCCATAATTTAAGGGATAACTTTCTCGTTGATGGGATTCAGATGGTAATTGATAATCTCGACCCTGAGATGATTCGGGAGAACCTGGAGAAGGAGATAGTCTTTACCAGGAGGAGGCATCAGCAGGTTAGCGGCATTTTCCGCACAATGGGAACTTATGCTCCGATATTCGGACTTTTGGGGACGCTCATCGGAGTTGTCCAGGTGCTGAGGAATTTAGCTGATCCCAAAACTATGGCTGCCTCCATGGCGATTGCTGTAACTACAACTTTCTATGGGATTTTCGGAACAAACTTCATTTTCCTTCCCATAGCCGGGAAATTAAATGCCCACAGCGAGGAAGAGTTGTTGATTAAAGAAGTGATTATTGAGGGAATTATTTCCATTCAAAAGGGCGAGATTCCTCTAATTGTGGAGAGGAAACTGCAGGCGTTTCTTGCTTACAGGTTTCGCAGGAGAGTTTAGAAGGGGGCGGGTTCAATAAAATGGATCTAAAAGGAGAAGAAAGAACAGTGAGACAGAGAGGGAAAAGTCCCATCTGGCTGACCATCTATTCCGATTTAATGACCAATTTGATGCTCTTCTTTCTGATGTTATTTGGAACCAGCAGGATGGCTACCGACCTTCAAAAGACAATCTATAAATCCATACGTGCAGAATTTAGCAGGGGAGAAGAGACATTTGTAAAGAAAGAAGAAGATGCTATCAAAAAAATGTTAAATTATGTAGAGGAAAGAAGGCTTAGTGGTTTCGCCACTGTAAAGGTGAGTGAACAGAGGGTTAAGATAATGTTGGCTAATCCCGTTCTCTTCGATTTGGGTGAAAGTGAATTGAAGCCTTCTGCCATTGCGGTTCTTCGTCAGGTAGCAAGGCTTCTTGAAGATATACCCAATGCTGTTCTGGTAGAGGGACACACTGATGACAGGCCAATAATTGGGGACAAATTCCGCTCTAACTGGGAGCTCTCAACTGCTCGCGCCTTCAGTGTAATTAGATACTTTATTGAAGAGGAGAATATACCGCCCGACAGGCTATCGGCAGTGGGCTATGGTGAATACAGGCCACTTTATCCCAATGATACTGAAGAGAATCGGGCTATGAATCGCAGGATAGAAATTAACATTGTCCGTATTCCATAACGAAAACGGCACTCTGAAGAGTGCCCGACCAAATGGCACCATGAATGGTGCCCGACCAAACGGCACCATAAATAGTGCCCGACCGGTTTTGGTGGGTCGCCCTTTAGGGTGACGAAGGTGGAAAAGAATTATGGCAGATAAAGAGAGACATTTAATGGAAATGGAAGAGGATTTTACGTCACAGACTTCGTTGTGGGTTGTCCCTTTCGGCAATCTGATGACCATTTTGATGATTTTCTTCCTCGTTCTATATGCTTTCTCCTTTGTGGTAAGTGGAGAAAGGTTTGAAACAATAGTCCAGTCGCTTCAGAAAGATGTAGGCGGTGAGGTAGATAAGGAGTACATGGAGAGAGTAATTCGCAAGGCAAGGGAGAGAGAAGTGGCAGAGGAGATGGATGGGCTTATTGATGAGAAACGCTTAAAGAAGTTTGCTAATGTAATAATAGATAAGGAAGGAATAAAAGTAATATTTCAGAGTCCTATCATTTTCGATTTGGGAAAGGCTGAGCTTAAACCGGAAATAATTTCTGTGTTGAGCGCAGTGGCCAGAGTAATTAAAGATATGCCCAATGAAGTAGTGGTTGGAGGCCATACAGATGATAGACCGATTATGAGTGGGGAATTCCGTTCCAACTGGGAACTTTCAGCAGCCAGAGCTTTCAGCGTGATTCGGTATTTTATTGGACAGGGAGTTGATCCCGGAAGGCTTTCGGCAATAGGTTACGGAGAGTATAGACCAATCTATCCTAACGACACAGAGGAGCATCGCGCATTTAATCGCAGGATAGAAATTGATATAGTTTCCCTCAAGTGACACAAAGTGTCATTGCGAACGAAGTGAAGTCCCGATTCATCGGGACCACGCTCGTTTTCCCGATTTTCAATCGGGGCTCGCAATGACGTTTGTTGGAATTTTGTAGACACGATTTCAAATAGCGAAAGGGAGGATGTAGATGATAAAAAAGGTCAGATTGTTTCACAAGTTTGCCTTAATTATGATACTTCTGGTAGTTGTGCCTTTACTTATTCAGGGAATTAGAATGATTAATATTAATCGTGAAGCTCTGGAAGTCTCAGTTCTGGAGACGCACACCAAACTGGCGGAAGCGATAGCAGAAGATATTGATAGCTACGTCTCGGGATTGAATTTAGATTTGGCTTTTGTTCTCGCCTTTGAAAAATTTCCCAAGATGTCCTGGCAGGAGAAGATGAAGGTCCTGCTTTCTGTTGTTTCCCGTCACGAGGATTTCATTCTCATCTCCATGCTGGATGGAAAGGGCGATGAGGTGATTAAAGTGCACAATCCGAGTTTTGCACAAGGGTCTTCCAGGCTAATCAGTAGAAGCAAGGATCAGGCTTTTCTTGAAGCCAAGAAGACAGGGATTCCTCAGCTGGGAAATATCTATTATCAGGGCGACTTACCAAGAATAAATGTGGTTTATCCTCTTGAGGCTGAGTATGAATACGTTTTTGTTACAGTGGCTCTAAGTAATCTCTGGCGGAAGATCGAAGGGATCAGGATTGGAAAGACGGGATTCGCTTTTTTGATAGATAGCGAGGGCAGAACGATTTTTCACCCGGAGTTGGAAAGGGCAAAAAATTTTGAGAAGGTGACGGCACTCCCTATTGTCAGACAGGCTTTAGCTGAATTTCGCAAACCAGCGGGGGTGGATGTCTCAAGTGAAGGATTTAGTGATGATAAGGGGATGGGAATGGTAGGAGCGTATGCCTGGGCAGAAAGTCTGGATTGGGGAGTAATTATGCAGCAAAGTAAGGAAGAAGCATATAGTTCCATAGCCCGTATGAAAGCCAATGCCGTCTTGTGGATATTACTTAGCATTTTGGGTTCGGTGTTCATAGCTTTCTTTTTGGCAAAAAGTTTGAGCCGGCCGATTCTGGACTTGATAGCCGGGGCACAGAGATTAGGAGAAGGTGATTTTAGTTCCGAGGTAAAGGTTAACACGCGTGACGAAATTTTTACTCTGGCAAATACGTTCAATTTTATGGTTAAGAAATTGAAAGAGTTTCAGGAGCAGTTGGTTCTTCGCGAAAAACTGGCTGCGGTGGGCCAGATGGCTTCGGTAGTGGGGCACGAAATTCGCAATCCACTGGGCGTGATAAACAATGCTATCTACTATATCAAAACAAAGTTTGAAATGTCTTCAGGAAAAGAACTGGATCCCAAGATTCAAAAACATATTGGAATAATCGAGAAGGAGGTTGCTGCCTCTAACAAAATTGTTAGTGACCTATTGGGCTTCTCCCGGACCCGGCCGCCGATGGCGCAACCGTTAGATCTCAATAAGATAATCGAGGATTCCTTATCGGCTGTATCCATTCCCGACACAGTGAAGGTGGAAATAG
Organism: uncultured Clostridia bacterium; assembly: GCA_964403285.1. Lineage (GTDB taxonomy): Bacteria > UBA6262 > WVXT01 > WVXT01 > WVXT01 > WVXT01. The sequence continues at coordinate 4,188 of CAYOFG010000042.1, read as the reverse complement.
ATCTCTCTTTAGAGCTTCCTCCTGCCCTCATAAACCCGGATGAGATTCGCCAGGTGTTCATAAACCTCATTAACAATGCCTGGCAGGCTATGCCAGAAGGAGGGACACTCAAGATTCGCAGTTATATTGAAGAGGAGATGGCCCAGGTGGAGGTTACTGATACGGGTTGTGGAATCTCGCCTGAGAATATGAAGAAATTGTTTACTCCTTTCTTCAGTACTAAAACCAAAGGTACCGGGCTGGGACTGGCAGCAGTCCAGAGAATTCTGGAGAGACACAAAGGAAAAATTAAGGTGAGAAGCCGGGTAGGGGAAGGAACTACTTTCATTGTTAGTTTACCACTGGCTAAATGAAAATTGGTGGGTCGCCCTTTAGGGTGACGAATTCGGCACTCTGAAGAGTGCCCAACCAGACGGCACCGTAAACGGTGCCCAACCACTTAAGAAGGAGGAGAGGAATGGATAGAAATGTCAATCTGTTGATTGTGGATGATGACATAAGCATATTGGAAACAATAGGCGATATCTTTCAGGACAGGGGATATAATGTGGCTATGGTAGATAATGGACAGAGAGCGATTAAGTTAGTAAGCAGGAGATATTTTGACGTTGTTCTTATGGACATAAGAATGCCAGGAATAGATGGCTTGGAGACTTATAAAGAGGTAAAGAGAATTATCCCCACTGCTGCAGTGATAATGATGACCGGAGACAGCAAAGAGAAATTAGTAAAGAAATCTATAGAAGAAGGTGCCTATACTGTTATTTATAAACCGTTTAATGTTAAGAAAGTCATAAAAATTGTTGAGGAAGCTTTAAAGAAACCTATAATTCTAATAGTAGATGACAGAATAGAAGATCGGGATACTTTAAGGGATATATTGGCTGGGAAGGGATACAGGACCGTCCTGGCGAAGGACGGATACGAGGCGGTGGGGTTTGCGGAAAAGGGTAATTTCGATGTAATTCTCTTAGATATAAAGATGCCTAAGATGGATGGCATCGAGACCATGGAGAGGATTAAAGAATTTAGACCCGATGCAGGAATAATAATGATGACTGGCTATTCTATGGAGGAATTCGTAGAAGATTCCCTTAGAAAGGGAGCCTACACCTGCTTGTTTAAGCCAATCGATGTGGAAAAAATGTTAGAAGCTATTCAGAAAGTTCGCGACTTGGGTAAAAAATTCAGAAGAGAAGAACAAGTGGAGATATTAATAGTGGATGACGATGCAAATTATAGAGAGACAGTAGCTGATATACTCGAGGACGAGGGTTATAAAGTTTCCAAGGTGGAAACGGGAATGGCTTCAATTGAGGAAGTTAAGAAGAAGTTCTTCAATGTAGTTCTGGTAGATTTCAAACTGGCCGATATCACTGGTTTGGAATTGGCTAAGAAAATCAAGGCAATAGATAAGAACAGTTACATGATACTGGTTACGGGACATGCTTCTTTGGAAACAGCCGTGAAGGCTATTGAAATGAGAGAAGAGATTTATGGTTTCGTGGTCAAGGGTGCAGGACGTGACCCTGGACAGCTTAAGTGGACAATAAAGAGTGCCCTGCGAGAGCAAAGACTTGCTTGGGATAAGATGGAAGCGGAAAACAAGTTGAGAAGGGCAAACAGGAGATTAGAGGAACTCTCGATTACTGATGATCTAACAGGAATATATAATCGCAGACATTTTTACGAAAAACTTTCCGAGATGACAGCCAGGGCTAAACGCTACAAGCTTCCCCTTTCTTTATTGATGTTCGATGTGGACCATTTCAAATCTTATAACGATACTCGCGGTCATCTGGCGGGAAATAGAGTGCTGGAACGAGTGGGAAGAATAATTTCCGAGGAAATCCGGGAAGTTGATTGGGGATTTCGCTATGGGGGAGATGAATTTACTGTGATTCTGCCAGAAACATCCAAAAAAGATGCAACAATAGTAGCTGAGAGAATTAGAAAATCTTTTGAGAAATCTAAATTCGATGAGACCACCCTAAGTATAGGTGTCGCTCAATACGACCTGGAAAGCGAGCTCGATACCCTAATAAAACATGCTGATGAAACAATGTATAAAGCAAAAAGTCAAGGAGGAAATAGAATCGAAGTCAATGGAACGTAGGGGCGACACTCTGTGGTCGCCTTGTAGGGGTGGTCCCGATGCATCGGGGTGGCCACCCAGTGGGACGGCACAGAGTCCGTCCCCTACAAGCCAATACGGAAAGATAGGGAGGAGAAAAAATGCCTAACAAGGTTAATCTGTTAATTGTGGATGATGAGGTGGAAACTTTGAGAACTCTGGATGATATCTTTGAAGATAGAGGTTATGTGGTTACACTGGCTGAGGATGGGTATAAGGCTATAGAATTTGCAAAGAAGAAGTTCTTCGATATTATTCTTATGGATGTTAAAATGCCGGGAATGAATGGCTTAGAAACATTCAGGGAAATAAAGAAGATTTGTCCTTCTGCGGTAGTGATAATGATGACCGGGTATTCAGTAGAGGAACTGTTGCGGCAGGCAATTGAGGAAGGAGCTTACGCAGTTATCTACAAACCCTTTGACATGAAGAAGCTTTTCCACACCATTGAGGGAGCTTTACGAAAGACCCTAATTATGGTTGTGGATGACCTGCTGGAAGACAGGGAAACTTTGAAAGATATCCTGATTAATAAAGGATATCGAGTAGTAACCGCAGGTGATGGATATGAAGCGTTAAGTATGGTTCCCAAGACAAATTTTGATATCATACTTCTCGATGTAAAGATGCCCAGAATGGATGGTATTAAGACCCTGGAATGGATCAAAGAGATGAATCCAGAAACAGGGGTAATAATGATGAGTGCTTATTCAATGGATGAATTCGTGGGAAGAGCATTGAGAGAAGGTGCCCTTGCATTTCTTTACAAACCTTTCGATATGAAGAAACTGTTCAGGATAATTGACGAATATCGAGAAGAAAAGAAAAAAATAAAGAAAAAAGATAATTGATAGGTAGTGTAGGGCTTTATGCCCGTAGATATTTTGGTAGTTTTGAATTGTGGTAGAGTGATGCAAATAGGAGGAAAGGATGAAGAAGACGAATATCCTCATTGTGGATGATGAAATCGATCTTCTGGAAACCTTGGGAGATATTTTTGAGAGTAAAGGCTATAATGTAACTATGGTGGAAGATGGAAATAAGGCGATCGAACTTTTGAGGAAGAAATACTTCGATATCATTCTCATGGACCTCAAAATGCCAGGTATAAGTGGCCTGGACAGCTTCAGAGAAGTGAAGAATCTCCATCCTTCAGCCGCTATAATAATGATGACTGCGGGAAGCGTAAGGGAAGAAATAAAGGAGGCCATGGGAGCGGGGGTTGATGCTGTGGTTGATAAACCTTTTAATGTGAAAAAACTTGTGGCCACTATTGAATCTATCCTGGAAAGGCCTCTAATTCTTGTGGTCGATGATAGGGTTGAAGATCGTGAGACTCTAAGGGATATTCTGGTTGACAGAAACTACAGGGCGTTCGTAGCTAAGGATGGCTATGAAGCGATCGATATTGTTCGCAAAAGCGATTTTGATATCATACTTCTGGATATAATGATGCCGGGAATGGATGGTATGGAAGTGCTGGAAGTCGTTAAAGAGATCAAACCCCATATAGGTGTAGTAATGATGACAGGATATTCTTCGGAGGGACTTGCGGGGAAATCGCTAAGAAAGGGAGCTTACACCTGTCTGTATAAGCCTTTCCTGGATATGGAAAAGTTGTTGAGGGTAATCGAGGAGGTTCAGGCACAGAAGAAAGGACCCGATTCTTCCTGGCAGAGAGAGAAAGTGCTTTTGGTAGATGGCGAACCATCTCGTAAAGAAACGATTTCAAATATATTGGCTGAAGAAGGATATAAGATAATTCCGGTTAAGAATGGTTCAGAAGCGCTAAAGAGAGCAGAAGAGAGTTTCTTCAATGTTGCGCTTATAGACCTGGAGTTATCAGATATGAGTGGTCTTGAATTAGCAACAAAATTGAGAAAGATAAGTAGAAAGATCTGTGTGATTATGATGAGCCGATTCAGCGACCTCGATTTAGAAACTCTCGAAGAGCCGGCGAAAGAAGCAATATTTGATTATTTAATTGAACCAATAGACCCAGCCCAGTTGAAACGAGTTATAAAAGAAGGTTTAAGAGAACAAAAAAAATGGTA
>CAYOFG010000041.1:0-13081 GCA_964403285.1 uncultured Clostridia bacterium | reverse complement strand
TGGACGTCAAAGTGGGGGATAGAATACTTTTTGGGAAGTATTCGGGTAATGAGATAAAGATAGACGATGAAGACTATTTAATTGTAAAGGAAGAGGATATTCTGGGAATCATTGAATAAAAGATAAACACGCATTATGGGTTTATTAATTGAAATGTTGATAGGTCAATTATTTATTAAGTCAACTTGAAGGAGGAATTGAAATGGCAAAGCAAATGAAGTTCAATGAAGAGGCAATGCGGGCAATAATGAGTGGTGTGGACCAGCTGGCAAATGTGGTCAGAATCACTCTTGGGCCAAAGGGTAAGTACGTAGTTCTGGATAAGAAATTTGGTTCACCGACCATTACCAATGACGGGGTGACCATAGCCAAAGAGATTGAACTTAAGGATCCCTTTGAGAATATGGGGGCACAATTGGTAAAAGAGGTTGCCTCCAAAACAAACGACGACACTGGCGACGGTACTACTACAGCAACTCTCCTTACCCAGGCAATTGTGCGTGAAGGAATAAAGAACATTACTGCTGGAGCCGACGCTATTCATGTTAAGAGGGGAATTGATAGGGCAGTCAAGGCAGTGGTAAACGAGATAAAACAGCAGAAAAAAGATGTGAAAACTAAAGAGGAAATTGCCCAGGTAGCTTCCATAGCTGCCAACAGTCATGAAATTGGGAACTTAATTGCTGATGCTATGGATAAGGTGGGTAAAGACGGAGTGATTACAGTGGAGGAAGGAAAAGGCGCTGCTACCACTGTAGACATTGTAGAAGGGATGCAGTTTGACAGGGGGTATATCTCCCCATATTTTGTTACCGACGCTGAAAGGATGGAAGCGGTTCTGGAAGATGCCTATGTTCTGCTTACCGATAAGAAAATCAGTTCTATGCAAGACCTCCTGCCGATATTGGAAAAAATTATTCAAACGGGCAGGCCTTTCGTCATCATAGCTGAAGATATAGAAGGAGAAGCTCTGGCCACATTGGTGGTCAATAAATTGAGGGGAACGCTGAAGTGTGCAGCAGTCAAGGCCCCGGGCTTTGGGGACCGCCGAAAAGAGATGTTACAGGATATTGCAACTCTCACAAAGGGAACGGTAATTTCGGAAGAGATGGGAATGAAACTTGAAAAAGCAACCCTGGATATGCTTGGCCAGACAAAGAGGGTGACCGTCGATAAGGAAAATACCACAATTGTGGGGGGTACTGGAGAAAAGAAAGATATAAATGCAAGAATTACGCAAATTAAGAAACAGATAGAGGAAACGGATTCGGATTACGATAAAGAGAAGCTCCAGGAGCGGCTGGCGAAGTTAGTGGGAGGAGTAGCTGTAATCAATGTGGGGGCAGCTACTGAGACCGAGATGAAAGCAAAAAAGTTCAAGATTGAAGATGCCATGCACGCTACTAGAGCCGCTGTGGAAGAGGGGATAATACCCGGTGGCGGAATAGTGCTCTTGGCAGCAGTCGAGGCTGTTTCAAAATTGAAGGCAGAAGACGCAGATGAACAGACGGGGATGAATATCATTAAGAAGGCCTTAGAAGAGCCTATAAGACAGATTGCGGAGAATGCCGGTTTTGAAGGCTCTGTGGTTGTGGAGAAAGTTAGGAAGAGCCCCCCGGGCGTGGGATTAGATGCTGAGAGTGGAAAATACGTAGAGCATATGAAAGTAGGCATTGTTGACCCGGCTAAGGTAGCCCGGTTGGCCCTTGAGAATGCAGCCAGTATCGCTTCAATATTGTTGACTACAGAATCCTTGGTAACCGACATACCTGAGGAGAAACCTGCCATGCCTCCTATGCCTGGCGGTGGTATGTATTAAACAAAAAGAACAAAAAGGGGTCAGAGTCATTTTTCCCCATAGATGTAGTTTGTCCTTTTTAATTCAGTTATGCCGAGATTAACAGATGGGGACGAGAAAATGACTCTGACCCCTTTTTCTATTTCTCCTTTTCTGGAGTCCTCCCGAAAGGGAGGTAAAAAATGACTCTGACCCCTTTTTTTACTTTTTTTAAGAGAAAGTCGGTTCTCTTATTATTTATAAGCATACTTGTTTTGTCCATTTCCGCAGGGCTCTTTTTTTCTAATTCTGTTAAGAAACGAGCAAACCCTGGTCTCTTAAAGAAGAAGGTCATTATTTTGGGATTTGACGGAATTGACCCGGATTTGTTATCGGAGTGGATGGAAGAAGGGAGACTTCCCAACCTAAAAAGTCTTCAAGAAAGAGGAACTTTCTTAGAGTTGGGAACAACTAATCCTGCGGAATCGCCTGTTGCCTGGTCAAGCTTTGCCACGGGCACCAATCCAGGTAAGACGTCCGTCTTCGATTTCCTCAGAAGAGACCCTCAGACTTATATGCCCGACCTCGCCATTACCTCCTTCAGCGAAGGAAATTTCTTATTAAGACTATTTCCTGTGAAAAAACCGAGCGTTACCTGCAATAGAAAAGGAACGTCTTTCTGGCAGATAGCCTCCCGGAATGGGCTTAAATGCATAGTTCTACAGGCACCAGTCACATTTCCTCCCGAGAAGGTTGCAAGAGGGAGACTTCTTTCCGGTCTGGGTGTACCCGATATTCGCGGGACACAGGGGACTTTTTCTTATTACGCTACCGATGTGAGCAAAGAAGGCGATACGGAGATGGGAGGAAAAATAACCCAAGTTAAGATAAAAGGTAAAAAAATAAAGACTCTGATTTACGGGCCAAGGAATAGATTATCGAGGAGGCGTGAAGATATATTGGTTCCTCTGGAAATTGAGATAGTCAACGATAAACAAGCGATAGTAAAAGTCCAGGATAGAGAAGAGAAGATGGATGTGGGCAACTGGAGCGACTGGTTTGTGATTAAGTTTAAGATGAATCCTTTAATTAAAGTGTACGGAATGGGAAGATTCTATTTGATAAGTATCAAGCCTGAATTTAAACTCTATCTATGCCCGATAAACTTCTATCCCAAAAAGCCCCCCTTTCCCATTTCTTATCCAGAATCGTTTTGCAGAAAACTGGCTGAAGAGATAGGGCTATATAAGACCCTGGGCTGGGCTATCGACACCTGGGCTCTCAGCGAAGATAGAATTGACGAGAAGACTTTTTTAGAGGACCTCTTCTACACCGAGAATCAGCGACAGGAAATAATGATGAACGAGTTAAAAAAGAAAGACTTTGCCCTGTTCATCTTTGTATTTCAAGCGAGCGACAGGGTGCAGCATATGTTCTGGAGATTGATTGATGAGACTCATCCTGCTTATGATAGAGAGAAAGCAGAGAAATATGGCGATGCCATCTTGAAAGTTTACCAGAAGATGGACGAAATAATAGGAGAAGTTATGCCTTTTGTGGATGAGAGCACTACTCTTTTTGTAATTTCCGACCACGGTTTCCATCCGTTCAGGAAGGCAGTGAACCTTAATACCTGGCTGGTGAAGAATGGCTATATGAGGCTCTCATCTGAGAAAGGGAAAGAATATAAATTGGAAGACCTTTTTGGCAGGGGAGAGTTCTGGCCAAATGTTGACTGGCAGAGAACTAAGGCATATGCCTTGGGGCTGGGTTGTATTTATGTGAATCTAAAAGGTAGAGAAATATATGGAATAATAGAGCCAGGCGATGAGTACAATGGTTTAAGGGAAGAAATAGTAACCAAACTGAAGAAGTTAACAGACCAGGCAAGTGGTAAAAAAGTGATAGTGGATGTGTATAAGAGAGAAAATATTTACAAAGGAGAGTATCTTAATGAAGCTCCTGACCTGGTAGTCGGCTTTAACGAGGGTTACAGAGTATCCTGGCAGACTGCACTGGGAGGTATCCCTCCTGAAATAATTGTGGAAAATAAATCAAACTGGAGCGGAGACCATTGTTCCTTTGATCCCTCCATAACTAAAGGAATCTTTCTTTCCAATAAGAAATTCACTCGAGAATCACCTTCTATTATTGACATCGCTCCTACAGTCCTTGAGATTTTCAACCTGCCTATTCCAGAAGAGATGGATGGAAAACCCATAAGATTTCTTACAGTTAATTGAGATGAATAAACAATGGGAAAAGTTGAATCCAGGAATATTGAAGTTAGATCTATTCTGCAAAGGTATGAGGATTGACCATACCTGCGATTTGGAGAAGGATGCTCGCCTGGTTTCCCGCATAAGAGCGGGGCTGGGAAGTGGACTGGAGATGATTCTTCCGGATAAACTATACGCTAACATACCTATTCTGGAAGATTTTGCTAAGGAGAGTCCTTATCTTCTGATAAAAAGAAGTGGCAGATATTACATAACAAAAGAAGGAAGTGACTTATGGCAAGTCACAATACCACCCCAGCCTCTATGGTATTGTAAGAGAACAAGTAACGGGACCCTGATGTCCAGAGTGGGTATGTTGCAGGGTACATATTTAGCAATATATCCAGCCAGAATGTGCAGCTATTGGTTGAGTGAGCCAAGACAGAATTGCAAGTTCTGTGCCACAGGACTCAATGTGGGAGTTACTGAAGAGGCGGAGAAGAGTGTCCAGGACGTGGTGGAGACTGCAGTCGCTGCTCGAAAAGAGTCGAGAATCACGTTCGTCCATTTCAATACTGGTTACTGTGAAGGAGAGGCTTTAGATATTCTGGCTCCCTATGTAAAGGCGGTCAAGGAAGAGACAGGTCTTTTAATCGGAGTCCAATGCCCACCACAGAAAGAACTGTCCAAATATGATATGATGATGGAAATGGGAGCAGACCATTTCTCATTCTGCTTTGAATTTTTCAATAAGGAAGTATTTCAGGAAGTCTGTCCTGGTAAGGCAAAAACTTTAGGTCAGGAGACTTTTTTCAGGGCTATGGAGTATACAGTAGGAAAGATGGGCAAAGGTAAAGTTTCTGGCGAGATTATTGCTGGTTTAGAGCCAATTGAAGACACATTTAAAGCAATAGATTATATTACTAGTATAGGAGCGTTTCCCACTATCTGCATATTCCGTCCTCTGGCAGGCACAGATTACCAGACAAAGCCTTCACCAAAGTTTGAGAATATGCTCCTAATTTTCCGTCATATGTATGAAGCTTGCAAAAAGAACTCGATTCCCACCGACATTGCTCCAAAAATAAGAGTAAGCTTGGTAGTCTTGCCCTACGAAGGAAGGTATTTTATGGAAGGTTACGGCTTTGATGATTTCATCTATAGCTGTAAACTTACACTGATGCGCCTACTTTTTAGAACTTACTATGGCGTTAAACTCTTCCTGAAGTAAATAGTCAGATCCAGGTTTGCTGGAGTCCTCCCGAAAGGGAGGTTTTAAGAACAGAACATTGTAGACTGATTAATGTAAGTAACCTAACGACTTTAATTGTTGCTTTAGTTCTTCATCTATATGGACTTTCTCCGTTACCTGCAGCTTTTCTTCGCTTGTCAAAGCTATGAAATCTTCCAATTCCTTCTTCAACTTTTGAGCGATGAATGGTTTCTTTTCGATTATGTTGTTCTGTTCTTTCGGGTCATTTATCCTATTGTACAGCTCATCGGGTCCATCCTGGTCCATAATATATGTCCACTCTTCTGTTCTCAGGGACATTGAAAACGGCTGTTCATATTTATCTTTATCGTGTCCGAAGCTGTAGGTTTTGAAAACCTCTTCAAGCAGGCAATTTTTCATTAGAGCCAATATGCTTCTCCCCTGCATCTCTTTTCTTTGAGGCATATCCAGAATCTCAAGGATAGTTGGGACAATGTCAATAAGCTGAACCGAGTTGTCATAAACTCTATTCCTGGGTATTCCCGGTCCTTTCATTATCAAAGGAACATGTACCAGTTCGATGTATGGCTTGTAACCATGTCTCAGTTTACCATGCTCCTTGAACCCTTCTCCATGGTCAGCGGTCAAGATTATAATTGTATTGTCATTAATACCCAGTTGGTTTAACTTCTCAAATATCTTTCCTAATTGGTAATCAACATAATTGATGCCCCCATCATACACAGCGATAATGTAATTGAGCTCTTCTAGGGTAAGCTTTGAAGCATCAATTTTCTGAACGTCAATGCCTTTTGAATTCTTTAAGTGCTTCCCCTCATAAAATTCTCTCGTATATAAGTCAAAATATGGGGCGGGAGGATTGTATGGTTGATGGACGTCGTAAGTATGGATGAATAGGAAGAATTTTCTGTTTCCGACAGATTCTAACCAACTTAACAATTTATCAATATAGGATGCTATTTCCTGACGGGCGCGTCTTCTTGGAATCCCATCGTCACAAATTTCAAATCCTTGATTAAACCCGTATTTGGATGAAAGCAGTATCCCACCGGTGAAGGCAGCAGTGGCATAATTCTCATTTTTCAAGATTTCAGCCAGCGTAGTGTACGAATAAGTTAATCTTTCTGTACGAGGGTTCTTCACAGTATGACTCCAGACATACTGTGAGAGGAAGATTGAAGCGTGGGAAGGAAGAGTCCAGGTAGCCTGGCTAAAGGCATTTTTAAATAGTACACCCTGAGTTGCTATCCTGTCAATGTTTGGGGATGTATTTCTATGATATCCATAACAACTCAGGTGGTCTGCCCTTAAGGCATCAATAGAGATTAGGATTATATTTGCACCTTCAGAGTGATTAGTCAACCGATAAAAGTAGATAAATCCATTAAAGATAAGGATTAAGATAATTAGCACCAGTATCGGTTTCCCTTTAATTACTTTTTTTAAGAAACCAAATTTCTCACGCAATTTTACACTGATACCGATGGGATAGACTAGTCCATAAACTAGTAAAACAAATAAAAGGTAATTGAGGTGGGTTATTCGTCTAAAGCTACCTATGTATAACAATATCATAAGAGAAGAAATAATTGCTAATCCTCTTTCTCTATAACTTCTAATTACACTTACAGCAATGGTGATAAGTAGAACTGGCACGATAGCTAATATAACTGATTTTAGTATTACACTATTAAGATTAAGTTGTATCTCATGTAAAGCAAGATTGTATAATGACTCCTGTAAGTATCTATTCGAGCAGACCAGACTCACACCTTTTATGACACCAATGACAAATCCTAAAGTCAGGCCCAAGCCCAGAGCAAATTTAATTCCCTTAATAATGTCATTCATTATTGATCTAATATTCTTTTCCATTCAGAATCCTCTTTGAACGAGGCAAGCAAAAGCAAGGCCTGTCTATCCTGCCAAGAGTATCGGATAGCGCGAGCCCTGCCCAGAACGCCGCAAATTGATTAATGTAAGTACCCCAACGACTTTAATTGTTCCTCTAGTCTTTCATCAATACGGACTTTCTCAGCTACCTGCGGCTTTCCTTCACTTGTCAAAGCCATGAAATCTTCCAATTCCTCCTTCAGCTTTTGAGCGATGAATGGTCTCTTTTCGATTATGTTGTTCTGTTCTTTTGGGTCATTTATCGTGTCGTAAAGCTCATCAGGTCCATTTTGGTTCATAATGTACGTCCATTTCTTCGTCCTTATCGATATCGAAAATGAAAGTTGAGGTTTATTCCAATCCCCACCGACACTGTAACTCTTAGAGTCTTCTTCAACCTCGCAATTCCTGATTAAAGGTAAGATGCTTCTTCCCTGCATCTCTTCTCTTTGAGGAATATTCAGAATTTCAAGTATAGTGGGTACAAGGTCAATATGCTGAACGAAATCCTCATAAATTCTATTCTTGGGTATTCCCGGCCCCCGCATTATCAAAGGAATGTGTACCTCTTCTATATATGGCTTGCCACAATGTCCCAGTTTACCATGCTCTCTAAAAGCTTCCCCATGGTCAGCGGTGGCGATTACGATTGTATTGTCATCAATTCCCAGTTGGTTTAACTTCTCAAATATCCTTCCTAATTGGTAATCAACATAATTGATGGACCCATCATACACCCCTATAATGTAATCGATCTCTTGTGAGGTAAGCCTTGAAGCATCTATTTTGAAGTTCGCTATGATGCCTCCAGACGTCGTTAACGACTTCCTTTGGGAATATCCATTCGTATATAAATTGAAATACGGTGAAGGAGGATTGTATGGTGAATGAACATCGTAAGTGTGGATGAATAGGAAGAACTTCTTGTTTCTGACAGATTCTAACCAATTTAACAATTTATCAATATAGGATGCTATTTCTTGACGTGTGCGGTCTCCTGGAATCCCATCATCGTAGATTTCAAATCCTTGATTAAAACCATATCTGGAAGAGAGTATTATCCCACCAGTGAAGGCAGCTGTAGTGTAGTTCTCGTTTTTTAGGATTTCAGCGAGTGTAGTGCACGAGGGGGACAGTCTATTTGTTTGAGGGTTGTCCACATTATGCCTCCATTTATACTGGGAGAGAAAGATTGACGCATGTGAAGCCAAAGTCCAGGTAACTTGGCTGAAACCATTCTTAAATAGAACACCCTCCCTTGCTATTCTGTCAATATTGGGAGAGGTCTTTCTATGGTATCCATAACAACCCAGGTGATCTGCCCTTAAGGCATCAATGGAAATTAGAATTATATTCGGACCTTTAGAGCAAGTAGGCAAACGATAAGAATAGATAAATCCATTACAAATAAGGATTAAGATAATTGGCACCGATATCAATTTTGTATTAGCTATCTTGTTTATGAAGCTAAATTTTTCCCGCAGTTTCGCGCTGATACCGATTGGGTAGAGTAGTCCATAGAGTATTAAAACAAATAGAAGGCAACTGAATGGACTTATTCGTCCAAAACTTGCTACGTATAACAATATCGTAAGAGAAGAAATAAGTACTAATCCTTTTTCTCTATAAATTTTAATTATCATCAAAGCAATGATTGCTGCTATGGGTATTATAACTGATACTAACACTGTACTATTAAGATTAAGTTGTATTGTATCTAAAGCAAGATTATATAATGAATTTTGAAAGTATCCATTGGAGTAGACCAGACTTACACCTTTTACAATACCAATGATAAATCCTATATTCAGGCCAAAGACCAGAGCAAATTTAACTCCCTTAATAATATCATTCATTGGCAACTTTATTTTCTCTCCCATTTAAAAATCCTCTCTAAACCAGGTAAGCGAAGGCAAAACCTATCTGTCCTACTAAAAGCATCAGATACATATGTTTCCAGGAGATGTGATTTGCTTCCAGGGTCAGTTCCTCGGGTTTTCTCAAGACCAAACAAGCAGTGTAGCTACCCCAGACTACAAGGATGATTGTTAACGGGTATAATACTATCGGTGATCCAGTCAATATGCCATTAATCTTGCCATATGGAATCAATAGAAATGGCAATACAAATGAGGGGGCGATGGTGATTGCGGCTTTCTTTGCTCCGAGAATTATGGGAAGGGTATTACATCCGAAAATTTTGTCACCTTTTATGTCAGAGAAGTCCTTGGTAGAGGCAGCGCCCAAAAGATAAAGGGTAAATATGGAGCCGATGAACCAGGGTTCAAAATTGAAGAAACTTTTCACTGCTGTCCAGCCAGCAACTATGAGGAGACATCCTCGGGGAATGGCAATGGTTAGATTGGCTGCTATTGCCCATCTCTTGGTTCTAAAAGGCGGTGCGGAATAAGCGTAAGTAATTAAGAGAGTTAGTAGAATGATGGTCATAAACTGCCTGTTAGGAACCAGATAGGCTAAAAAGAATGAGAAGGAGTAAAGGAGAATACTGAACAGCCGGCTCTCTTTTAGAGAAATTCTCCCTGAGGGGAGAGGTCTGTTTGGTTTATTTATTCTGTCAATATTAATATCGAAATATTGGTTTACAATGTTAGAAGCTCCATTAAGAAATGCAGCAGAGAGTCCACCCAAAATAATTGGATAGATAGAGGTAAAGGTTAGCACTACCAGACTGTTGGCGCCAATAGCAATTAAGCCTCCGCTTATGAATCCGACTGTAGGAGCCAGGAGGGTAAATGGTCTCATAAGTTCCCAATAGATTTTGAGTTTTTTTAACATATTGAGCCACGAAACTTAGCTCTACTGCTCCTGCACTAATTTTCTCGTTCTACAATATATTCTGCCAATTCCCTTAAGGTTTTTCCTCTCGCGCCAAAAATCTTTAGGCTATAAATAGAAGACTTTACTAATTCAACGGCAAGCAGTTTTGCCTTCTCTATTCCCAGAACGGTAACGAAAGTCACTCTATTTCTATCTTTCCTTTCATCCTTCCCTGTCAATTCTCTTTTACCCTTAAAATCTAAGATATCATCTCTTATTTGATAGGCCAAGCCAATATTTCTGGCGTAATCCTTTAAAGCCTCTCTCTCTTTTTCAGATGCTCCGCATAGTCTGGCTCCAGTGTCACAGGCTACCACAAAAAGATTTCCCGTCTTGTGGGTATGGATATATTTCAATGTCTCTAAATCCATAGCTTTAGAATCCAAATCGACAGTCTGTCCACCAATCATCCCGGAAGAACCGATTGCTTCCGAAATATCTTCCATAATTTGACTGGCGACCTTCTTATCTATTTTAGCTTTTCGGCAATTCTGAGCGATAAGGCCCAGTCCTTTCATTAACAAGCCATAGGCAGCCAGTATCGCCACCGCTTCGCCAAATACCTTATGGGTAGTGGGTCGTCCTCTCCTGAAATTGGCATTATCCATTGAGGGAAGGTCATCAAGAATCAAAGAGGAAGTATGAATTAACTCCACCCCGCAGGCAGCCATTAGAAGGTCAGCCTTCTTTCCCACAACTTGAGATGTAGTCAGGGTCAGGATTGGTCTGATTCGCTTGCCGCCATTCAACAGACTGTACCTCATTGCCCGATGTATCTTGGGGGGATATGCATCTTCTTTAGGGAGGCAGTTTTTCAATGATTCATCGATTTCTTCTCTTTTTATTTTAAGGTATTTGTATATTTCCATAGTTTTCCTTGTTTTGCAATAAATTGGGAAAATTGAGAAATTACATACAAATTTGTAAAAAAGTTTAGCAAATTGAGAACGACCTGTCAAATAGAAAACCTAAAAGCGCTTTTTCGTTTGACAAACTTCCTCGATTTTGATACAATTTTAAAAATTTTACTCTATCGCAATTTGCCTACCGAAGGGACGAATAATCTCAATAGAACTATAGATAACACTCCATATACCATAGGGATTTCAAGATTCTACACAATCTCTGCGCGCCCGACTAATTAGTACGATAAAGATTCCCCAACCAAATAGGTCTAAATTGTAGGGGCGACACTCCGTGGTCGCCCGATGAGGACGGCACGCCGAAAGATCGGCATAAACTGCGTCCGTCCCCTACAAAAGAGCAGGCATTTAAGAAAGGCAAGAAAGTGGTCGATTTATCGATTATAATTGTTAATTACAATGTGAAGCATCACCTAAGGGAATGCTTACAGTCTATTTATCGTAGTACAAAAGGGGTAAGTTTTGAAATAACCGTGGTAGATAATAATTCCACTGATGGCAGTGTAGATACGGTCAAAAGTGAATTTCCCGGGGTTAAGTTAATAGAAAACTGGCAAAATCTGGGCTTTGCCAAAGCTACTAACCAAGTTCTAAGAGAGTACGAAGGAAAATATGTACTATTGCTGAATCCTGACACAGTTGTTTTACCCAATGCATTAGACAAAATGGTAGAATTTATGGATGAAAATCCCCGGACGGGTGCATTGGGATGCAGGTTACTGTATCCTGATGGAAGCTTGCAACCATCCTGCAGGAGTTTTCCCACCTTAATTACTGCCTTCTTTGAAAATACAGGACTGGAAAAATTATTTCTAAGGAATAGAATTATCGGAAGGCATCGAATAGGTCATTGGGATTATAACGATATTCGAGAAGTCGACCAACCAATGGGGTCGGCTCTTATGGTAAGACGAGAGACAATTACTCAAGTAGGACTAATGGATGAGCAATTTTATATATATTATGAAGATGTAGATTGGTGTTTTAGAATTAAAAAGAGAGGCTGGAAGATATATTTTATCCCTAGAGCAGAAATAATTCATTATGGAGGGCAGAGTGCTTGGCCGAACATGCCTAAGATGAGAATTCAGGGATACAAAAGCAGACACAAGTTTTTTAGGAAACACCATGGAATTCTCTCGGAATGGATAGTGAAACAGATGGACCTTCTGGGATTGATTTTGAAAACATTATATAGAACCGCCACATTATCAATTAATTCAATAAAGGAAAGCAACCGCGGCAAAGAGTACTCTCGAGGAAACAGAGAAATATTGAAAGACTACTATGCAGTTATTAAGAAATTTTGGGAAATTTGGATATAATTAAAGGGGATTAAGTTGAGAAATGAAGCCAGTAAGAAAAAGATCAACAAAATAATAGTCGCCATCATATTGATATTGGTTATTGGAACACCGCTTCTCTATGCGAGGTTTATCTATAACCCCTGGTTTATATCAACAATGAAGATGACTTTCGTTCAGGTACTGGTCATCATAGGAACCAGTTTATATCTATTAACAGGAGGCAAATACAAATTAGTCAAAAGTGGATTGAACTATCCCATCGTTGCTTATGTAATTGTCTGTAGTATATCGTTATTCTCTTCGGTTGATATTTACATTAGTCTCTATAGCCTGTTCACCATTATTCTCCTTGCCGGGTTATACGTCCTTGTGCCAAATGTTATTATGGAAAGAAAACAAATAATAAAAATAATGATTTCATTGATCTCTGTTTCTGGACTCATTTCAGTATACAGCGTAGCGCAGTACTTCGGCATAGATTTGCTAGGTCTAAAGGTTATCGGAAGCGGGAATATTTCAGGGCCTTTTGAAAACCGAAATGTCCTGGCAAGCTTTCTGGTATTTACCATGCCGGTAAGTGCAGGTTTTCTCTTTGAAAAAGTTAGTAAAAAATTAAAGATACTGGTTAGTTTAATGGCGATAATAACTCTGATTGCCTTAATTTATACACGCACCCGTGGAGCCTGGGTAGGATTAATTGGAGCTATGGCCTTCTTTGCTGGCACGAAACTGACGGCAGAGGGAGAAATGAAGAAAATTTTTAAGAGCCTATTTGGTAAAAAATCTCTGATTGTTATTTCTTTAATCGTTATTTGCCTTGGTTTATTGATAAGATATGATTACAGGAGGCGTGGCGCTTTCACCAAAAAATTTCTTTCCATTGCTGACCT
>CAYOFG010000040.1:0-13421 GCA_964403285.1 uncultured Clostridia bacterium | reverse complement strand
ATTAACATACTCAAAAGACCAACGAGCAATCCAGCCTTTAACCAATACAAGAAATTAATTTTTATATGCCTCTTCTCCAGAATCCCCAATGCAACTATGTTTGCAGTCGAACCTATTATCGTGATATTTCCTCCGAAGCATGCACCAAATAGTATCGACCACCATACAGGTCTTAAACTGGAACTCATTATATGTAAACTCTTGACTATGGGGACATAAGAAGCTACAACAACAACATTGTCGAGAACGCTGGACAATAATCCACTGGAAAATAAGATTGACCCCAATAGAATCTTGGGATTGTTTCCTGTAATATTCATAATTTTTTTTGCCAAAAGGTCAGCTACACCAGATACCTGGATAACCCCCGCCTGAGCAAATAGGAACATAAAAAATAGTAATGAATTCCATTCAACTTCGTGTTCTACATAGTATCTCGCTTTATCATGTCTATATATCATCACTATCCCTGCAGAAATTATCGGTAGCATTATCAACATAGAATTCTCTTCCAGTTGAAAAAGAATTTCTAGTCTTTTGTGTAACGCAATAAATAGTACAGTAATACCAAATATTAACATGCTAATTCTTGTGCGAAAATCTGGAGGAATAGAAATAAGGCGTAAAAAAGCTTCATTCTCTTGATGAGGTTTAAGCTTTAGAGAAATTTCTTTTATATAACTTCTGTATAAAAAAGACAAAACGAGAATGGTGAAGGCTAAGACAATAACTGCGACAGGTAAAGCAAAAGTCAAAAAATCTTCAAAAGAGAGTTTACCCCGCGCAGCAATTAAAACTCCAATGGGATTACCCAATACTGTAGATGCTGAGCCTATGTTCGTTGCTAACACTGAAGAAATGACCATCGGAACAGGATTTAGTTCCAGGAAAGTACAGATTTCAAGAATGACAGCCGTCATTATAATTATCGAAGAAACTTCATCCATAAGTCCTGATAATAATGCCGAAATCACCATTAAAAGAATAAATAACTTTCTCCCACTAAGTTTTTTTACTCTTAATAACACGGTTATTAACCAATGGAAAAAACCAGCCTCTTTCATCATACCCACCACTATCATCATTCCAATAAGAAAGAGAATGACATCTAAAGAGGCAAACTTTATAAAATTTTCCAGATTTACCACATGAGTTAGGAGAAGAAGGCTACTTCCCAGGAAAACAAAGCTTAACCTAAAATCCCAGAAAAACAGTGTCCCCAGAATTGATATTAAAAAAATAGAGATGATGAACGACTGTCTCAGAGAAAAACCACCAAGGAAACTTAGAATTCCCAAAGTTAAAGAAATCAAAACCATTAACAAAATTTTCTTTACCATATTTCCTTTCCCAGACGGAGGAGCCTGATTTATGTAGGGGCTCCGATAAATCGGAACCCGCCTAATCGGGTCGCATAAATGCGACCCCTACTCTGGACCTTTTAGCAGCAAAGCGTCCCGATTCATCGGGACTGTAGGGGACGGACTCTGTGCCGTCCCTTCATTGGGCGACCACGGAGTGTCGCCCCTACATTAGCAGAGCTATCGCTCTGCAGCTACAATCTCGGCGTTCGCGGGCTTCGGTCCTTCGGACCCCGGGGCGCTCACCGTCTCGCGCCCGTCGCTACCACGTCCCGATTTATTCATCGGGACAGCGACCCCTCCTGTGAATCGAGCGGAGAGAGGAGGATTCGAACCTCCGATCCCGAAATCGGGATAGCGGTTTTCGAGACCGCCCCGTTCAACCACTCCGGCATCTCTCCACAAAATCATCTACCTTTGAAAAATTCGAAATGACTCTTAATTTCAGGATGGGATTTCAAATAGTAGGTTTCATATGCTCTAAATGGAACAAAGAGCATAATTCCGAGCATAATCCCGATTACCAACTTCCCTATCTGCCAGCGTGTAATCATAATATAAATAATATAGAGAGCCGTCAGAACCATTATCGAGTGGCTTATCTGGGCAGGCATCGTCTGGGAAGACCAATGGAAAATAAAAAATCCCCCTGCTCCATAGAATAGAAGGAAAGGGATGAAAATATTCATTAATATTTTCTTCCCGAAAATTAGAGCAAATACTACAAACAGCTGGATGAGAGAAGAGACATCCGCCATAAACCAAGAGATAAAATTGTATTTAAGAAAAAAAAGGAATATAAACCCTGCCCATCCAGCACATATCCCATTTGCAAAAATTAAAAAAATCCTCACGCTTGATCCCTATAAATTTAAAGGGCTCAGAGGGAATCGAACCCTCACACCAGGGTCCGCAACCCTGTGCTCTATCCGTTGAGCTATGAGCCCATAACTTTAGTCAAAAAATGACTCTGACCCCTTTTTTATTTTAACATTTCTTCTATTTTATCTAAAAGAACTTTTTTCGCGAATGGCTTATTCACAAAATAGCTCGGGCCTTCTGGCTTTAAGGTCTCGTATAATTCTTTATCTTTAACTAAGCCCGAATCGAAGATTACTGGCAGATTAAGAAATTCTGGCTTCTCCCTTAACCTTTTAATACTCTTATAACCACTCTGCCCGGGCATAATCACATCACAGATGATTAAGTCTGGTTTCTCTTTCTTGACTTTTTCTATCAAATCCAACCCATCCTTAGCCAGGATTACCCGATATTTATCTTTGAGTAAAGCGTTCAGGAACTCTCTGACATCCTCTTCATCATCTGCTACAACAATCTTTTTCATTGTGGCTGTAGTCTTCTCTTCGTCTTTTATAGGAGTTACATTTGCAGTCTGACTACCTGGAGGGGCTACTCCGGGTTCCTTCCTTTTAAGGGGTATCTTTCCTAACGCTTTCTCTACTGCTTTCAAAAATTGTTCTCCAGAGAAAGGTTTGGGAAGATACTCTACAATATTCAATTCTTTCATCTGCAGGTCAAACCCCGCTATGGTGGCTATAATTATAGGGATATTTCTGGTAGCCTTATCCTTCTGGATTCTTCTTATCATCTCGTAGCCACTCAACTTGGGCAAAACATAATCCATCACAATTAAATCGGGCTTCTCTGATTGGGCAAGTTCCAGCCCCGACTCTCCATCTCTGGCTTCAATAAATTCAACATTGAATCTTCTCAAATGGACCTTCACCAAAAACCTTGCATCAATGTCACTATCTACAATAAGTACTTTCTTAGCCATCTTTTTAACCTTTAAAGGACACTCACCAAAATAATTGCCATTATGCCTATCGTGATCACAATTCCTGTCCCACCCCAGAAACCTCTCTTCTTCGGAGATACTGCTTCTACCTTTCTCTTTACTATAGCTACATTGCCCTTCTTGTCTTCAGATTGAACAGTGATTGTGTTTTCTCCTAAGGCTAAATATACTACATCGAAAAAATTCCCCTCCCTATTAACGTATACGCGTTTATCATTCACTCTGACTGTGCAACCTTCATCTGTCTTACCCTTCACTTTAATAAACTCATCCGGGATTTTTTCTCCCTCTTGGGGAGAAGAGACCTCTAAACCGGGAGGAGTAATGACCACTGTAAAACTTCTGGCTAGAGAATATTCACTCTCAAACTCGTCTTCATAAACGTAAGAGACCCTCCAGAAATATTCACCATCGGGAAGCCTACTCCTCTGGTACTGTTCGATACTTTCCAATCTTTTATCCTCCAGGATATTCGTAAATTCAGGATCAGAAGCAACCTGAAGATGTAGATATTTTATCCCCAGCTCCCTCTTCTTTTCATAAAAATCGAGGCCAGTAAGGGTCTCCTCCAGATTAATCTCTCCTTGTGCCACCTCCTGTTCACCTAACTCAGGACCAGCCGGTGCCTTTGCCAGCTCCTCCTTAGCCTTGCTCATCTCAGGTGGGGGCGGCAGGGCAATAGGTTTTTCCGGAGCGTAATCTAATTTTGCCTGAGACATAAATCCTTCGGAAATTGTCACTCTCTCTCCCTGGGCTATGAGGTCCACTTTACCCTTGTAGACAGATACCAGGGTTGTCTTGTCTTCCTTTATCTTCGTCTTGAAATCGGGTTTGACCAGCGCAGGTGAGATTTGGGGTTCAACCACTGCAGAAGCAGTGAGAACCTTTGCCTCTGATGCTCTTAACTCTCCGGAAAGTAACTCCACTGTCTCCTCTTTCTCTTCCGGTCTAAGGATAACCAGTGAGTTCTCTCCTAACCTGACGATCTCGCCCTTTATAAATTTTATATGAGCGAGAGAGTCAGAAAGAGTCCTGACTCCATCTTGGGAGAATAGTCTCATATAGAGAATCGCCTTCTCCCATTCTGATTCTCCCTTTTTCCTGGTACGCACAGTGTTCATTATATGGATTATATCGGCAATCTCATCTTTCAGTAAACCGACGGGGACCTTGATTTTCATTGCCGGAAGGATGAGATTGGGATTTTTGACCAGGTCTTTATTATATTTGTATATCTCTGGCCAAAGTGATGGGTCTCGTAGATATATGTCAGCAAACTTGTATAACGTATCTCCTTTTTTTACAGTTACTTCGATGAGCTTGACTTTCTCTTCCTGAGCTTGAGATATGGAAAAGAGACACATAATAAACAGAGAAGCAATAATCAAAATGAGCCCTCTCTTTTCCATCAACCACATACGATTTCTCCTTTTTTGTTCTTTACCAAATTTTTGGGAAGCCAGAAAGAGAACCTGCTTCCCTTTCCCATTTCGGATTCTACCCAGATTTTTCCTAAATGGGCCTCTACTCCATACTTGGCAATAGTTAACCCTAAGCCAGACCCTCTTCTTCTCTCTTCCTTCTCTATCCCTACCTGTTGAAATTTGTCAAATACCTTGTCTAAATAGTCTGGAGGAATCCCCTGCCCGCTATCAGCAACAGTAATTTGAATCCTCTCCGGGAAGTCCTGTCCAATTATGTCCACACTCCCTTGAGAAGGAGTAAACTTTATAGCATTGGAAACCAGATTCATAATTACCCGCTCCATCAGGTCACTGTCAGCCCGAATTGTGGGAAAGCTATCAAATCCCTGACTGGATAACTTCACCCCTGATTTAGCTGCCTGTGGTTTCATTATCTTGATGACCCTTTCCACTGTCTCCCTGGGATCAAACTTTGTAAGGGCAAGTTTCATCCTTCCTGCTTCTAACTTTGCCGCATCCAGTATATTATTAATCATCTCCAGAAGTTTCCGGCTGGAACCATCTATTATTTTCAAGAATTCCCGCTGTTCTTCATTTATTTCGCCAGCCGAACCGTCAAGCAGAACCTCAATGAATCCCCGAATGGAAGTCATAGGACTTCTGAGGTCATGAGTTATGGAATGAATAAAATCTTCCTTCATCTTTTCTATCTCTTTCTCCAGAGTAATGTCGTGTAGCACTGTAACCACGCCCAGATTCTTTCCTTTCTCGGTCGTTACGATATTGGTGCCTGTTTTTATGAACTTACGGTAAGGACCCTGAGATAGGTCAATCTCCCTCACTACAGTCTTCTCTTTCTGCTGCATTATTTCACGAAGGCTCTGGGCAATCCTCTCGTCTCCAATGTAATCTATCAAATTTTTGCCCAGCACTTCTTCTCCACTAACTCGCAGCATTCCCCGGGCCTGCCTGTTCATAAGCGCTATCCTGCCAGAAAAATCTGTCATCACAATTCCATCAGCAATGCTATAGATGACTGCCTCTGTTTTCGTCTTCTCGGCAATTATTCTGTCAATCTGTAAGTCATTATATTCCTTTAATTTCTGCGTCATAAAATTGAAAGTATCGGCCAGTGTTAACAGTTCATCACGAGTCTTCACCACAACCTTATGGGTAAAATCGCCCTGGGCTACCTTTCCCGCACCTACAATTAAGTTGAGGATGGGACGGCTCAATCCCCGGGCAGTAAGGAGTCCCACCAGGGCTGCTCCGAATATGGACACAATTATCCAGAGAATTGCGTTCTGCTTCATTTTGATCGCCGAGATGTAGGCATCATCTTTTGCCTGCTGGACAATCATCCCCCATCCTAACCTCTTCACCGGAGCATAGGCACCAACCATCTCCACTCCCCTCTCGTCAGTGAACTCCTTACTTCCCAGGGTCTTGCCAGAAAGTACTTCCTGGACAATAGCCAACTGAGTGGCATCCTCAAAGTTCATCGCCCTCTTTTTCTGGGGATGAGCTATGATTTTTCCTTCCTTATCTACCAGAAAAGCAAAACCAGTCCTTCCGATCATTGTACTGTAAATCTTGTGCCACAGTTTGTTCAGTGTGACCACAATGTAGATTACCTGCCCTTCCACCAGAGGATAGGCGACGTTCAACCTGGGATCGTCTCCTTCGTAGTATAGAGAACTGATATCATGGCTACCACGAAGCGCGTTAAGAAATAACTTATCTTCTCTGAGGTCAAGTAGCCTTGGTTTTTTCTCCAGCTCCGGATTATAAACTTTTACTATCTCTGCTCCTTTACTATCCACGATAGAAATAGTAACGAAATCCTCGCTTGTCTCCAAAAGAGATTTCAGCACAACTCTCTTTTCTGACCAGGACATTCTTGCAATCTTCTGAGAAGTTATTATAAATGACAGTTTCCCACTCAGATTATCTATATAATCGTCAATCTTCTCTGCCAGCGACTGAGCGAGATGAGTATGGAGTTCTAAGATAGAATCCTGAAGAGCCACTCTGTTGATATTAATCATCCTCAGTCCCACGATGGACAGCGGAAGGACAGCAAGAACGACCATAATAAATATAAATTTATGGAATAGTCTAATCTTTATTGCCATTTCACCAGTAATTATACCTGAAAATTCTCTGAATATCAACCTGAGAAAGAAATTTTAGTCTTCTCCTTTATGCAGGAGAATTATTACCTCGCCTCTTATTTCCTTCCCTTTAAGTAAAGTCAATACCTGGTCAATGCTTCCCCTGATGACTTCTTCAAACTTCTTGGTTAATTCCCGTGCGATAACTACATTCACCTCACCAAAATTTTCCTTGACCGCCTCCAGAGTGGCCACTATCCTGTTTGGCGATTCATAAAAAATAACTGTCTTTTCAAAATTGAATAGTTCTTTTAGTCGTTTTGTTAGCCTTCCTTTCTTGCGGGGTAAGAAGCCCGAAAAGATGAATCCATCAGTAGGCAGGCCTGAGACTACGAGTGCGGATATAGCAGCACAGGGGCCGGGAATTGACTGGATAGCAATTCCCTTCTCTATTGCTTTCTTTATGAGAGGATAGCCAGGATCAGAAATACCAGGAGTTCCTGCTTCTGAGACTATAGCAACATTCTTGCCTCTATTCAGGGTGTCAATTAGATAATCTGCTTTCTTTTCTCTGCCGTAATAGCTGGTGAGGGGAGTGTGAATACCATAATGGCTTAATAATTTCCTGGTCTTTCTTGTATCTTCAGCTGCAATTAAATCTACTTCCTTGAGAATACGCAGTGCTCTCAAGGTTATATCTTCCAGATTCCCGATGGGAGTGGCAACAACATAGAGTAGACCCATACTTTTACCTTAACTTAGCAACTGGGGGCATTCTCCTTTTGTGCTCTGACCTCTTAATAAAATTTTTGACTTTCTCAATATTTTCTATGGAAAAGCCAAGGGTTAGTAATTTCTTGATACTATATTCTTTCTCCAACATACAATATAATATTTTATCCAGCTCCTCATAATTGATGCCCAGTTCTTCTTCATCGGTCTGCCCCGGCCATAAGCCTGCTGATGGACACCTGTTTATGATAGGTTCGGGAACCCCGAGATATTTCGCCAGTTGCCTCACCTGAGTCTTGTAAAGGTCGCCCAATGGCTCCAGATCAACTCCTCCGTCGCCATACTTGGTAAAATAGCCCATACTTAGCTCCGTCTTATTGCTCGTCCCCAGTACCAAAGCCCTTAAGGATAATGACCAGTCGTAAAGGATAGACATCCTCTCCCGCGCCATCTTGTTTCCCTTTCTCAAATATTCCAGCGTCTTAACCTGTGAACTCTCACTTCCCGGGACAGCGTGATGGGGAATTCTTTTATAAGAAAATTTCCTGAAATATTCTTCAATCATGGGATCAATCCTGATTATCTGTGAATTTATCCTGAGCTTTTTAGCAATGAGCCTGGCATCCTTTACGCTCTCCGACTGATAAGCTTTATAAGGCAGAATCAAAGCATACACTTTATGGGGGTCTCCCAGTGCCTCCACCGCCAGGTAAGCAACAACTGTTGAATCGATTCCACCAGAAAGACCTAAAACTGCCCGCTGGAACCCACTATTCTCTATTCTCTTTCTAATAAATTCTACCAGAATTTTCTTTACGCGGTTGCAGTTAATTGCCAGGTTTTCCACTTATAGACCTTCCTTTTCTAATTCTCCTCTGTCCAGTAGTCTCAAGAAAGCTTCAATTACCTGGGGATCGAATCTTTTTCCACTGTCTTTCTCCAATTCTTCTCTCGCTTTTTTCCTGGTCAACGCTTTGCGGTAGGGACGGTCGGAGGTCATAGCATCGAAAGCATCAGCGACACTAATAATTCTCGCACCTAAGGGAATCGCTTCGCCTCTCAGTCCCTCCAGATAGCCCTTGCCGTCAAAACGTTCATGATGGTAAAGAATTAACGGAGCTATTCCGTTTAAGAACTTAACAGGAGTTATGATGCTTTCCCCAATTAAAGGATGCATTTTGACAATCTCGTATTCTGTCACCGAGAGTCCACCTTTTTTCGTCAGGATTGATTCCTGAATACCAATCTTTCCAATGTCATGAATGAGAGCAGAATACTCAATATTTCTAATTGCGCTCTCGGAGAGGTTCATCTCTCTGGCAATCTTCACCGCATAGCGGGTTACTCTATCCGAATGACCTTTGGTATAAGGGTCTTTGGCATCAATAGCTCGCGCCAGAGTCTGAATTGTTCCCAGATATGTGTCTTGCATATGTTTATAGAGCTCTGCATTCTCAATAGTCCTTGCTGATTGTTCGGCTAAAATTGTTAGTAGCCTTAAGTCTTTTTCATCAAACTTCTGTTTAGACTCTTTGTTGTTTATATTTAAAACGCCAATTACCCTGTTTTGAACTTTAAGAGGAACGGAAACAAAGGATTTAGATGTATATCTGTCATTGCTCTGCCTGGAAAAACGCTTATCGGTTTCTATATTTTCACAAAGAATCGGTTCTCCTTCCTCAATTACTTTCCCGGCAATGCCTTTTCCGATGGGAATATGGATGTTTTTCACCAATTCCTCAGGCAGACCTCTTGCTGCAACAATCTCCAGCATGTTTGTCTCCTTGTCTATTAACATTAGAGAGCCTATTTCCGTTCTCAAAAGTCGTGTTGCGTTGATGACAATCAATTTCGCTAAGCGGTCTATTTCCACTATTCCACTGGTGGCTACACCGAATTCATCAATTCCCAACAGGAACGACAGGAGGATTTCCAGGTCTTCCACATGTTCTTCTATTTCGTCTTCTGCCTCCTTCAATATGATTCGCAAATTTCTTTCTTTGCTATATTTTGCCACTATATACACTATGGCCGCAACCAAAACCAGAATTGTTGCCAGTGTTAGAAAAAATTCCATGCCATCCGCCTGTTCTTAATGTCTTCTAACTATATCCTTGATCTTCATCAGTCTGGTAAGATTACTTCTTTCCAGTTCCTCCAGTTTCATACTAATATAACTGATAGTCTCAAGTATATTGGGAATCAATATATGCTCCAGGGCATTAACTCTCCGTCTGGTCCGCTCAATCTCGTAAGAGAGCATCTCCAGCCTTTTTCCCTTTTCCGCAAGTTCCACCATCTCGGGTATTAGTTCCCTGTACCTCTTTAATGAACCGTCCAGCTCCATAGAGGTAGTGAAGAGTCCATAAGAAAAATAGTCACCCTCTATCCTAAGCTCATAACTGGGAACCCTGAGATTTAGAAGAGGAACATAAGTGACTTCAAGATTAGTCTCCAGCTGACTAGCCATTAATGCTTCCTCTAAAAACTCTCTTCCCATAGTCGAGCGGGCAATAAGGAAAGAGCCATAGGCGTGGAACAATCCTTTCTCAACCAAGAGGCGAAGAACTTTAATCTCCTCTATCAGAGATAAGAAATTACGCATCAGTTCATCCTGTTTATCCCTAAGCAATCTGTGTCCTCGACGGGCAAGGATTAACCTCTTCTTCAATTTTAAAAGCTCCATCCTTGTGGGATTAACAGCAAGCCTCATAGTTAAGTCCTTTCAACTCTTTCCATATACTTCTGTATCTGGTCTTCCTTCACTCTCTTAAGCTCTTCCCTGGGCAACATTTTGAGAAGCTCCCAGCCAATATCCAGGGTCTTCTCCAGACTCCTCTCCTCATATTCTCCTTGAGCAACAAACTTTCTTTCATATTCATCCGCAAAGCGAGAGAATATCTTATCTGTTTCCGAGAGAGCAGCCTCTCCCAAAATTATTGCCAGTTCCTTTGCCTCTTTTCCCCGGGCGTAGGCAGCAAAGAGCTGAGAAGTTACATCTCCATGGTCTTCCCTTGTTTTTCCTTCTCCAATCCCTTTCTCTTTTAACCGGGAAAGGGAGGGAAGAACATCTATGGGCGGGGAAATGCCCTTCCTGTGCAACTCCCTCGATAAAATTATCTGACCCTCGGTGATATAGCCTGTCAAATCGGGAATGGGATGGGTCTTATCGTCTTCGGGCATGGTTAAGATGGGCATTAGGGTAATTGAGCCTTTTTTGTCCTTTATTCTTCCCGCTCTCTCATAGATTGTTGCCAGGTCAGTATACATATAACCAGGATAGCCTCTCCGTCCCGGAACCTCTTTTCTGGCAGCCGATACTTCTCGAAGAGCGTCGCAATAGTTGGTCATATCGCTCAGGATTACCACCACATGCATATCCCTGCGAAAAGCCAGATATTCGGCAGCAGTCAGAGCCACCCGGGGAGTAGCCAACCTCTCTATCGCCGGGTCATCGGCAAGATTGATGAACAGCGCTGCTCTTTCGATTGCTCCTGTCTTCTTGAAATCTGTAATGAAAAAATTGGCTTCTTCAAAGGTAATCCCCATTGCTCCAAAGACAACAGCAAACTTCTCCTCGACATCAGTACCTTTCTCAGGAGAAATAACTTTTGCCTGCCGGGCAATCTGTGCGGCAAGCTCATTGTGCGGAAGCCCGGAGCCGGAGAAGATTGGTAGTTTCTGACCCCTTACCAGCGTATTCATTCCATCTATTGCGCAAATACCGGTTTGAATAAATTCCGAAGGGTAGTTCCGGGCATCGGGGTTGATTGGCCTACCATTTATATCCTCTCTGCTCTCGGCAAGTATATCTGGCCCTCCATCAATGGGACGTCCCAATCCGTCAAAAATTCTTCCCAGTATATCGATGGAGACAGCAAGCTCTACCCTCCTCTCCAGGAACCTCACACGGGACTCTGCAAGATTTAGACCCGTGGTGCCCTCAAAGAGCTGGACGAGAACCTTGCCCCCATCTACCTCCAGCACTCTTCCCCTTCTTACCTCTCCACCGGCAAGAGTAATCTCCGCTATCTCGTCGTATTTAACTCCCGCAGTATCCTCCACGAGAATCAAAGGTCCGGCAATACTGGAAACTGTAAGATATTCCCTCTGCATACAACCCTCTCTATTCCTTTATGTAGCAGCAAAGCGTAAGCTTTGCTCCCTCTTAGCAGAGCTATCGCTCTGCAGCTACACTTTTAATCTCTTCTTCTATCAGGTCAAATTTTTCCTCTTCTTTTTCATCGATGAATTTCATCCGGGATATTTTTTCTTTCACTTTGAGCTTCGCCAGTTCGGCAAACTCCTTACCCTCCTCCAATAACTTCTGGGAGAGATGGAAAAGTTTGATTATGACTTTAAGCATTCGGTACTGCTTCTTTACTCCCGTATAAGTATCCTGCGGGTCGAAGGCATGCTGATGGAGGAAATCTTCCCTTATCGACTTTGCTGTCTCTAAAATTAATCTATCCTCAGGAGAGAGCGCTTCCAATCCCACCAACCGCACCAGCTCTTCCAGAGATGCTTCCTCTTGAAGGATGCGCATCGCCTCTGAGCGTAGCTGGAGATAATCTTTAGCCACTTCTTTAGATAAGTATTCCTCAATATTATCCAGATAGAGCGAATAACTGTTCAGCCAATTTATTGCCGGAAAGTGGCGCTGATAGGCAAGCTTATCTTCCAGACTCCAGAATACCTTCACCATGCGCAAAGTTGCCTGAACAACCGGGTCGGAGAGGTCACCGCCAGGGGGAGAAACAGCACCGATTATGGACAGGGAGCCTTCTCTTTGATGCTGGCCTTGACAGATAATCCTGCCAGAACGTTCATAAAACTCGGCTACCCGGCTAGCCAGATAGGCAGGATAACCTTCCTCTCCCGGCATCTCCTCCAGCCTTCCCGACATCTCCCTCATCGCTTCTGCCCAGCGGGAAGTCGAATCTGCCATAATAGCCACATTGTATCCCATATCACGGAAATATTCCCCAATTGTAGCCCCAGTATAAACAGACGCTTCCCGGGCAGCTACTGGCATATTGGAAGTATTGGCAATCAGAACCGTCCTCTTCATCAAAGGCTCTCCCGTGCGAGGGTCCTTTAACCTGGGCATTTCCGTTAACACATCGCACATCTCATTTCCCCTCTCGCCACAGCCGACGTAAACAATGATATCTGCATCTGCCCACTTAGCGAGCTGGTGAAGAACTACAGTCTTCCCACTTCCGAAAGGACCTGGAATACAGGCAGTGCCACCCTTAGTGATGGGAAAGAAGGTATCTATTACCCTTGTTCCTGTATAAAGAGGGATAGCGGGAGGGAGTTTCTCTCTATAGGGCCGCTCCCGGCGCACAGGCCACCTCTGAAGCATACTCAAAGAGACTGTGGAGCGAGAATGGGGAGGCCGAATACGGGCGATGGTCTCTTCCACATTAAATTCTCCCTTAAGAATCTCCACAACTTCGCCCGCAACTTCCGGAGGTACCATTATCTTGTGTGTTATCAGCGTGGTCTCCTGAACTTCTCCGATTATATCACCTGAGACAACCTTATCTCCCTTCTTAACCGTAGGTTTGAAATCCCATCGCTTTTCCCGGTCAATTCCAAGGATTTGGAGTCCTCTGGTAATATAATTTCCCGCTTTCTCTCTTATTTTGTCCAGAGGCCTTTGAATTCCATCATAAATAGAGGAGATTAACCCGGGAGCTAACTCCACTGACAGCGGCCCGCCTGTAGATACAACAGGCTCTCCAGGACCCAACCCTGCAGTCTCTTCGTACACCTGTATGGAGACCCTGTTCTCCTTCAACTCAACCACTTCACCAATCAACCCGGGACTGCCCACCCGCATAACCTCATACATTTTCACTCCCGGCAGTCCTTCAGCAACCACCAGAGGACCTGATACTTTTACAATTTTACCTTTAACCATCTTCTATCTCCAGGGAGTCAATCATTACCCTTTTACTATTTA
>CAYOFG010000039.1:0-13981 GCA_964403285.1 uncultured Clostridia bacterium | reverse complement strand
TTATTATACCAAAAGAGTTACCTAATTAGTGAGCATTAACAACAGGCTACTTTTTGTAGTGTTACCGGACATATTTTACACTAAGATCGAAAAAAATCCTTGGTTTGAACCCTCCTAAATTTTTCTCTAAAAAGAGCCAAAACATAGCCAAGCAGCCCAATTTTGGCTTCTGAGGGCTGTACTCAGAGTCTCCCGATATATCGGGACGATTCCCAAAGATGAATTTCTGGTACTTGTAGATGCCCACCTGGGCATCTACAATGGCGGTTCTGTTCTTCAGGTTTGCGGTAGGACTGATTAGCTTAACAGCTAAGCAGATTACTGCTGCCGATGTTACCGGAAATGGGACTGTCACTGCTCTCGATGCTTCTTGGATTGACAGAAAGGCGGTTGATGATACAATAGTGTTTCTAATGGAGCAATGGAGATGGTAATAAGGTTAAAAGTGAAAAAGCTAAAGAAGTGCAAAAATTATAGGGCAAGTACTCTTAAGGATTTTTCGGCGGTAAAAACTTTGAAAGGTAACTCGGATTGGCGGGACAGGAAATGTCTGTTTTCAGTAATTAATGCATCAGCACCAACCCATTCAACATATGCAGCGATAAAGGCATCGGCAGGTTTTAAGCCTTTAGATTCATATTTTGCACCCAATTCGAATGGCACAAGGAAGTCTTCATCAATGGTAATAGATAATGTATTTAGAAGACCAATAAATTCCCGGAATGCCTCTCCAGTTAGTTTGCGGCGTACTTCTTCGGCAATCTTTGCAGGAATGCGAAGACTATGGCGAGGAGATTGTTCTACAATCACTGCTATAAGCTCTTCACAGGCTGGTTCCTTTAACAACCCAAAGGCAAAGAGATACTCATTTGTATCGAGAACGAGCCGCAAGTTTCTCCTCCCACAACTTTTCTCTTACTTTCCGCATTTCCTCAATTGCTTCTTTCTTGCTCATGCCAGCAAAAGGAGAGCGTGTCTGGGAAACAATTTGCCGTATTTTAGCCAGATGCTTTTTAGCCTGTTTGATGTTCGTTTTTGTCATGATGTCACCTCCATGTGTAAGTTTACCACATTTCAAAAGAGGTGTCAAGGTTATTTAGCAGGCAATGAAAATGACTCAGATTTTGCTGTCAGGCCAGATAAAACGGAGCTTAAATGTTATAGTGAGGTCATTAATGGGACAACAAAAACAAGAATGGGACAAAAACACTTTTTTCAAAAATTTACAGAGATTTTACAATTCTTTTACACATCCGTAACATTAACAAGATATACTATATTTAAATATTTTCCGAAAAGGCAAACTCCGAGCAATCGGAGGACGCAAAGCCACGGAACCCAAAAGGCAGACTAAGCGAAAGTTTGGAGTGTAAAGCGAAAGCTTTACATTTCGGGTTGGTTTCGTTGGTTAGCCGGGCTGCCGATAACGAAAGTTATGTGACAGGTCGGCTTTTTTGTTATTATGATGATAATTCGGAGTGTAAAACGTCCCGATAAAGGAGTGTAAAGCGAGAGCTTTACTTTAGTCAAACTTTCGTTTGACACTCCATTCGTTTGACACGCCAAAACTTTTCTTTAGGAGAGGTTCTTGAAGCGGATAGTTTTTTTGATTTTATCAATTCTTTTTTTGACACTGGAATGTTTGGCAGAAGAGATTCCCGTCGGCTATCTGTCTACGGATGCCATATTAAATGTGGAAATGATCAGCAATAAAGTGACGCCGCACTGGCAGGTTGAGGATAGCGGTTTAGCCAAGGACTTTACTTACGATGAAACCACTATCTTCCCCAACAAATGGAAAAGTAATGACGGGGAATCGCTTTTCCTGAATCTCGGGTTTCGCCCGCTGGAGAAAGTTGCCGGAGAGTTGGGAGTGGAGGTTTTAGGGAATTATGCTGATACTCTGTATCAGCCCATTAACGATGAGCATCGTTTAGATTTTAATAAAGAGAGGTTTCGCTGGGTAAAGGGAGAACTGAAATACCAGGGAGACTGGTTAAAGGCAAATATTTTTCGGGGAATAGGTCATTACCACTGGGGATACGAGGGAGATATCTTCGCGCTCTACCCTGAACAGTATGATATTGATACCTATAGAAGAGTGAGCGGGAGACCTATCCCCCAGGGTGGAGAGATTACAATTAGCCGTTTTGTCGGCGGTAAGGCAACAGTGGTAACAGGTCCAGAATTGGTCTGGGGTAGTGACTGGTCAACTTATGCCAGATATAATTTCTGGTGGGGCCCTATAGCCTGGGCGATGATTTATAAGGATGAAAAGATAAAATGGGGCAAAGAAGACGAACATGTCCAAGCAGGAGAGATTAGCGCACAAACTAAGCTTCTGGATATGTTTCCGTTCCAGCTCGGTCTACTTTATCAGCCGTTCCGTGTAGGTTACAAATATACCTATGTAAAAGGAAACGCGCCCTATAACGAAAATGATATAAAGGAAGGAAAGACTGACCACTGGGATGCAATAGGCGTGAAGACAAACATAAGCACAAGAGACATTCCCTGGATTAATAAGGCTACTCTTACTTACACCTATGCTGGACTGGTGGCAGGAAATAAACCTATATTCTTAAACCAGAAGAATCCCAGTTCTGGAACTTACTACACCTATGCTGGACTGGTGGCAGGAAATAAGCATGAGATTTTTCTACAGTTAGAAAAGGCTCTCTCGGGTTCTTTGAATTCAACTTTGGAATTTACTTACAGGCACCCGGTATTAGGTCCTGTCCCTTATATATATGAGGGCACAGAAGATAATCCCGGACCGCCCTTGGCTCTCCCCAGGGGAGAGAATGACCCCTTCTGGGTAAATCAGGAGAATCGTGAAGCAACTCTTCTGGCTCTCTTTTTCACTTATGACCCTACTCCAGGGACCTGGTTTTATCGCTGGCAGCCAAATATTTTGGAGGAATGGAATCTTAATCCCCAGGAAGATGCTAAGATCTCTTTTGTACTTGGCTATTTTCTTTCATATTTTCCCACTACCACTGACTTACAGACTTATTATAATAAGGAAGGAGAAATAGTCTGGGAGCCAAGTTACAGTAATGGTATGTGGGCAACTAAGCGGCCCATCCATTCTTTTTCGCTTATTGCAAAAGTCAACACACAAGGACCAGATTTTCTGTTCAATATCCGTGGAGGCGAGTCACTCGCCACGGGTGGAATGAGCTATACTACCAGCGAGGAAAAAGAGAAGCCAGAGACGGACTTCTTTTCCATGGGGATGGGAATAAGCGAGGGACCTTACCAATTAGGATTTGGTTTTGGAAGTGCTGTCTGGGGACCTGAAGAGTGGCACAGGAGATTTGGAGAGACAGTGGATAGGTTATACAACGCCTCATTGAGCCGAACCATCGGGGAATATTCTACTGTGGGTATAGAGTATATTGGTTATAGAGAAAACGATGGTAAATATATTGCTCCAGAATTGGGTGTTTTTGATGAGATAAGACTTTTTTATAGACTCCACTTTTCAAGTTTATTGCCGATTGTTAGGTAAAGCTTTCGCTTTACACTCCAAGAGTTTGAGGAGACTTTTGGAGTGTCAAACGAAAGTTTGACAGAGAGATAAATAAAGAGGGAAAAAATGGTGAACAAGATATTCAAATTAGTAATTGTTCTATCTGTTTTAATTTTAACCAGCTGTGATCAGAATCCTCTGGACCTACTTTATGACCCCACAGGAGAGGGAGCTCTGGGTGGAGGATGGGGATATTGGAAAATCTACGATGACCAGTTGAACACCCACGGGGGAGTGATGCTTTGTCCCACTGACGAGCATCAGACTTTTGCTGAGGTAACTGGAAATCCCCATAGTGGTGATAGATGTATAAGGTACTCCTGGGATGGAACAAAGTTATGGAGCGAAAAAGATGGAAAGCTCGTCAACTGGACAGCAGCTCTTCTGATTGTTGCTCCTACCTGGCAAGAGTATGAACAGCGAGAAAAAGACCTACGTCCAGGGGATTATAATAAGATTACTTTCTGGATAAGAGGAAGTCTTTCTCCGGGGGCAAAGATCAGATTTGAAGGTCCTGGACCCCGCGGCAGTTGTGCTTCCACAGGTGACTTGAGTGCCCTTCCGAGTAGTTGGACTAGCCAACAAATAAACTTGACGAGCACCGACCTTTCACAAGTCAAAGAGTTTTTCAAAATTGTTTTTGTTGGAGGTGGTGGAACAGTATATGTGGATGATATAGCATATAGTAAGTAACCTTCGTAGGGGTATCTATTGGAGTAGCGAAACTTGTTTCGCGATTGAAGTAAACGCACCGCAAGCGGTGCTACTCCAGAAAGATTTTGGAGTGTAAGGCGAAAGCCTTACAAATTTTAGAGAAAGGAGGAGGAGATGAAAAAGAATCTGACATTAGTGGTTTTGCTGATAGGGGCGCTGACACTTATTTTGGGTTGCACAAGGTATCTAGCTGAGGAGCCTCTAAAGAGGGAAACAGAAGTGGCTATGGCTCCCAAAGAAGAGGCGCCAGAACTGAAGCCTCTCGCACCGACTGAAGAGGAACCGGAACTGAAGCCTCTGGCATCGATTGAAGAGGCTCCCACCGAGATTGAGCCTTCAGAAACTAGGGAAGTGGTTTCCCAACCAGCCAGAAAACCGGCTTTCAAAGGATTTTTCAATGTCTACACGGACAGGGTGGCGCGTGATAACCATTACGTCCCTTCAGGCTGGATGGGCGATTGGGGAGATCTGAGGCTTATTGAGAACTGGTCTCAACAACCCCATTCGGGAAAAACTTGCATAAGGATTGAATATTCAGGCAAGTCGTCACAGGGAGCTGGATGGGCAGGCATCTACTGGCAGAATCCACCTAATAACTGGGGAACGATAAAAGGAGGCTATAACTTAACTGGTGCAAAGAAACTAACCTTCTGGGCGAGAGGAGAAAAGGGAGGGGAAATCGCAGAGTTTAAGATGGGCGGAATTACTGGTGAGTATGCAGATTCCGATTCCGCAAGTGCAGGCGTGATAGAACTGACCAGTAAGTGGAAATTGTATGAAATGGATTTGACAGATAAAGACCTCTCCTACATCAGTGGTGGATTTTGCTGGGTGACCAGTCATTATGATAATCCCAGCGGCTGCGTTATCTACCTGGATGACTTAAAATATGAATAGAGGTAGTCTAAAACACTCTGGACTAAGAAGTGTAAAGCGTCCCGACAAAGGAGTGTAAAGCGAAAGCTTTACGTAGTCAAACTTTCGTTTGACACTCCTTTCGTTTGACACTCCAGGAGGAATAATGGAAAAGAAATTGATTTTCATTCTTTTACTCATCTTGCTGTTACCTTTTCAATCTATTTCTGCCGACAGAGAGTTTTTCTATGTCTACTCCAGCAAGTATCCTAAGGAAAACCATTATTCTCCTTCGGGAATAATGGGAGATACGGGAGACATAGGATTGAGCGGAGGATATATCCCTACTCCCTCAGGTGGTAAAGCCTGTTTGAGAATAACGTACAAGCCGAAAGGCGCCAAGGAGTGGGCGGGCATCTACTGGCAGAATCCACCCAATAACTGGGGAGAAGTTGAGGGTGGTTATAACCTTGAGGGAGCGGACAAGCTGACCTTCTGGGCTAAAGGAGAAAAGGGTGGAGAGAGAATAACACAGTTCAAGATTGGTGGCATAACAGGAAGGTATAACGATTCTGACAGCGCCTCTACAGGTCCTTTGAAATTATCCAAGGAATGGAAGCAGTATACAATCAGTTTGAAAAGAAAAGATTTGCATTACATATCTGGTGGCTTCTGCTTTACTGTCAGGAGAGAAGACAGCCCATCTGGATGCACTTTTTATCTCGATGAAATAAGATATGAAGGAGAAGAAATCAAGGGAGCCGAGATGGCAATTGATAGAATTCCTCCTGAGGTTTCTATGTATATTCCTGTAAAATCTTTCTCGCCCGACGGCGACGGAGTAAATGACTTAATATCGTTCGAAATGAAGGCTAAAGATAACGTAGCAATAAATACTTGGAGGCTGGAAATATTGGCGCTTGATGGTAAATCGGTAAAAACTTTTCAAGGAGACGAAACGCCTCCCTGGAGGTTAGCGTGGGATGGTATTGACGACTATTATCATAAGCTCTCACCTCCTGGAGAATATACTGCTGTTTTCAGCGCATCAGACAGGGCAGGGAACTGGGGTGTAACTGAAGCTCAAAAGATTGAAGCAAAACTCATTCCTCAACTTAAAGAAGTTAAAGTCACCGAGGAAGAACGGGGATTGGTAGTTACGCTCACTTCCAAAGTCCTTTTTGATTTTGACAGATTTGAATTGAAAGAGACAGCTCGCTCTTCGCTTGATGAAGTGGTGAAATTACTTAAAGATTATCCAGAAAATAAGGTAAAGGTTGAAGGCCATACTGATAGCGTTGGCACCGCAGACTATAATTTGAATCTTTCCCAACTACGGGCAGGGAGCGTAGCCAAATACCTGATTCAGGAAGGAATCCCAACTTCAAGAATGGAATTTGCTGGCTACGGTGAAGCTAAGCCTATTGCCTCTAATGCTACCATTCAGGGAAGGCAGCAGAATAGAAGAGTAGAAATCATCATCCTAAAATGAAAAAGTGACAGGTACAATTTCCTGAAAAAATTTTACAATTTTTTTACAATTTTTTTACACGTTGATAACATCAATAGGGTATACTATTGGCAAAAGAGATTTCCGAAAAGGCAAACCCCGAGAGATCGGGGGGCGCAAAGCTCAGGGACCAAAGCATAGAGGGGGGAATTTGTAACCTCCTGGAAGTGATGGTTTCCGTTGAGTCTGCCGGGCTGCCGATAACGAAAGTTATATGACAGGTCGGCTTTTTTATTATGTTAAACGAATTTGGAGTGTAAAGCGAAAGCTTTACCAGTCAAACTTTCGTTTGACACTCCAGAGATTATTGGAGTGTAAAGCGAAAGCTTTACTTGGATGACAGAAAACAATCAATTTTTGTCGAACAGAAAGGAGGTGAAAAAAGATGAAGATGAGGAATTTAGTTGTTTTTGGTCTTGCGATGGGAATGGTGGTAGCCTGCTTGGGGATAGCTACTGCTGCTTTTAACCCTGTTAAAAAATCAACAGTGACAGCCCAGATTGCATTTACCGCAGCTCCTTCTGGAACGATGACAGTAGCTCTCAAGACGGTTGTAGGCGATAATCCAGCAACCCAGCTTTCCTGGTCTGGTGTGACCCCGGCAGTAACTGCGTGGAAAGCAGCCGACCAGTATATTGAGGTGACCAACACCTACAATCGAACTGACTGGGGAATTCAGATTTACACAGACAACTGTGCAACAGGTGCTGACCCTCAATTTTACATTGTCAATCCGAGTTCGGTCAATCCTGCTGGTCTGTTAGCGACTGACAATAAGAAGGACGTGTTACCTCTTGCCTGGAGAATCATGGGGGACACAACCAGTTATGCTCGCCTCGGTATACAAGAGGTGTCTGATCCCGTTGACCCGGATAAGCATCATCTCGAATCGACTGACATTCCAGGGAAGGGCTACTATCCTTGGCTGTGGATGAAAGATGCCAAGACACCAGAGATTCCCGAGCTGTATACGGCGGCGTTTGTAAATGGAGAGGATTATGTAACCATGTGGAATGAGAATGGCGTTCATCACGCCGAGGGTCCACTTGACTATTATGCTTCTCCTTCTCCAAATTATGTTTACATTGGAGCGAGATTCACCACGGCTACGACGCCAAGAACCTACAGGACCAATAAACTGACTGTAGAACTATTCTACGAGTAATCGGATAACTCTCTTTATATTAGGGGGTGGGAGCTTAGCTCCCACCCATAGGAGTTAGTCGAGAGTCGGAGTTTTCCCGAAAGGGAGAAAAACACCTTGCTTTCGCAAGGAATCCAGATTCTTTTGGAGTCCTCCCGAAAGGGAGGCA
Source organism: uncultured Clostridia bacterium (assembly GCA_964403285.1). GTDB lineage: Bacteria > UBA6262 > WVXT01 > WVXT01 > WVXT01 > WVXT01. Next base: position 6,054 of record CAYOFG010000039.1, on the reverse strand, counting down.
AGTAGTAGATAAGTTGGTTACACAATGAAAACTATGAACAGAAAAAATATTATCATTCTATTCTCTCTGTTTTTAACAGGGATATCCATATCCGTAGTTACTTCTCTCCGGGCGGAAGTATACGAGACGTATAATATCTATAGGGACGCTGGAATTCCTACAGGTTCTGTAATCTGGACCTGGGACAGTTACAGAGAGTGGCATGTAGGTACAGCAGAGGCTACTTTTAATGGAAGCTACAGTGGGGGAGTTCCAGACGACCCCAATACTTGTTTCCAGACGATAGTTAGCAATGGCAACACGTATGCTGGCTGGGGAGTGTTTTTCCCTTCAGGCACAGATTTATCTGAGTACTTTACTGATTCCAATGATATAGAAGTTATAAATAAGTGGCTTGTAAAATTCTGGGTAAAAACTCCTGTTAATTTAAAAGTAGAGATAGAAAACATGAGTGGGGTTAAAAAGATAAGATATTTAGATACAGAGTGGAATGTTAAAAAATGGGATGGAACAAATACGTGGCAGGAAATCTGGATACCGATAAAATGGTTTATAGAAAACTGGGATGGGAGTTTTGATGTGGATTTTCTACGAAAATTGAAATCACCCTTTATGATCACTGCTGAAGCTAAAGGAGTTACATTCTACGTTGATAATGTGAGGTGGGTCAAGACGATAGAGATGCCGGGAGCCAGTAAGGTAAAAGTGATTGGTCGGCAACTATTTGTTAATGATAGTCTCTTTACAGTGAAAGGAGTCTGTTACAGTCCCACTCCAGTAGGGGAATACCATACCTATGACTGGTCAAGCTACCCCGATAATTATGTTAAAGACTTTGCTCTTTTGAGAGCAATGGGTGCAAATACAATTAAACTCTACAACCCCCCTACCCAGATAGAGGCAATGGACACCGCTTACCTTAATGGGATTTATGTAATTATGGATTATTCAATTAACTGGAATGCCAACATTAGTGATGCAGCTACAAGAGAGAGTATAAAGAATGGATTTTTAGATATGGTCAATACCTGGAAGGACCATCCAGCAGTCTTAATGTGGAACTTGGGAAATGAGATGAACGCTCACGTTTCTTCTCTTTCTGACTGGTATAGTTTAGTAAATGAGTGCGCTCAAGCTGCCCACAGTGTGGATGCCAATCATCCGGTTACTGCTGCTTGCCAGGACGTTACCGGAGGTATAGAAACACAGATTGCGAGTTTTAACAGTTCAGTGCCCGCTATGGACATCTGGTCAGTTCAGTTATATAGAGGCGGTTCTTTCGGAAATCTATTTACCAGTTTTGCAGGTAAGAGTTCTAAACCGCTTTTGTTGACAGAATTTGGTTGTGATGCATATAACGGAACTATCGGAAGTGAAGACCGGGACACTCAATCAACATATATAGATAGTCAATGGGCAGAAATCAATAATAATTTAAGCAGCACCAACGCAAGCAAGGTCTCAATTGGTGGATGCGTTTTTGAATGGAGCGATGAGTGGTGGAAACATTCCGGTGGCTCAAATTCTGTTCACGATACAGCAACTGACTGGACAAATTCCAATTATCCCGACCCGAATATGAACGAGGAGTGGTGGGGGATTGTGTCAATTGCTCCGGGCACTTATCACAAAGCGCAACGCCGGGCATGGTATACCTTACAGGGATGGTGGAGAACCGCTCCTTTATTGACTGTGACTTTGAAAAAGATTAGTGATAATACTGTGCCAGCAGAGCAATTGCTAACCTGGAAGAATGTAAATCCAGGAGGAGATATATGGAAAGTTGCCGGCCAGTATCTCCAGGTCGATGCAGATATTTCTTTTCTACAGTGGGGAATTCAGATTTACACAGATAACCGCAACCTGGGAGGGGGAACTACTCCAGACCCACCCTATGAGGGTCCGGAAGATACTGACCCCTGTGGGTTGGTCGCCACAGACGACCACACAACTCGCATTCCTCTCTGCTGGAAAATTACAGATGAGGTATGGACTTCTCCACAAGACCCTGTAGAAGTTCCTGATACTAAAATTCTCAATGCTTACTACTTTAATAACAATTATCTCTGGATGAAAGATAGGGGCACGCCGGATCACCCTGATACTCCTTCTCTGGATGAAACCTTCGTTGATGGCGAGTATTATGTCACAGCCTGGGACCAGGAGGGTATCCAATGGGGCGGGGACCCTGCTGAGCACGGCGGGGGTATGTCATCGCCAAACTATATTTACATCGGCGGAAAATTTATCAATGCTACAACGCCACGAACCTATAAGACTAACAAGATGAGCCTGGAAATGTATTTCCCATAACTGGAGTCCTCCCGAAAGGGAGGTGGGAGTGTCAAACGAAAGTTTGACAGGGTAAAGCTATCGCTTTACACTCCAAGAGTCTGTTGGGAGTGTCAAACGAAAGTTTGACCTAAAGGATGACAAAATGTGCACACGCGTGAGGAAATTTCAAATAACAGCAATATGGGCTTTGACTATTACTCTTTGCCTATTACCTGTCAATTATCTACTTGCCGGGATTACGGTTGAGCCTGTTCGTCAGGAGATAAAAATTTCTCCGGGAGAGAAAGCCCAGGGAAGTTATTTTGTATACAATGTTGGCAAAGAGCCAACTTATGTTACTGTAGCACCACGGGACTGGTTCGTGTTAAAAGAAAACAAGGGCATAAGTGCTGATTCTTGGTTGAGGATTGCGCCCCAGGAACTTGACCTGGAACCAGGTGAAAGGAAAGAAGTAGAGTATGAAGTGGCTGTTCCCACAAGAGCTATTGGTGAATTGGTGGCGATGATATCCTTCGTTCCTCAAGCGGAAGAGGAATCAGCCATAAATGTTGTCTTCAGCGTCTCCTTGTACGTTATGATTGAAGGGACGGAGATTTTGAAGGGAGAGATTAGTAAGGTAGATATCAGGAGATGGGAGAAAGACGGTTCATCTGACCTGAGGTTGGCAGTTCTGGTTGAGAATAGAGGGAATGTCCATCTCAGACCAAAGGGAAAGATAATAATTGAAGATATGAAGGGTAAAGAAATTAAGGAAGTGGAGTTAACTTATGGCTGGCCAGTCTATCCTGGCAAGAATCGCGCCTACTTTGGAGACTGGAAGGAAGCAAGCCTTAAGAGTGGTAAATATGAAGCTACGGCGACTATTGATTACGGAGACCCCGAAAACATATTGAAGAAAACAGTTTCATTTAAAGTGGATAAAAACGGCAACATTGAAATAGATGGGAAGTAAAGCTTTCGCTTTACACTCCAAAATCTTTAAGGACTTGGAGTGTCAAACGAAAGTTTGACCCATTGACTAATTAAAGCTTTCGCTTTACACTCCAAGACTTTGTTTGGAGTGTCCCGACTTGTCGGGACCAAGAGGACAGAAAATGGCAAGGGAAAAGAACAAATTAATCAAAATATTGATTTCCATTTTGTGCGTAGGGATTTTTATGTCCTTTTTGCCGTTTTCCGCGGTAGGCGAATTCAAGTCTCTGGATAAAAAGACATTTATTGCCTCTGTTACTGTAAGACCTCCTCAGGATTATGTTGAAAAGAAGATAGGTCCTCCTGGAGGCTCTCTATACTTGGAGGATGGCACCGGGGTGGCAATTCCTGAAGGAGCATTGACCAAGTGGGTTTCCGTATTCATCAAGAGGATAAAGAACCTACAAAGCCTTCCTTTAGGAAATAGATCCGCTATGCCTGTAGAGCCCATTTCGGCCTATGAGTTTGGTGCCAGCGATTTGAATGGTAAAAAGATTGGTAGTCTTATGTTTAACAAGGCTTCAACTGTTATCCTGGCATACGACGATGGGGAAGGAATTTTAGAGGAGAGATTACGCATTTTCTGGCGAGACCTTCTCGATTGGAGGTTGAGCGGAGGAGAAGTGGATAGAAAGAAGAACATAGTAACTGCAAAAAATGTGATGCATCTCTCTAAGTTTGCCCTTTTCCCGATAAGATTTGGGCTTTCTGCAGACGCTTATAGGCCGGTGAGAAAGATTATTACTCCGGCATTTAAGGATGGTATTAATGATCAGGTCGAATTCGAGAACTTAAGTGGTAAGCAGTTTACCATTGGAATTTACGACATCACAGGCAAAAGAATAAAGACTCTGCATAACAATCCTGTCTGGGATGGCACTGATGATGACGGAGATATTGTGGAGAGTGGCGTATATATTTATCAGTTGAAGGTTGAAGACAAGGTGATTAGTGGAGTGATAGCTGTAGCCAAATAAGAAGCTGGACTCCTCCCGAGAGGGAGGGAATGCCCCCCGATGAAATCGGGGGAATCCAGAATTTGTTGGGGGAATGAAAAAATGGTAGAGAAAGACAACAATGAGAAGAGAGAATTTGTCAGGTTTAATGTTGGGGTTCCGGTATGCTGCAAGGTCGATGACCAACAGATCATTAAGACAAGGACGAGAGATATAAGCAGTCAGGGCTTGTCATTCAAGTGGAAGGATTCGCTTCCCAATTTGTTACCCGGAGCTCTTTTAAAGCTGGAGATAAATGAAAAATCTATTCCTCAACCAGTAGAAACTCTGGCAAGAATAGTCTGGATTAAAAAAGGCAAGAGTTTTAAGAATTCTCTGGGATTATGTTTTGTTGAGGAGGAAAAAAGCAAAATCCCGAGGGTTATATCTTATGGTGGTAACTTCTACTGGGATATATTTAAGAAGACCGGTTCCATTAATGCTTATTTACTTCATAGAATGGAGTCACAATGAAAAGATTTTGGAGTGTAAAGCGAAAGCTTTACCTGGGTCAAACTTTCGTTTGACACTCCAAATAAGGTCCAGGAGTGTAAAGCGAAAGCTTTACCCAGAGGAACACGGCAATGAAGAAAAGTTCAATTCTATCAATTATGATTTTAGTCCTGTGGCTCACTTTTTGCCTGGCTGGTAATGCTCAAGCTGCTTTCAAGGACAGCGGCTGGGGAACGAGATCGGCAGGAATGGGTGGAGCCTTCTGTGCAATTGCCGACGATACCAGTGCTCCTTTATGGAATCCTGCAGGAATCACCCAGGTCAAGAGGCCAGAAGCCAATTTTATGTATGCTAAGTTGTTTGCCGGATTGGAAACTGTCAACCTGGGACTTGACTATTTTTCATTTGTCTTTCCTAAGAATAGGCGTACAGGAGCATGGGGAATATCCTGGGCCAGTTTTTCTTCTCTTGACCTCTACAGAGAAGATACGATTAGCATAACCTATGCCGAGAGATTGAACGATTTCTTCCCCCGCCTGATTCCCGAGGTCTCCTTAGGAGCCAGTCTAAAATATTTAAGCCATAGCTATACTCTGGACGAATACGCTAAGCTTGATACCGATGTTTTCGGTGAAGGCACTTCCCAATATGCATTTACTGGAGATGTAGGGCTACTGGTCAGGTCTAATCCTGCCAGGGAGCCGAGGATTTCGATAGGTGCATCGGCAAAGAATATTATTGAAGCCGATGTGGGATTGAGAACCAAGGATATTGTACCCATGGAAACAAAATTTGGCGTTGCCTACAGGATGGGAGATTTTAAATTATTGAATGCTCTTGTAGTGGAAGACGTCACCGGAGCGGTTGATGTTACTTTACGAGACAAGGATTGGAATTTTCATTTAGGATGGGAAGGTTGGTTTAATAAAAGAACATTTGGGCTCCGAGCAGGGGGTAACAATAGAGAAGTAACTATCGGTCTCAGTTACAACAATGAATTTCTCAAAAATCTTGGTATCCAGCTGGATTATGCCTTCATATTGCCTTTGCAAATAGAGGATACATGGGGTTCTCACCGTGTTTCCTTGACAGTAAGATTTGGCAGTTCAAGAAAGATTTAGCCTACCTTAAAAGAGTTCGCCCTCAATTGACCGACGAAAAATTTACGAAAATTTTACATTTTCTTTACACATTTGTAATACGGGTATTATATACTATTATTACCAAGAGATTTTTAAAGAGAAATATGGTTCTTTGGAGATAATTTAATATCCCGAAAAGGCAAACCCTGAGCAATCGGGGGGCGCAAAGCCTCGGGGTTACTTAGATAGACAACATT
>CAYOFG010000038.1:0-14021 GCA_964403285.1 uncultured Clostridia bacterium | reverse complement strand
GAAATAATGCTTAGAAGGCCGAACTTCTTTATAGCCCGGTCCAATAGGAGATTAAGCCCCAATGTATCGGATGCCATATGACCGGCAATTACTACATTAATATGGAACTTTTCTGCATTCTGGCAGTGTTTCTCGCTCATGTGCATTCCCACTATGGTTCCCACTCCTGAATCGCTGAGTTTCTCCAAGGCTTCTTCTGACCCTTCAGTGCCACCAGTCATATCAACGAATATCTTTCCTCCCCGCCTCTTTTCAGAACCAACTATGACCTTCGGTCCACTGCCTCTTGCGGTGGACTGCTCATATTCCGGTATCTCCTTCAAGAGGCCAACCGTATCTTCCACTCGTTCCGGTCTCTTCTTATCTAACAAATCCTGCAGATATGTAGTTACAAAATTATCTGCTGGAGTATGCACACAAATAAAGGAAATATCGAGTAACTCTGCTGCATCCACTGCCCGGAAGTGGTTTACCGACATTACCTTGCGGCTGACATCCTTCATCCTCTTTGCCAGAAGGTCCTCCGCTATGTTTATAGGAACACCATACTTGTTCAGGATATCTGCTTGCATACCCATAACCTCATAGAAATTGGCATAGGCACGGCCTTCGGGATGGTGAGCAAGAGCTAAATCAATATTTTTCCCTTGCGATTTTAAACGATCGGCTAAGAGTAGTTCCGGGGTCTCGATATCAATTCCTACGAGAATGTTTTTTATTTCTTTTTTAGTATCGTTTAGTATTCTAGTATCGCTATAAGGATTGCTAAGGGTTTCCTGGTCAAACTCTTCTTTTCTTACCTTTTCCATTTTTTCAAACTCTTCTTTTCGCCTTTTAATCTCCAGTTTAACCGTTTCTACCCCACGCGGGTCTTGAGAAATCCCCTCTTCTATAGCGAATTTGTAAAATTCAGAAAGGTTCAATTATCATCCCCCTTAAATTTAAAAAATGTGGACTCCTCCGATGAAATCGGAGGAATTCTTTTATTAAACCTCCCTTTCGGGAGGATTCCAATCTTTGGGAATAATTTAGCGCTTTTCTGCAAATTTAGAATTTTGAACTTTCCGTAGTTCGAGATACGAATTTACTTCCCTCAATATAATAGCGATAAGGAAGATTCTTGCCTTTTCTTATTCCTATACGACCTGTAGTGACGATGCTGAAGTCCCTTGAGGGGCTTTTCTTCTTTCCAGAAGCAATTTGGGAGATAATAAATAGTTTAATTCCTGTTAAGTCAGCCCCGTTCATCGACCCCGTAATACCTAAAGCCTTGGTCAACTTACCAGGGCCATTGGTAAGGCAAGCCAGGGGTTCGTCTATTCTTCTGTGTTTTTTCATTAGTTTTATGCCTTCTTGGGGTTCTAAGCCCCTGATCAGAACCGCCCCGCCTACACCATCCTTTTCCGTAACCACATTAAGGCAATAGTGGTTGCCGTATACGAGATAGATATATGCCTTTCCTGCCGGACCAAACATTATCCTGTTGCGCTCGGTAATTCCCCGATAAGCATGGCTTCCTGGGTCTTTCTGGCCAAAATAGGCTTCTGTTTCAACAATTTTACCCGAAATTATACCCTCATCCGTTTTATGAACAAGGGTTTTACCTAATAACTCTTTAGCAACGATTCCTGTCTTGCGAGAATAGAATTTTCTTGACAGTCTGCTTAGCAATTATCGTCTTCTTTTAAAGCGATCTAAAAGCTTTAGTTGCCTTCTTTTCTGTTTCCTTCTTGCCTCGGCGGCCTTTCTCTTTCTGCGAACACTGGGACTTTCATAATATTCCCTTCTCTTTATTTCTGTCATAAGCCCTGCTCTTTCGCATTCACGTTTAAATCGCCGTAAAGCTGCATCTATGGATTCATCTTCTCTAACCTTCACTTCAGTCACATTTCTTCACCCCTTACGTAAATCGGCCTCGTTACGGGTTAACCTGGAGGCCAACCCAATTTTCGACCACCCAACAAGTGGAAATGGACGTGAAACACTGCTTGGCCAGCATCGGCGTTGCAATTTGTTATAATACGGAAGCCACATTGGGCGATACTCTCCTGAAAAGCCAATTTTTGAGCAACTAAATAGATCTCCCCAATTAGATCCGTGTCTTCTGAAGTTAAGTCCACAATTGTGGGAATGTGTTTTTTAGGCACAATCAAAAGGTGCACGGGAGCCTGGGGATTGATGTCTCGGAAAGCTATTACCCGATCATCCTCATAAACGATACTTGCCGGCACTTTTTTGTTTACGATGCCACAAAAGAGGCACTTCTCCATTTTTTCTCCTGGAGCTTACTTTGGTCTCAAGATTAAGACAAAAATTCATGTAAATATCAAACCCTAAATGTATCACAAAAAATCCCAATTGTCAAGGGAAAAATGCGATTGATATTACACCTGGGAGAGTTGCTTTTTCAGCAAGTTAATCATGGGGGTGGAAATGGGGTCTACAGAGTTTGTCAATGCTAAATAGGTACTCACCCAATCACCAAGATATGTGAGAGAATGCAGACGAGAGAGGAGAGATTTCCCGCTGGAAATTACATGCTGGATGCCTGCTACTTTGTCTTTTAGAATACCTTCTGTTATCAAAATCCTCTGTTTAATTCTTTCATTTTCCCCACTATCTCTCAGGAAAATTAGGTAAAATTTCTTAGTAAATTCGCTACCACTGGCCCAAACTTCAATTTCATTATGGTTCATTTCTGGCAACAGGCTGAAGAAAGCTATATCCTTGCTATTTTCATTGAATTGGTTCTTCCAGCGAACAGCGCAGGCAGCCAGATGCTCGGGAGCATATATGAGAAGAAGATGACCTTTTATTCTCTCCGATATCCTTTTTGCTAAATTGGCTTTACTCTGAGGGTTATACTGTTTACACAACATTTGCAAATGCTGAATTGTTTCTTGAATTTCCTCTTCTTTAGAGCCAATTAATTCCAATCTTTCCAGCAGGGTAACCATGGGAAAAAATAGATACCCAAAAGTTGCCCGCGGTGGCATGCCTTTTATGATTTCAATTACATCGATGCCATCCTTCTGACATAGTTCTCTTAACTTTCCACCACTGGTAATAGCTATAATCTTTGCCGAACGAGAAAGAGCATCCTGATAGGCAGATAGGGTCTCCTCGGTATTGCCGGAATAGCTAATGGCGAAGACTAAGGTTTTCTCTCCTACATACTGCGGAAGAAGATAATTCCTGTTGACTTCAATGGGAATCCTTGCTTCTCCCTGGAGATAGGATTTCAACAAGTCGCCACCTGCCGCTGAGCCCCCCATTCCACAGACCACCACCTGGTGGATGGAATCGTATCTTTTCACATCAATGGGATATCTCTTGGCAATTTGCACTGCCTGTTCGCATTGAGCGGGAAAACCTTCTAAATATTTAAGCATTTCGTTCATTTTGGGATTAATTCCTTACTACTCCATGCAATCGGGTTCGATAAAGATACTGTTGAAAAATGGTAGCCGACGGCTTTAGCCGGCGAAATTTTTGAAAAAGGAGTAGCAGACTTTAGTCTGCGTTTGAATTCGCAAACTGAAGTTTGCGGCTACAAAATTGAGTTTTTCAACAGTATCTAAAGCGAACCCCTGTGTTGAAGAAATTATGGTAGGGCTTCAAATTTCTCTATAATTTTGTTTACTTCTTCTTCTTTTGGAGTAGCCAAAACCTGGTTGGCCAGCTCTCGAGCTGTAGTTAAGCTCGTTGCGCGAACAATTTTCTTAATCTTAGGTATGGATAATGGAGACATACTGAACTCATCCAGACCCATACCGAGGAGAATCTTGGTAAAAGAAGGGTCTGCAGCCATTTCCCCACACATTCCCACGCGCTTGCCCGCTTGATGTCCAGCATCTATTGTCCTTTTAATCAGACGCAAAATGGATAAATGCAATGGTTTGTAAAGGTGAGCGACATTTTCGTTAACGCGGTCTACTGCTAAGGTATATTGGATTAAATCGTTTGTTCCAATGCTTAAGAAATCTGCTTCTTGGGCTAGAATATCTGCAATTAAAGCAGAGGAGGGAGTTTCAATCATTACCCCTACTTCTATATTTTCATCAAAAGGGATTTTCTCTTCACTTAATTCGTTCTTTACTTCTTCCAGCAACTCATTGGCATGTCTCAATTCTTTTGCACAACATATCATGGGATACATTATCTTCAAATTCCCTTCTACTGAAGCGCGAAGAATGGCTCTTAATTGGGTCTTAAACACATGAGGATATCTGAAGCAGAGCCGTATTGCCCTCAAACCCATAAACGGATTGCGCTCGGGAGAAATGCCAAATTCAGCTACAAACCTATCTGCTCCCAGGTCCATTGTCCTGATTATTACCGGATAGGGCATCATTTTCTGAGCTACAGAGGCATATTGTGGATATTGTTCTTCTTCCGATGGCAGGTCGACTCGATTTAGATAGATATACTCGGTGCGGAATAATCCAATTCCTGTCGCTCCATGAGCATGAACTGAGGGAATCTCTTCCGGGACTTCGATATTTGCATGCAATTCAACCGTATGCTCATCAGCAGTGACTGCGGGAAGATTTGTCAGCTTTTTCAACGCTTCCTCAACATTGGAGTATTTTAGCTTCTGGCGTTCATAATTTTCTACCGTCACCGAATCGGGATTGATAATAACAATTCCCTCTATTCCGTCTATGATTATTGTATCACCGGGTTTGATTTTCTTAGTTACATTTTTCAAACCTACTACAGCAGGAATCTCTAAAGATTGTGCCATAATTGCCGTATGCGAAGTCCTTCCTCCAATATCTGTGACAAATCCTATGACATTCTCTTTGCGCATAGCGATTGTGTCTGCAGGAGTAAGATTATGAGCGACTACAATTACTGGAGATGCAAGAGTGGCCAGTTCTTCCCTTTCCTTGCCCAGTAGGCGCTTCAATACTCTTTTCCCCACGTCCAGAATGTCGCGACCACGGTCTCGTAGGTACCCGTCATCAATTATATTAAAAGTCTTGGTTATTTTATCAATTACCATCTGCAGGGCGTATTCGGCATTTACTTTTTGTTCCATAACCATGTTTGCGACATCATTCCGAAGCATAGGATCTTGTAAAATTAAAAGGTAGGCGTCGAAAAGGCGCACGTGTCTCTTGCCAAGTTGTTTCAAAACTTTCTGCCTTATTCCATCCATCTCTTCTCTTGTCTCAGCAACTGCTTTGCGAAAGCGAATAATTTCCTGTTTTATGTCCGCCGGGTCGATTGTTCTCTTGGAGATATAAAATTCCTCTTCTTCAAGAAGGAAAGCCCGCCCAATCACAATACCAGGCGAAGCAGCAATTCCTTTTAACATAACTTCTACTCCTCATCAAATTTTTTTGCAAATAACTCTTCTATTTTTTCAATAGCTTCTTTTTCATCTCTTCCATTAACAATTACCGTTATCTCAGAACCGAACTCTGCTGCTAACATCATAATCCCCAAAATGCTATCTCCGTCAACTTCCTGACCATTTTTAATTATCGATACTTTTGATTGGAATTTAGCGACAGTCTGGGCAAGAAGTGCCGCAGGTCTTGCATGTAGGCCTAATTTATTCTTGATTTTAAAATTTTTCTCTATCATTCAACGTTCCCCAAACCATTAAAATATATAACCTCCCACGCAGGAAATTCCAATAAGCAAATACAAAAGCTTCGCGGAAGAAATTCGCCAGCGATTAAGTAAAACAATGGAAAGGAAAAATGCTAAAAAGTATAATCTTTCTCTCACCCCCCAGTCCCGAAACATTAATACCAAAAGAGTAAGTAAAACAAGAACTATACTAATAAGATGACTACTCCATATTGTACGAAGATAATACATTCTCTTGAGAAGTCTTACCACTTTGGTCTTTCTTTCATAACCTTCTATCATTCCCTTAATACGGGTATAAAAGTGTAAAAAATTATATAGAAACAGAAAAATTAGTGGCGCAAGCCAAGCACCTTCCCACTGCCTTAAATATATAATCACCAGAACGCAGGCTATCAGTGCAGTAAAGGGTCGCCACGCTCCCCAAAATAGTGAATCGCCAATACCTCCGAATGCTCCGCCCATGCTCATTTTTACTGCGCTAATCTCTTCCGGCTTGACTTCTCCTCCCTTTGCCATTTCCTCTTCCAGACGGGCGACTATCCCTACTAACACATTGGCAAAGTATGGATGGGTATTGAAAAACTCTAAATGTCGCTTATAAGACTGAATCCTTTTCTCTCTTTCCGGATAGAGCTTATTCAGAACCGGCGCCAATATGTAAAGAAATCCCAAATCTTGCATCCGCTCGAAATTCCATACGGCTTGCAGACAAAAGGATCGCCAGAAAAGACGATATAAGTCGATTTTCTTAATTATCCTATTCCACATAGAACTATGCATCCCGATTTACAACCAGGAAATCTGTGTCTACAAACCTCTGAAGGTGTTGAAAGCTATTGCTAAACCCAGAGCTGGCATGAGCCTATATGCAAAATTCAGACCTACGAGCGTACCGTATGGTAAATAGGAGAATAGTTTCGGCAGAACATATACACCCATGCTAATTGCCACCAGAGAGAAAAGGAATCCTTTAAGAAAAAACAGAAATAAGCTGAAATAGTTAACCTTTTCCAGAGCTTTCAAATTACCTTTGATAATTTCCCGATCTAAGTAGTGCACGAAACGTGCATTCAATTTTCTCTGCTTAATGTCTATTCTCTTAAAAATTTCCCCCAGAGGCATCGTAAGTGCCAGGACGACCATTCTGTAAGAACCCTGAAAATTATTACCCAGGGAAAGCGCTCTCTCAGTCAACATTATCAGAGTTACGCAAGTCACGGCTACTATTGTTGCATCAGGGGGAATGGCTGCGCCCACGGATATTACATTTATCCAAATGAGTTCTAAAAGAGCACCAATAATGAGTCCAGTCTTGAGGTCTCCTAATAGTAAACCTATGATGGGACCACAGACAATAGGCCGGGATACCATTATCTGTCCCCAAGCACTTACATCTAAACTTAATAATCCTCCAATGAAACTAACTGTAAGAATCTGAGCAATCATTAAACGGTCCAATAGAGATATCGACTGGTTTAAGCACCCGGACTAAATTATATATCTGTAATTTTTAGTTTAAACGTGATAGTCTGTTCTTTCTTAGGTTCCAGATTTAATTTCCAATGAGGAAATACAACTGATTGTTGGTACATACGCTCGTAGGCTGCATCTCCTTCCGAGATTGTCTCTATGGGAAAATGCCACAAGCAACAATGGGGGTTGAATTCCAAAATTATGTTTACTCCATAATGCTCATCGTGCATACCAATTTCCTTCAAATCAGAAATTTCTCCAAATGAAGAGAAAAGTTTTCTCTCTTTTCTATCAGAAAAGTAGTAATAACATCTTTTATCCTCCGGTGAGGAAAAAGAGAAGTTAAATTCAGAGCCGAACCATAATTCTGCACGGTTCTCTCCTTTGTTGACAATTCGATAAATAACGACAATCTCTGCCGCGTTTGCCGCTACTGTTATCTTCTTTTCCACTTTTACAGGTTGCTGGAAATCTCCTACCCAGACAAATCCTTCTCTAATAAAGTTTATTCCCGTTGGTTCAATTCTATACATGTAAGATTGGTCGACGAAATCTCCCTGTTCTCCATACTGACAAGTTGAGAAATCAAAGATCTCTGTATCGGGATGCAAGAAGTGGTCTACCAGGGATACCCTTTCATACCAATCATAGTGAAGGTACTTCGCTAAGTTTTTATCTTTCACTTTCTCCATATCATGAATCGACTTGACACTTTTTTCCTCCACATCAGCCTTAGAATCAAAAAGACTGGCTCGAATAATCTCTTCGTGGTAAGCTTCTTTCCTGCGAGTCAGAGTGGTCAACAGATTCAGGTTTTGCGGTTTGTAATCCAATTCGAAAAGAGATGCTCCCACAGACGGTCTAAAGTAGGCATTGAGTAAGGAGGTACTGACCAAAATCTCTGGATTTCCGTCCAAATCGAAATCGAATTCTTCTGTTTTTATACTTTTAGAACCTGATTGGTTCTTATCATCAACAGTTTTTTCTGCATTAATCAGGTGTTTATAAGTCTCTCTTCTGAGGTGGGGAAAGTATAGTCCTCCGAAAACGCCATGCCAGTAAACGCAATTGCATTGCCCTTTCCAGAGTTCATTCCTGGCTTTTTCCAACCAATCCGGAAGTTTCATATTTTCTTCCTTAGACTCTACAGAAGACTCACTCCCTTTTCTATTGCTTCTACTTTCCCCGGTGTGCAAGTCCTGAACCGCTCTGAAAATCTTGTTACTGACCAGAAGCATCTTCTTCTGCATCCAGTTGCTCTCAGTATACTTCACAAAGAAGTTTCGCCAGAAGCCTCCTTTCAAAAACCTTGTATATCGTTCACACTGAGGCAATTTTTCCACTTCTCTCTGGATATCAGTAAATTCCTTTCTCGCCTTAGTAGGTAAGACCCATTCCATCATCTGGGAATAGGAACCTGTAGGAAGATATATTCTTCCTTTAGGTTCAAACTGTGCAATATATTCAGAAAAAGTAAATGTTTTAATCCATTTTTCATTTTTCTCTAATTCGCTGAAGAACTGTTCAAGCCAATTCTGTTTATAGGCTAGTTCATGGGTTCCTGGCCAGATGCCAAATTTCTCTCCGTCATCAGCCATTACTGCCAGTCTCTCTTCCTTCTCCGTTGCCTGGGATTTAAAATACTTAATGACTTCTTCTACAGGCTGGAAAGGTATTAAAAATCGCAGCTTTTCACTAATGGGAAAAACTTTTAGTGGATAGCCTTGTTCCTCGGTGAAGTAATACCCAAAAAGTTCTTCCTCAAAAAGCCCAGCAGATTTGAAAGGCAAATCGTCAATGACAGTATATTCTGCACCCGCCTGAGAAATCAACTTTGCTAAATGTGGCTCCCAGACACGTTCCGCCAGCCACATACCTCTTGGTTGGTAATCAAACAAGTCCCTTATATATTTGGTCAATTTCTCTATTTGACCAATTCCATCGCGATCGTATAACATAGCCAAAATTGGCTCATAGTAACCACCGCTCATAAGCTCAATCTGTTCGGTTTGTAAAAGATTCTTCACCATGGAAATAAATTCTGGATGATGTTCAACAATCCACTCCAGAAGGATCCCGCTAAAATGGAATGTCACTTTTACGCCCGGATGTTTTGCCAGAACTTCCATAAAGGGGAGGTACGCCTTCTGGTAAGCCTCCTCAAAAATGGCTTCAAAATTACCAACTGGCTGATGGTTATGAATACCCAATGCAAAGTTTATTTTTTTCATATTCTCAATAACGCAGAGCAAGCTCTGCTACTCCAATTTTTGGAGTCCTCCCGAGAGGGAGGATGGAGTGTCAAGCGAAAGCTTGACCAGGTAAAACTTTCGTTTTACACTCCAGAATTTAATCACCTTGCTTTCGCGAGGAATCCAGAGTCTTTTTGGAGTAGCGAAACTTGTTTCGCTATTAGTTAACGCAGAGCAAGCTCTGCTACTCCTGACTTGTTTCTCTTTTGATAATTTCCATTATATCAATCTTCTCATCATCAGGAACCATTCTCGCTTCCAAGTGGATTCCCAGTTTATCCAGTTCCTGAAAGGCTTGAATGTCTTCTTTACTAACTGAAATAGCTTTGAGGATCTGTTTCTTATCAGGAGAATAATGCATTCCTCCCACGTTTACTTCTTTTATTCTTATTCCTTTATTGATTAAATTCAGCACATCCTGCGGCGAAACCAGAAGAAGCATCGCCCTATCCCTTTCAAATTGCCCGTTCAGTATCGCTTCTTTCGCCTGAGTTATAGTCAAAATGGATATCTTGGCGTGGTCTGGAACTGCCATTGAAAACAGAGTTTTTTGCATTCGGTCACTGGCAACAAAGTCGTTAACCACAACCACATGATCGATTTTCAGGAATTTCATCCAGTTCTCAACTACCTGACCGTGAATTAATCGGTCATCAATTCGTACTAGTACCACGCTCATTATCTATTTTTCGCCTTTGAGACTTTATTAAGAAACTTTTGTTTGACGTCAAGAATGCTCTCTTCACCCTTTTGGCGGATCAGACGAGCCAATTCTTTCACAGGCAGAGAGCGGCGATAGTTTATGCCAGCAATTAGCATTGGCAGGTTAACACCACTAATAATTTCAACCCTTTCATCATTAACAAACTTGAGGCTGGCGTTTGCTGGTGTACCTCCCAACATATCCACAAAAATGATTTTCCCTTCTGACTGTTTGTTTCCTTTCTTCAGTATCTTCCCTATCTTTTTACTTAATGTGTCCAACCCATCATCTTCATGCAAGGATATTGCCCATACTTCTTTTTGCTCCCCCAAAATAACCTGCGCTGCTTTAACCAACTGCCGGCCAAAATCGCCGTGAGTTATGATTATGAATCCAATCATTTGTCAACTCGCCCTCAGGTGGTCACCCCGCTTGCACGGGATGTCACCCTTACACTGTTGATTTTTCGATGTCCCGGTACTGAGTCTTAACGGGGTATTTCTTATCGAGAAATTTCTTCAACTTATTCACAATAATTACTGAACGATGGCGCCCTCCTGTGCACCCTACAGCTATGGTCAAATAGGATTTCCCTTCTTTAATATAGTAAGGAATTAAGAATTTCAATAATCCAAAGTATTTCCTTAAAAACTTCTGGGTAACAGCGGACTTCAAAACGAAGCGGGAAACTTCTGGATCGTTTCCGGTTAATGGTCTCAGTCTTTCTATATAATGGGGATTGGGCAGAAAGCGCGTGTCGATTACCAGATCCACGTCAACCGGGATACCATATTTATAGCCAAAAGAGACTAAGCTAACATTCATCGTATCCAGTTCTGGTCCCTCTTTGAAACTAGAAAAGATTACTTGCTTAAACTCCTGAGGAGTGAGACTTGTAGTATCAATGATTTTATCAGCCCGTTCTTTTATTCCCATAAGTCTCTTTCTTTCCTTGATGATAACTTCAAGCATGCTTCTTCCTTCTGTATCCAGAGGATGTTTCCTGCGTGTTTCACTATATCTTCTAACCAGGACAGAATTACTGGCTTCCAAGAAAAGAATTTGATGGCTGAACCCCATTTTTCCGAGCTCTTCTAGTGAACTAAAAAGGTCATCTAAAAAGTCTCCTTCCCGAATGTCAATGCCCAAAGCGACTTTTTTTATTTTATCCTTCAATTGTAAGCAGATTTCGGCAAATTTAGGTATCAGAGTAGTAGGTAAATTGTCTACACAGAAATATCCCAAATCCTCAAAATTCTTCAGGGCTGTACTTCTCCCTGCTCCAGAAAGCCCTGTTAATATGACAAAGTTACCCTTGGCCATATATTACTACTCCCCTTCCTTTCCCTAACGCGAAGGGATTTGGTGAAGCGAGCATTAGAATTCTTAAACAAATCACATTCAAAAGATAGTTCGCGAAGAAGTCTTGAAATTTTAGCCAAGGAACAAGGACGACACATTTGCTTCCCAGCAAATCACTGTCCGACGAACGGAGTGAGGAGTTTTGATTTGCGCCTTGCAAAGTCGTTGCGAGGAAGCGAAGCGACCGAAACAATCTCGAGATTGCCACGGCTTCGCCTCGCAATGACATCTCCGCGAGTACCGTTAGAACTCTTAACCTTTCTCCTTATTGGGCAACGGTACGCTATCTCTCTATCTATATTACCCCCTGTCCTGGAAAGACCTCTTGTTCTAACGGCACGAGCGAATCAAATCCCGAGCTATTTCTTTTTTCCTTTTTGCCGGGTGATTTTTATTATTTCCTTATCCAACTCACTAATTGCGGAATATCCTTCTCTTCTTAGTCGCTGATTCATGGCTGCTACTTCAACAATACTCGCTAAGTTCCTTCCCGGGCGAATGGGGATTACCAATTCCGGAACACTGACCTGTAGAATCGTTGTATACTTCTGGTCGAAACCGAGCAGTTCGTACTCCCTGGTTTTGTCCCATTCCTCAAGTCTGATTACCAGGTCAATCTTTGCCGAACTCCTTACCGCACTTGCTCCAAACAATTTTTCCACATCTATTATTCCCAGTCCCTGGACTTCTAAATAGTAACGAATCGGTTCCTTGGCAAAGCCGATGAGAATGTTCCCCCTGCGCTGTTTAATTCCTACCACCTCTCCGGCAATTAATCGATGTTCCCTATTGATAAGTTCCAGAGCGCACTCGCTTTTGCCGATGCCAGTTACCCCTAATATCAAAATCCCAAGACCATAAACTTCAACCATCACTCCTTGAACAGATTTAGTTAGCGTAAGTCTATCCTCCAAAAAAGGCAGAAGGCGATCTACAAAGCTGGAAAAGGAAATACGACTTTTAAACACCGGTATTTTCGTTTTCTCCGCCATTTTTATGAATCCTTGTGGAGGAACAAAATTACTGGTAACAATAAAACATGGAATGTCCTTGGAAAAGATCCCGCGTAACACAATACTTTTTTCTTTGACATCTAACTTCTTTAGATAATCGAGTTCTTCCCGGTCCAAAATCTGAAGTTGACCAGGAGGTAAAATATCCACCTCACCAGATAAGGCAAGGCCAAGACTATGAATTTCCCAGCTGGTTATTTTCCGATCTAAACCTTCCTTCCCAGCCACAAGATGCAAATCCAAATCTCTGCCTTTCTCTTCGAATAATTCTTTAACCAGAAGTTTTGCCATTGTCAATTGACCTTTTATGTGTTTGCCGTTCCACTAACTAGTATGTATCTTCTTCCTTTATAATTTTAATTACTTCACTTGGCGCCTTTGCCTCTCGTAGCGCCTGGCGAAAGAACTTGTCTTTAAGAAGCCGGGATATTTTTGCCAAAACCTTAAGATGCATCCCCGCTGAGTCCTGGGGAGCGATGAGGAGAAAAATTATGTATACCTTTTCCCCGTCTAATGCATCAAATTCTACTCCCTTTCTGGACGTAGCAAATGCACAGACGATTTCCGCTACTTTATCTGTTTTAGCATGGGGAATTGCTACCCCCTGTCCAATCCCTGTAGAACCTAATTTTTCTCTATCCAATAAAGCCTGAAGTATTTTTTCTCTTGTATTTTCTTTTATTCTCTTGGCGACCACCAGTTTATCAATCAATTCTTTCAGTGCTTCTTTCTTTTTGATTCCCTGTAAATCCACTTCAATGGCATCCTTGCAAAGAAACCCCATAATCTTCATCTCTTTCTCCTCCTATCCAAAATGGTCTTTTTATCTCATTTTTACTTTATAATTAAACTACATTTTGACAATTTTGTCAATTTCTTGTTTTTACATCCTGAATTTTTTACCTAAGTAAACTTTACGTGCTTCTTCCGATTTGAGTAACTCCTTCGCAGTTCCGGAGAACAAAATTTTTCCCTCGTACATAATATAGGCTCTATCGATAATTTCCAGTGTCTCTCTAACATTATGGTCTGTAACCAGCACTCCCAAGCCATTATTTTTGAGCCGGGCAACAATCTGTTGAATTTCCACGGTGGTTATGGGATCAATGCCTACAAATGGTTCATCCAGGAGAATGTATTGAGGAGTGGTCACCAGGGCTCGGGAAATTTCTACTCTTCTTTTTTCTCCACCAGACAGTAAGCAGGCCTTATTTTTCGCTAAATGCTCCACTCCCAATTCTCGCAGTAAACTTTCCAATTTTTCTCTCTTCTGGGACTGAGTTAGTGTGGTTGTCTCCAAAATAGCCCATATATTTTCCCTAACCGAAAGTCGCCTGAATATGGAAGGTTCCTGGGACAAATAACCAATCCCTTGCCTGGCTCGCTTATACATCGGCAACTCTGTTATGTCTCTTCCTTCCAGGAATATACTGCCTTTGTCCGGACGAAGGAGACCCACAATCATATAGAAGGTAGTCGTTTTACCAGCCCCATTTGGACCGAGTAAACCTACTATTTCACCGGGATTTATTTCTATTTCCACATCATCAACAATTTTCCGACGCAAATAGGTTTTAACCAAGCCACTGGCTAATAAACTCATTTTCCACC
>CAYOFG010000037.1:0-14044 GCA_964403285.1 uncultured Clostridia bacterium | reverse complement strand
TTGGGATATTGATCTGACTACGAGAGACAAAATTTTTCCTGCAAGAATCGGTTATAAGCCTACTCCGGAAGACGAAGCTAAGCGGAAAGAGGCTCTTGAGAGGGATAAATAGATGGGTGGCACTCATAAGCAAAACGCTCGGTCTCTACTTAACAAAAAAGGAGACTACCCACTTGTGTGAGCGCATCTCCTTTCTTTGATTATCTTCGTTGTTTAACTCTCAAACAACCTTATCTATATGTTATTACTTGTGTCTTACTCTCCCTTAAGAATTATCTCTTTTCGTCAAGAACCAGGGCATCCTTTGTCACTAATGCCCCTAATGTTGTCATATTTCTCTAAAATACCCCGGCTGAAGCAAGAATATAAATGCTGTCAGGATTATTTACAAGTCTGATATCAATTCCTTTTTCCTCCAATTTACCAAAAAATCCCAAATCTCGGAAGTAATCATAGACAAGATAAACTCCAACCAAACCCACGGCTATTCCAGCAGTTCCTTGAATCGCACTTTTAGTTTCATATTTTTTCACATAAGCATCATAGGTTGCTGAGATTTCCGCTCTCTTCGGCTCACTCGGAAGATTATAAGTAGATATGTGCCAGGAACTGACCGCACCCACCGGGAATGGCTGGCGCCAATATGTATTCAAATAGCCCCAGTCCCTTTCGAGAAATTTATTCGAGTCGCCGTAATAAGTAACATATATTTTTACATCCTCAACGGGCACATTCCCTGTATTTCTTACCGTCCCAGACGCATCAACCCGCCAACTACCGTTTTCTTCCGGTGACCAGGTCCAGTCGCTTAAATCTAATTTTGGGTTAGATATATCGCCCCGTTTGAACGAATCCACTGCCCAGAATGTGCCACCACCGATTAAGACAATTCCCCCCATAAGTTTCCACAAGCTTCCTTTATTTCCTCCATACGATTTTGCCGGTCTTATAATCACCAAATTAGAAAAAAACAGGAATACTAAAAATATCGAAGCAGTTTTTCTAGATTTTTTCATATCCTAATCCCATTTCCTATCTTAAATTCTATGGGAATTTTTAAAAACTAAACCCTTCTAAAACCCTTATAAAATAAGCTGGCGATAGGATTCGAACCTACGACCTGAGGTTTAAAAACCTTCACTTTTAGTTTATTATACCAACGAATAGCGACGAAAGGCAAGTGTTTTTTTGGCTTATCCAAAAATTCATTGTTTTGCCAATTTTTGCGAATTTTTGGTGACTTTGGTGTCTTTTCCCTCGTATTTCCCTCTTCTGTGTGTGAGTTCTTTTTGCCTTTATTAAATAATGTCATTAATAAACACCTGAGGTTATGGTAACCTCTTGTCTGGCTGTTTTTTGGTGTCGCAGATGAAGGCTCTTGCGACCCTTTTTTCATTCCTTCTGCATTTTTGACAAACTTTGTTTACTGTTTCCACTTCAGAATCTCTGCTTAAATAAAAAAGGAGACTACTCATTTTGAGTCTGTCTCCTTTCTTTCATTTACTAATATTTAAATTGTTAAATTTTTCTTATATTATCTTTATTGCCTTTCTTATTTTCTACTTGCCTTTTGTTCAGTGTCGCAATTCGCTATTTATCAGGTCTTATATTTATTCTCTTCCTCATTTGCTTTCTTTATCTTATTGAGCATATCCGAGAACAATTGAAGCATCTGTTTCCTTTCTTCCATATAAGCAATGAGTTCGGAAAAATCAGTCTTAATTTTCATCATTATTTCATTTATTTTCCCTTCTAACTGCTCTCATTTTCAATAGATGCGATATACCAAGAATTTCCTATTTTTCTAAACTGAATAATAATTTCATATTCTAATCCAGATATTTCTCCAGAACCAATGATTTTATTGTCTTGAATCTGGAAATTATTAGCATATTCTTCTAATAATTTTTTTAATAATGAAAGAAATTCATATATGTATCCTACTTTATATTTCATCTCTAATTCAATCCTGTTAAAAGGTATAACTTGAGAAAAACTATGTATCATATCGCCATACTTATATAATACACTTTGAGGAGCAAAGTATTGCAAGATTTCGTTAAATTTTGTTTTAATTATTTTATCTCTCATTTCTTCCCAGATTTTAAGAATTTCAATCTTATCTTTCTCGAAATAGTTCTCTGATTCGTTCAATGATGATAACATGTCTAATGCAATATCTGCATAGTCTCCTGTATTGTCTGTTTCTGGAACACCATATCTACTTTTAGAATAATTAATAAGAATTTCTTCTAAACACTGTTTTGACTCTTTTTTCTGTCCTGTCTCTTCATATAAGTTAGCCAATTGTAAGAAAACTTCAGGATAAAGTTCTCGAGCGTAATTCATATACACAAATATTTCATTAGGATACTTCTTTTTGAGGCTTTTGTATATTCTTATGCTTTCTTCATAGTCCTTAAATATTTTATGTAAGGTATACGCAATAAAGAACTCAATACTAATAAGATTAGTATAGTGGGTCTGTGGAATAAAATCTTTTAATTCCTTTAAAGCCTCAACAAAATAGTCCTTGGAATCAGATACTTGTTGAAAAAGCTTGGATAATTTTCCATCTATCACATAATAATCATAAATCCAAATTTTTTTCGGTGCAACTTTTCTCCTGGCTTCTATCAGTTCAATAATATCCTCTACTGTCGGTGGAGGAGAAGGTGTTGCCATTTTTTCTTTTTCTTGAGCATATGCTCTTGTTAATCCCAGCCTAAAATGATGTCCTTCAGAGAAATTACAGGTACAAGTAAGGATAAACAGAATTAAGAAAATCGTAGCCTTCTTAATAATTTTTACCATTTTAATCCTCCAGATTTACTTTGTGCTTCCGAGATTTAAAAAATAGAGACAACTGTTTATTCTCCCTAGAAGTCTTGTATCACATATTTTGGCATAATCAAAAGTTTTTGGGAGGCTTTCCCAACTTTTTTGGGGCTTTTATCGTTGATAAATATGTTAAAATTTGCCATAAACTTGGGAAAGACTTGTTTTTTCTTTTCCATCCATTTTATTTCTCTTTGTTCATTATTATTTCCCAAATAATTTGCTTTTTTTCTTTCTATCATTTTCCCATTTTTTTATCAAAAGACTCCAATCTTTTTCATACACTATTCATACGATTTTTCCAAATCCCAATCCCCATATTTATCAAGTCTTAAAATTACTTCGCTTTCTTTCCCCTCTTATTCCCCTCTTGCTTTTTTTAACAGCCTTTTCTAAAAAACCTTTCTAAAACCCTTTATAAATAAACTGGAAAAGCTGGCGATAGGATTCGAACCTACGACCTGAGGTTTACAAAACCCCTGCTCTACCAACTGAGCTACGCCAGCATTATGACAACCGCTTATGTTCCTGAAGGGCTTGCCATTATCATCGCAGAAGACATATTCCGTATTCGGTAATTTAATACCATATTTCAATAGCCTTGTCAAC
This sequence comes from uncultured Clostridia bacterium, assembly GCA_964403285.1. Lineage (GTDB taxonomy): Bacteria > UBA6262 > WVXT01 > WVXT01 > WVXT01 > WVXT01. The sequence continues at coordinate 10,597 of CAYOFG010000037.1, read as the reverse complement.
CCACAATTTATGGGAATGTCCCTTCTTTTCCCACCTTTTGCTGTTTTTTCGGCTATCAAAATAAAAGCCCGGCAGGGGCACTCAACCCTCATACGAGGGGAATCGAGTTCTGCCGGGCTTATTTACCCGGGAAAAAATAACCTCGGTTCTTAGAGTGCCCCTTTTTTTTCGATATTTTATGTTTCTGACTATATTCGATATTTTTAGGGTCGGAAAATCAACAAGAACTTTTAGCTTTTTCCGTAAGCCCAGTTGGTCTCTATACAACTATCGTTGGAGAAAAGTTTTGGCAACTGGTTCTAACTCTTCCGCTCCTTGCATTTGTCTTTATTTAGCCCTTTTTAGTTTATCGTTTACGAATTTTTTAATGTCAATAAACATATATGAAAGATTTAATATTTCACGAGGTTGGTGTTCCTCCAGCCCTATAGTAATAACATACCTTCCTTTTCTTTTTAAATATTCCAAAACCGGCATATAATCTTTATCAGAACCAAATAAACATAGTATTTCAGTATTCTCTGATGCCTCAATTAGCGTTGTGGCAATAGCAACATCCACTCCTTTTTCGCTTTCTGATGAGATTCTAATTCTATTTAGATAGACTGCATTTTCCTTTGAAATCCTATTAATAATTTTCTCGTTTTCTTCAATAGTTAGTTTATTATTCTTCGGGCCCGGCATTTTTTCAGAGCAAAATACTTCAATTCCTCTTGTGGCTGTATAGGGCTCAAATTCATGTCTAATTATTCCTTTTATTAGCTCGTTTAAAATAGAGTTCATCGATAACAAATTTGAAATATTTTCTTTCGAGACATCTAAATCAATTAGCCTACTTATTAAGTCAGGATAATCTATAATTACTATATAGTTATAGTTCATTTTTAGCCTCCAATTATTTTATCCTACCAAGTTTTCTTACTCTTTCCAATTTATTGTGTGACCAATAGAACCTTCCTGTAGCATCTATTACATAAGCAACATACTTGTCTGACGTTACCCCATACTTTTTCACTGCATTTTCATCCAAAATATAAATATGCGGTTCTGCTTCTTCTAGTCTAATATTAGTCGCTGAATATGTATCAATAAGATACTTGGCTTTACAATCCCGTGGTAGTAGTAAACCTGCTTGTGTCAATGTCATAGGTCTACGTCCTTTATTAACTGCATTTATGATTATTTTATTACCAGGACGAAAGACAGTATCTTCAGGTATAATTCCATAATGACCTCTTACTGTAACCTTTATTCTTGACTTGTCTCTCCGATATTCTAATATTCTAATAAGCAATAATATTCCTGACATAAACCAACCCAAGAACCGACCTAAAAACAATCCCACATCTTTCATAGTTATCGTCATATTTTCTCCTTAACAAAAAAGCGGGGCGACCTCCACATTTGGAGAACTCCCTATTTAAATAAATGTCCTCATCGTGGGCGGTGGGGTCTGAATCAAGTAAGGTCAAAGAATTTTAGCCTCTCGGAATGCTCAGGTACGCTCCAATAAAGGGTAAAGCGGTGATTTCCGAAACTGGAGACCTGCCTAAAGCGACGCAAAGACGCTGGGGGTACTGTTTCCCATCCCCGCTTGTTTTCGGTGAAGCGGAGTCACAAGAAGGTGTAATCGTTATATTACCAGATACACTTGAGTTGGCGAAAGGCTATAAATCAAGTCTATTCAGGATTGGGTTTTGTTAGAAATTCCTCTACTTTTGGGATGCATGCTTCTGTCGGTTAGAATAGCCTGGCTGAAGCAAGAAGGTACATACTGTCGGGTTTAGTTACAAGTTTGACTTCAATTCCCTTTTCTTCCAATTTTGCGAGGTATCCGAGGTCCACAAGGTAATCGACTATGAAATATAAACCAGCCACCCCCATTGCAATTCCGGCATACCCTTCAGTAGAGCTTTTAGTTTCGTATAGCTTTGGGTAACTATAGGTTGCCGAGATTTCTGCGCTTGTTGGCTCTTCATCTATGCGGTATATGCCACTACGAGATGTGCTCCAGGTATCTGTCGCCCCAACAGGCAGAGGCTCGCTTCCGTAAGTGTCCAGTTTTTTTGACTGTGTGACGACACATGTGCCCATATTATCATAGTATTTGACGTGGATTTCTACGTCATCAAGAGGCGCTTTCCCTGTGTTTTTTACTGTCCCATCCGCACTTACCTCATACGTGTACCCCAAATTCGCGCCCTGGTAAAGGTAATAACATGTCCAATCCCAATTGCTTATATCTAACCCGGGTCTTGATTTGGATTCAGCCGTTTCAATTTGCGCGAACCCGTCTGCGGCTAAGAATATTCCTCCGAGAGTCATCAGGATTCCGCCAATAAGCTTTGCCGGGGTTGGTTTCTCTTCTGCGTAAGACGTCTGGGGCAGAAGAAGAATTCTTGACAGCAACAAGAAAGCTAATAGAAAGCGAGAATAGCGAATCGGTCTTTTCATCTTTTAATTTCACCTCCTACCATATGCCTTAAGTAGTCCCGTTTTCGAAAAAAACTCCTCGTTTTACCTTGTGAGCTTGCTTTTTTCACAAAATAAAAAAGCGGGGCAACCTGACGTTAGAAACCGCGCTCTAATAGTTTCCATTCACTTGTCTATGTTAGGTCGTTAACCTCTATCAAAGTGAATGTACTATTGAAGTCTATAATTCGAGTCAAGAAAAAAAATTACTTTACGTATCAAAAAACGCATTTAAGAGGTGTATTTTGTGGATTCTTGAAGTATTTCTTAAAATCTCTAGTCCACACTAAAATAACAAAAAATAACAGAGAGGTCAAGAAAATTTTTGTTATTTTGTCTGTTAGGCAAACTGGTCTTATTTTTTCTCCCTCAACTCTAATTCCAGTCTGGCTCCTCTCAGCCAGGATTTGATTGTTGGGTTCCCGGGGTCAAACTTCAATGCCTCTTCCCATTCCATAATTGCTTCTTCTAAACGACCTTCCAAATAGGCTCTTAGTGCCTTATCATGATGTCTTCGACTTTCTTCTATATCTTCTATCTTTATCTTTCTTGGCCGAATTTCTTTCTTAATCTTTGCTTCCAATTCTATGATAAGTCGTCTCGCTTGCACGTGGCCCGGGTCCAATTTCAGAATCTTTTCAAATTCTGCGATAGCCTCCTCATATTCGCCGGTCCGGTAGTAACTGAAACCTTGCTCCCAGTATCCTTGGATTGCCATTACTCTTTCCTTAGCCTTTTTTTCTGCCTGGAATCTCTCTTTGATAGCAAGCAATTCTTTCTCTAATCGATGAAGCGCCTCTTCAGCCTCTCGTTGTTTCTCCTGAGCCTCTCTTATCCTTATCTCCGATGTCTCTTTTGCCTTAATTAGGTCCTCAACCTCAAGTGTTGCTTTTTCGGCTGCTTCTTTAGCCGATTCAAGTTCAGTTCTAATTTTTCCTAACTCCTCCTCAAACGGTATCTCTTCCGGGACTTTAACGCCAAATCTCAAAGTAAGTGAGAAGCGATGCGAACCATAGAAACTGGAAATCCCTCTCAGCGGATAGACAAAGCCATAATCAAATTGAAAGAGTTTGCTATATCGGTAACTTGCGCCGAGACAGAGACTGGCGTATTCTCTGGTACCGATACCTAAACCACCCCTGACGCCTAAAGTCTTGCCTATAAACCACTTTTCAGTGCCCGCTGAAATAGTAACATCTCTTCTCTTGAAGGTAAGGTCAGACGTCATATTGAAATTATCGGACCTGTAGGCATAACCCAACTTTGTCGCCAGGGCTATCCTATCTTTGTCGAGTAGGCCCATATCAGGCTGGTTAATATCGTTCAGGGTTAAGGCAAAGGAATGGTGTCTACCCAGGTCGTATAGAAATCCAAGGTCGGTACTGAAGGCGGTATGCGAATAGCCATTTTCAAAGACAGGGTCTGTTCCTCCCCTGAGGTCACCTGTATCCAGATTGACAGCATTCTCAGTATAGGGTGTCTTTTTAAACCCCTTGTAGAGGATTTTGAGATTCAGCCCTGCCGCAAGTGAGCCCGTTCTAATGCCGGGAATTCTCTTCCCGAAAGCAAACATAAAAGTATTCTCTCTGTAATAGCGAGTCAAAGCGAAGTTTAGCCAGCCGAATCCAAATGTCCCGTCTATTTTCAATTTTCCCAGATTATCAATATGATGAGCGTAACCAACAAAACTCTGTCCTAAATGCGAGTCATCATCGAGTCCCCAATAGAGCTTCCCATAGTCCAGAACCAGCTCCTGCCAACCAACCCTTTGCAAACCGGCTGGATTATAGTAGATGGAGTAACCATCATCAGCCAAGCCGATAAAGGCATTCCCCATTCCAATTCCTCGGGCTCCCACTCCCAAATCCTCAAATTGAGCAAGAACGGGCGGCAAACTACAGGTGAAAGTAAGGAACAGTATCAAGATAGCCTTACATATCGACCTTCTCATCTTTTTACCTTTTATCCCCTTATCTTGCCACTACTAATGTCCCATTAATTACCTTGTTCTCAGCGCCAACTACTTGTATTTGATAAATATAGACACCGCCGGCCACAGTATTGCCATTCGTATCTTTGCCATCCCATATTAGCGTTTCCTCAGTTGCTCGTTTCTCCATCTCTGCAACCAGAGCTCCTCTTACATCGTAAATCTTACCGTTCACAAAGGCGTCCTTAGGATTGGCATAATGAATCTCAAGGTAATCATTCCAGCCATCTCCATTGGGAGTGAATATCTTGTCCGGTTGTATAGACTCGATACCAAACGAGATTCCGCGGAAAGATATCCTAATTATATATTTGCCAATTCGTTTCGACCTTACACTTACCAGATGAAAATATTCATCTACCTCACCACCCAATTTAATCCATTCCAACCCATTGAACCAGAAGAGACCCAATTGCTCGGATGCAAACTTTTCCGGAACTGATGCGGCTTGCTTTATATACCCATTTTCAACTTCATAGGCAAGAGCTATTCTCGCCAGCGGTCTGGCAAAAACGAAGTCCTTTATCTCTTTTCCACTCTGTTCACCTCTGGCTATGAAATTGAAAGATTTGATTAGCCTTTCATCTTCTTCTTTGTCTCTCAAGACTTCCATTATCACGTCCTCGCCGTAGGGGTTAGTCTCCTTGTAAAGAATTTGTCCAATTTCTTTTGGAATGATTATACGCGTTGACCCGTCTTCGCCGTTAACAGCGATTATATTCATATCTACCGAAGAATCGGCAATCATTGAACTCCTGCTGAGATTGCCAGAAGTATCCTTAGCCTTAACCATGTAGTAGAAGCTTTGTCCTTTGATATTTTCCGGATCTGTCCAGACTAAAGATTCCCTGGCAACAAAATCCACCCAAACATACTCGCCATTGATAATCGGAGCCCGATAAATATTGTATCCCTTCAGGTCCGTGCAGGGCGTCCCGTCTTCATTTTTAGTTACACCGCGCCAGGTTATAGTCATCGTCTCTCCATTGGCGCTTAGAATTCCTCTAATTCCCACAGGCTCTCTCGGTGGCAGACTATCCTTCCCGGTCTCAGCACTGGCAATATTGGATATACCCGAAACATTGCCAACTTTGTCTTCGGTTTTTATAGAAAAGTAGTAAGTAGTATAAGCCATCAACCCTGTTACTGTCTCACTATCGGAACTGCCTCCGCTCACAGTGACATTTCTCTCCTTAACATTCGGTACAGCCTCGAAATTACCGGCATTGATTTCGTAAGTTGCGTACTTAATGGTATATTTTGTTGCCGTCCCCTGCCATCCGTCATCCCCTGGAGCTGTCCAGGACAAATCTATCCTGTCGTATCCTCCTGGTTCGGCTACCAGATCAGTAATAGCTGCCGGAGGAATATTAGCCGCCATAGCATTTGCCTGATTGAAACTGGCAGTTTTAGTGTCAATGGGCGAAATAGAGCCCATGTCATCTCTACTTTTTATGGCAAAATAGTAAGTATTGCCAGGAGTTAACCCTCCGATGACGAAGGTTTCAGTTTCACCTGGCTCTTTTGGTGAACCTCCATCCAATCCAGTAAGCGTCTGAGGATGATTCCACCAGACAGTTGCATTCCCTACATCATTCACGCTGAAGGTTGAGTACTTCAAAATGTAGGAAGAGACTTTACCGCCTATTGTGCCATCTTCTGTGGGCGCAGTCCAACTTAAGTTGATTGAACCTTCTGTCGTACCCGAGATGGCTTCTAAATCTACAACTGCGGCAGGGGGAATAGCCGGCGCCAATGTGGTTGCCTCGTTGGATATCTCTGACCAATGATTGGGTACCTCATCCCTTGTCCAGATACGGAAATAGTATGTCGCTCCAACGGTCAGGTTTGATACTTCCCGGGATTGGTTATCTCCGGGATTTACATTTGAGGTGGGAATAGAAATCTGATAATCGGTGGGATTCCAGGTCTTGGTATGAGTAGCGTAATCTATTCTGTACTCACCAGTTAATATGCCAGTAGTTCCGTCATCACCAGGCGCACTCCAGGATAACTTTATCTTCCGGTCTATCTCTCCTGGTGAAGCGGATAGATTGATTATTGCTGCTGGACGAATATCCTGCGCCCAGGTTGTCGCTCCGTTAGATATTTCACTCCAGTTGCTTGCGTCGTCTGCCGTCCAGATTCTTAAATAATAAGTCGCCCCCTCTTTCAAACCCGTAACTGTATAGGATCGAGCCTCCCCGGGGTTAACCCCACTTGCTGAAATAGATATTTCATAGTCAGTAAGATTCCAACTCTTGGTATAAGTGGCATAGTCTATCCTGTATTCCCCATCCAATGTGCCCGTACCCCCATCATCGCCTGGAGCTTTCCACGAGAGGTCAATATCGCCTCCATTAGTTCCGGGTACAGCCGATAGGGTCGTAATTGCCGCTGGCGGAATATCATCACCAGTGGGGATAGCATTGGCCTGGTTGAAACTGGCAGTCTTAGTATCAATGGGCGAAATAGAGCCCACATCGTCTCTACTTTTTAAAGCAAAATAGTAAGTTTTGCCAGGAGATAACCCCCCGATGACGAAGGTTTCAGTTTCACCTGGCTCTTTTGGTGAACCCCCATCCAATCCAGTAAGAGTTTGAGGATGATTCCACCAAACAGTTGTATCTCCTACATCATTCACACTGAAAGTAGCGTACTTCAAAATGTAGGAAGAGACTTTACCGCCTATTGCGCCATCTTCTGTGGGCGCAGTCCAACTTAAGTTGATTGAACCTTCTGTCGTGCCCGGGATGGCTTCTAAATCTACAACCGCGGCAGGAGGAATAGCCGGCGCCAATGTGGCTGCCTCGTTGGATATCTCCGACCAATGTTCAGGGACCTCATCCCTTGTCCAGATACGGAAATAGTATGTCGCTCCCACGGTAAGGTTGGGTACTTCTCGGGATTGGTTATCTCCAGGATTTACATTTGAGGTGGGAATAGAAATCTGATAATCGGTGGGATTCCAGATCTTGGTATAAGTAGCGTAATCTATTATGTATTCACCGGTTAATATGCCACTGTCCCCGTCATCACCAGGCGCACGCCAGGATAAGTTTATCTTCCGGTCTATCTCTCCTGGTGAAGCGGATAGATTGATTATTCCTGCTGGACGAATATCCTCAGCCCAGGTTGTCGCTCCGTTAGATAAAGAAGACCAGTTATCTGCCTCGTCCGCTGTCCATATGCGGAAATAGTAAGTCGTCCCTTCATCTAATCCTGTTACCGTATGATATTGGTTATCCCCGGGGTAGACATTGAAAGTAGAAATGGCGATATCATAATCAGTATAAATCCAGGAATAGGCACCATAAGTGGAATATTTTATCCTGTAGGTGCCGGAAGATATCACCCCATCCCAGCCATCATTACCCGGAGCTGCCCAGGAAAGGTCAATATCGCCCGCATTAGTTCCGGGTAAGGCCGAGAGATTAGTTATTGCTGCCGGGGGTGTTTCATCCTGGGACCAGGCTAAACCAGGGACGCAAACTATAAATAAGAAAATAAGAAACAATGCACAGCACGGACGCGTAAATCCAAGTAATATGCAGTATAAACTTGCCAAGACTCGCATAATCCCATCTCCATATAAGCAAAAGCGCATTTTAATCTGCTTCTCTTTTCTTGGATGGTCCTCCTTTAAAAAGTGCCTATGAAAGTGTCTATTGAAATGTCCTCCCAATAGTGAAATTAACACATATTCGCAGAGAGGTCAAGTACAAACTTCGTCATTTTTATCTTCGGGAATTTGCTTTTCAGAAAGGAAACCCTCTCGTGCCTAACTACGAGATTGCTTCACTTTGTTCGCAATGACACCTAGGGTTATTTTTTCGGAGAGCTTTTTGTGGTTCTATACTTCCAGCGGGTTCCTGCGGGGGTATCTTCCAGAATGATTCCTATTTTTTCCAAATCACTACGAATTTTGTCTGATTTCTTCCAATCCTTTCTTTCCCGCGCAGTATCCCGCTCATCAATAAACTTTTCGATTTGGAACTCGTCTATCCCTCCCTTTTCTATAACCTTCTCTTTCAGAAACCCCAAAAGAGAACCCATACTTCTTAAGGCTCTATCTGCCCCGAGAAGAAAGGAGAGGTCAGGACTCTTTTCAGAAATTGTTTTGTTTGCCTTACTTACCAAATCGAATACATAACTCAAAGCGCGAGTTGTGTTAAAATCATCATCCATAGCTGTGGTAAATTTCTCTTTTGCCTCCAATATATTACTATCTTCTTTCCTGGGAACGCTTGCTTTCTTTCCGGCTTTCAACCCCTTTAACAGAAATTCGATGTTTTCTAAAGTGTTGTGAAACCTTTCTAAACTCTTTCGGGCTTCTTCCAGCTTATCGTCAGAGAAATCTATGTGGCTTCGATAGTATTGGGAAATAAGAAAGAACCTGACCACATTGGGAGGATATTTTTCATAAATCTCTTTCAAGGTAAAAAAATTGCCCAGGGATTTAGACATCTTTTCGTGATTGACTGTAACAAATCCATTATGTAACCAGTAATCTGCAAAAGGTTTTCCTGTAGCTGCCTCGGATTGAGCAATTTCATTTTCATGGTGGGGAAAAATTAAGTCCTGCCCACCCCCGTGAATATCGAAGGGAGCTCCCAGCCGCTCCATACTCATAGCACTGCACTCAATATGCCATCCTGGCCTGCCTTTTCCCCAGGGACTTTCCCAGTAGGGCTCGCCAGGCTTGGCACTCTTCCATAAAGCAAAATCGAGAGGGTTCTTCTTCCGTTTATCCACTTCTATCCTGGCTCCTGCCCGCATCTCTTCCCGGGAGCGATGGGAAAGTTTACCGTAACCATCAAACTTTGCTATTTCGAAGTAGACATCTCCGTCTATAACATAGGCATAGCCTTTTTTGATTAACTTTTCAATAAGCTTAATCATCTCCTTTATATGCTCTGTCGTTTTAGGGTAAAAATTGGCTTTTTTTATGTTTAATCTTTCCATTACTTCGAAATATTCCTTGATGTACTTTTCCGCTACGTCCTCAACCTTGCTTCCTAACTGTTTAGCTCTATTAATAATCTTATCGTCAACATCTGTAAAATTTTGCACATATATTACTTCATAACCTTTATATTCCAGATATTTTCTAATTACATCAAAAACTACATAACAGCGGGCGTGTCCAAGGTGGCAATGGTCGTATGGTGTGGTTCCACATACGTACATCTTCACTTTTCCTCGCGAATGTGGTTTAAATTCTTCTTTCTTCCGGTTTAAAGTATTGTAAACAAACAGAGACATAATCTTCCTTTAACGCTCTGTGAGTGAAACTATAGCGTAAGCAGCTATGCCTTCGCCCTGACCAATCAATCCCAACCCTTCATTGGTTGTGGCTTTAATATTTATTACTTCTTGATTACTGTTTAGAACTCTACTGACATTCTTCTTCATCTCTTCAATATAGGGCGAAAGATGGGGATTCTGAGCTATGATTACCGAATCGAGATTGTTTACCTGAAAATTTGCTTTAGTCATAATTTCAGAAACTTTCCCCAAAAGAATCATAGATGAGATATCTTTATACTTCGGATCAGTATCCGGGAAATGGAGGCCTATATCGCCCTTTCCTAATGCGCCGAGAATTGCATCGCAGATGGAATGGGTTAAAACATCTGCGTCGGAGTGGCCAGACAGCCCTTTCTCAAAGGGTATTTCTACACCTCCCAATACCAATTTTCTGCCTGTAACCAGCCGATGGATGTCGTAGCCAATGCCGATTTTCATAATGATTCGCCTTCCCAAAAAATTTACGGGGACAAGCCCCTACACTACCTATATTTACACCTTCGGGGCCTTAGCAGAGCTTCGCTCTGCAGCTACAAAAAAGATTACGGGCATAAAGCCCTACACTACCTATATTTATATTTCAAGGCCTTAGCAGAGCTTCGCTCTGCGGCTACAATTTTTTTGATAATAATTTTTCGGCGAGGATTAGGTCTTCTTTAGTGGTAATTTTTATGTTGCGATAGTCGCCGGAAATGACTTTGACTGGTCTATTTATCCTTTCTACTAACTGAGCGTCGTCAGTGCCATAAAATTTATCTCTCAAAGCCTTAGCATAAGCTTTCTTAATCAAACTGAGCCGGAATGTTTGTGGAGTCTGAACTCTCC
>CAYOFG010000036.1:12115-14253 GCA_964403285.1 uncultured Clostridia bacterium | reverse complement strand
ACCATAATTCCGCAGGCAAAGATTGCCACATCTTTACCCTTAAGCATTGTTATTCCCTTACCAATAAGAAACGGAGTATCTTCTGTGGTAATTATCGGGATGGGTGGTCTGCCAAATCTTATATATACCGGTCCCCATACTTCCCCCGCCTGGATGGTGGCCTTTCTCGTCTCGATAGCATCACAGGGAACAACGACCTTCATATTGGGCAAAACTCGCATAAGGGTAATATCCTCAATAGACTGGTGGCTAGCACCATCAGCACCAACGGAAATTCCTCCGTGACTTCCGCCTATCTTCACGTTTAGATTACTGTAACAGATGGTGACTCTAATTTGGTCCCAGACTCTACCAGAAGCAAAAACTCCCAGGCTGCAGCAGAAGGGAATTTTACCCACCAGGGACAATCCGCCCGCAGTGCCAATCATATCAGCCTCGGCGACTCCCATAGAAAAGAATCTTTCCGGGAATCTCTCTTTGAACATTGAAGCCCTCGTGGAATCGGTAAGGTCGGCTGATAAGACCACCACCTGAGGATTCTTCCCTCCCAGAGCTACCAATGCCTCTCCATAACCATCTCTTGTTGCTTTCATTTCCATCATTGATTCTATTCTCTTTTCATGGCAATTTATGTATCAGGAACTTTCCAAATCCTTCAAGGCAACTTTCGCCTGTTCCTTAGAAGGTGCTTTCCCATGCCATTCAACAACATTCTCCATAAAGGAGACACCCTTCCCTTTTATCGTCTTTGCAATAATAACCGTTGGTTTTCCTTTAACTTTTTTTGCTTCAGCAAATGCCTCAAGAATCTCTCCCATCTTGTTCCCATCAATTTCTATAGTACTCCAACCAAAAGCTTTCCATTTTTCAGAAATGGGATTGGGATTCATTATCTCATCAATTTTGCCATCTATCTGCAATCCATTATTATCGACAATTCCACAAAGATTATCCAAGTGGTAATGGGAAGCCGCCATTGCTGCTTCCCAGATCTGTCCTTCTTCTATCTCGCCATCGCCCATCAAGCAGTAGACGCGAGCATCTATTCTATCCAGCCTGAGCCCCAGGGCAACGCCATTGGCGATAGAAAGACCCTGTCCCAGTGACCCGGTGGAAACTTCTATACCGGGTAAACCATCGGTCTTGGAAGGATGACCCTGCAGGCGACTACCAAGTTTTCTCAGCGTCTTAAGCTCTGGCAAAGGAAAGTAGCCAGCTCTTGCCAAACAAGCGTACATCGCAGGACAGCTATGTCCTTTAGAAAGAATGAACCTGTCCCTCTCTTTCCATTGGGGATTTTGGGGGTTATGCCTCATTACCGAAAAATAGAGAGCTACCATAATGTCAGATGCTGAAAGAGCCCCCCCCGGATGGCCCGACCCCGCCTGGGCAAGCATTTCAATAATATCCTTCCTTACCTGTCTCGCCATCTCTTCCAGTTTCTTGATCTCATCATTTTTTTTCATCTTCTTTTCTCTTCTCAATTAAATAATCAATGCGTTTTAATAGGTGTTGAGGTTCAAAGGGCTTGGTTATGTACCAGTCGGCTTTTTTCTGCAACGCTTTTTCAAAATCTGCACCAGTATCAAGAGCGGTTAGCACTAAAATCGGTATCTCTTTAGTATCTGCATCGGCTTTTAAAGTTTCACACACCCGATATCCATCCATTCCCGGAAGCATCAAATCGAGAATGATCAGGTCAGGTTTCTTCTCTTTCGCCATCTGTAATCCTTGTTCTCCATCCTTTGCTGAAACTGTGGAATAGTTATTCTTTTCTAAAATAAACTTGATCAATTTTACTGTTTGAGGATTATCCTCTACAATTAAGATTTCTCTTTTCGGCATCTTTTCCTCCTGTTTCTTGCAATCTACTTTTTTTCTAACTTTGCTTTTACTTCGTCAAGTAATTCCTTGGGACTAAAAGGTTTAACGATGTAGCTTAAAGCTCCCGCTTGTAGCCCTCTCATCACATCCATCTCTTGCCCTAAAGCGGAAAGGATTACAATCGGGATATCCCGAGTAGTCTCATCTTTTTTCAACTTCTCAATAGCTTCGATTCCGTCCATCTTAGGCATCATCACATCCATCAATATCAAGTCTGATTTCTCTTTTTTGCTTATCTCTAAAGCTTCTAATCC
>CAYOFG010000036.1:0-12015 GCA_964403285.1 uncultured Clostridia bacterium | reverse complement strand
CAAAAAATTCTTTCCCAGTGAACCAACTCGGCGATAAATAAACTATTTTTGGAAAAGTTCCTTGTGCCCTATCACGGCAATATCAAGGAGCATATTGAGATACTTGTATCTTTTCTTTATATCATCATAAGGAACGAAATGAAGAGAAATATTTGCATCGTCCAAAATTGCTCCCAGCATTCGGGAAAACTCACCCTCTGATAAACTACTGCCCGGTGGAGGCCCTAAGACTACAGCAATTCTCACATTACCCGTTTTACAAAGTTCAGCAAACATCCCGTAATTTATTTTCTTTTCCGCTATATAATCATTCTCAAAAACTGCCTCCAACCGGAATTTCAACTTATGTTTTTTTAATACTTCATCAAATTGTGCCTTAAGTTCTTCAAACTCTTTACTGCGGTCATGTGGATAAAAATAGCCTACTTCTACTTTACGTAATGTTTCATCAACTGGCGCTGGCTCCGCAGGTGGAGGGGAGACTTCCGGAGCAGGCTCTGGTTCCTTTGCCACTTCTGCTTCTTTTTCCTCGCTTGGCGGTAGAATTCTTTCCCTCTTGATTTCTTCGACTTCCTCTTCAGTTACCTCTTCCTCTGGAGGAGGAAATTCGGGTGCTGCCATTTCAGGAATTTCCTTAGGAGCATATTTTTTGCAATTATGGCAATACCAGCGATCGTATTTTTCAACATAGGTAAGATTTTGTCCACAAGTCAAGCACTTTCTCTCCTCCTCAACTTCCGATGGAGGAGGGACTGGTTTCTTTTCTTCTTCTAATTCCGGCACCTTTGTCTCAGGGGGCTTTACCTCTACTAACTCTTCTCTTTCTCTCTCAGGCAGAAGATCGTTCATCAATTCCCGAACTAAATCTATGGTTATCTGTTGCTTGGTTAATTGACCATAAGCATTAATTCGCTTCAGGAAACCTTCCAGTTCGCGAATGTTAGATTTCAATTTACCGGCAATATATATAAGTATGTTATCACTGAGGTCTAAATTTTCAAGCTCCTCTTTCTTCTTAAGGATAGCAACCCTTGTTTCTAAATTGGGGGATTTGATATCAGCAATCAATCCCCATTCGAATCTCGACTTCAGTCTCTCCTCCAGAGTGGTTAGCTGTTTAGGAGGCTTATCGGAACTAATTACAATCTGTTTATGGGCATCGTGAAGCACGTTGAAGGTATGGAAGAACTCTTCCTGGGTTGACTCTGCCTCTACCAAGAATTGGATATCATCAATTAACAAGACATCTACTTGCCGATAGCGCTCTCTGAACTCTTCCAGCGTTCCTTTGCCAATGGCTTCTATAACTTCATTCATGAACGTTTCAGTACTAACATAAAGTATCTTTGCGTCGGATTTTTTACTTTTGACATAATGTCCAATTGCATGAAGCAAATGAGTTTTCCCCAATCCCACCCCGCCATAGATAAATAAAGGATTATAGATTTCTCCTGGACTTTTGGCCACAGCCTGAGTGGCTGCGTGGGTAAATCTGTTAGAGGGACCGACTACGAAATTATCAAAAGTATAGGCGGGATTTAACTTGAGCTCCCCCACGGGTCTAAATGACCTCTGGGAATTTTCCTTTCGCGGCTTTTCACTCTCTTTTTTCTCCCCAATTTCTTCTCTATATTCTACCTGGGAAACGGGAGGTTTGGGGGCTTTCATAGATTCGTCCAGTATCTTGATAATCTTTCCTTTTACCTGAGAGTCAACATTATGAACATAAAAGGCCCAGTTGTATTCGTCATCCCGAGGAACAAAAGGACGACTGCAGATATTTCCAATCTTCTCTATTAAGTCCCTGAGGTCCCCTTGTTCTCCCCAGACCCTTATTTTGTACCTTTTCTCTCCCCTCTGAGTTGGAGAAAAACTCATGCTCCAACGTTCAATCATATTAATCACCTGAACAATATAAACATTCGATTCAATTACAAATGGGCAAGAATTTAAGACGGTTTTTTTTATTCCCGCTTTAAATATTTATTCTCGATCTCTTTAATCTTATTTATCCTGCGTAGATGTCTCTCCCATCCAAAAGGAGTATTAAGCCAACTATTAACCATATTCATAATTTCACTTATATTAGCATTAGAGCTCAGGCAGATAATGTTGGCATTGTTATGTTCCGATGCCAACTTTGCCATTTCTTCGTCACGTACTAAAGCCGCTAAAACTCCGGGAACCTTGTTGGCAGTAATGCTCATTCCTATACCACTCTTACATATAAGAATCCCCTTACTACAATCTCCACGGGCAACAGCTTCAGCAACCTGCACTGCATAATCCGGGTAATCACAGGATTCTTCCGAGAAACATCCAAAGTCATTCACTTCGTAATTTAATTTTTGAAGTTTCTCTTTTAATTGCGTTTTTAATTTGAATCCTTGATGGTCAGAGCCAATAGCAATTTTCATCTTTGTATCGGAGTAGCAGAGCTTGCTCTGCGTTAACTAATCGCGAAACAAGTTTCGCTACTCCTCCTATTTGGGCTTGGAGGAATACCAGAAGGCATGCTAATATTGTATAACCTTCAAAAAAGATTCTGCCTTCAGACTCGCTCCCCCTACCAACCCTCCGTCCACATTTTCACAAGACATCAGAGCAGAAATATTATCAGGATTGATGCTTCCTCCGTATAAAATTCTGATTGCCTGAGCATTCTCCTTTCCAAACATTTGCCCTAACAATTTCCGAATAAATCGCTGTACCTCTTCGGCCTGGTCAGGCGTAGCTGTCTTTCCCGTGCCGATAGCCCAGACAGGCTCATAGGCCACTACTAATCGTTTGCTTTCTTCACCTGTCAATGCAGATAGTCCTGTCTTAATCTGCTCTTCTATTACTGTTAAGGTCTCTCCTTTTTCTCTCTGGGGAAGCGTTTCCCCTACACAAACAATGGGAATAAGACCGGTAGAAAAAGATATCTTCGCTTTTTTATTTACTGCCTCATTTGTTTCGCCAAAATATTGGCGCCGCTCTGAGTGACCTAAAATTACATAATCACAGCCGATATCTTTGAGCATCGCCGGCGATACTTCTCCCGTATATGCTCCACGAACTTCCCAGTGCATATTCTGGGCGCCCAATCTTATCGATGAACCTTCGATTACTTCCTTTACTGAAGAAAGAACAGTGAATGGAGGACAGAGAACTATCTCCCTGTCTGCAATACTTCCTGCTTTGTTTTTTAATTCACGAGCTAACTCCACTGCTTCTGAGGTTAGCTTATTCATTTTCCAGTTACCAGCAATGATCGGCTTCCTCAATCTTCATCTCCCCAAAATATAATTTAGCAAATTTATCAACACCAAACAAGCAAAAATTCAACCCCCTACCCAATAAACCCGAAAAGACTTGAACACTCCGAGCAAAATCATTATAATGCACATTCTCTGTAGTGTCAAGAAAAAAGGTGAGGAAAATGGGGTCGAGAAAGAAAAAAAGACCCCTTGTGGATAAGGACAAACTGCTGGAAAATTTCGCGTTCTCAACTGGAATTATCTATTTTCCCCAACAAACTCAAAAGTTCTACCACCCGCTTCTCTGAAATCCAAAATACCAGCAATTGTCTTCCAACAAGGGGTCACCTTGCAGTACGAAATTTTGTACCTATCAGTTATCTTTTCTTCTTCTTTTTTGCTTTTTTCTTCTTTGCCATCTTCGTCCTCCTTTTTTTTGTGGCAGTTTTCTTTTTGGCGGCTTTTTTCGCCTTTTTCTTTTTCCTTTTCTTCCCGCCGCGGGACATCGTCGCCCGAGAGACATCTCCTTGTTTATCGAGATAATAGAGATAACCACGGGCCTTTTTGACGCCAGCTTTAGTAACTTTTACAGGGCTCCCGCCTTTCTTGCCACCGCGGGCCATCCTCGCCCGAGAGACATCTCCTTGCTTGTCGATGAAATAGAGATAACCCTCCTCTCTCTTTACACCGACCCTTGCTACCTTTTCTCCCATCTCTTTCTCACCTCCTCTGTTTTAAAGGCTTGAATAACTATGGCCTACTCAATCTTGAAAGTCTCTCTTCAAGTCCTTATGTCCTTTTTGCTCTTTTCCGGTGGAAGCTTAGCCTGGGATTGTTTGGGTAAAGTAATAATTGATTCTTTTAACCAGGCATCGATCATCTCTTTATAAAACTTGTATTGTCTACCAATTTTAGAAGCCGGGATTTTTTTCTGGCGGATTAATTGATAAATTTTAGATTTGCTCAATCCTATATATTGCGACAGCTCTTTAGTGCTCATTATATCTTTCATCAGATTCACCTTTTTAGAAATTTTTAAACGTATCTTTTATCATTTGTTATTTATGCTTTGTTTTAATTATAATATATTTACAGGATTTGTCAAGTAAAAAATTTAATTATTTTTTAGCAACAGGTTGCCTCTCCTATTTCCATCTAATATCATTAAGCACAATACACGCCGAAGTTATATCATAAAGTACCTTTTATTTATTTTTTGTATCTAACTTTGCTTTCTAACCTCAAGCAACTGTAGGGAGAATCGCCCAGCCCTTTCACGACAGGGATGGGCCCGGGTTATCTCCTTTGGCGTCGCCCGTTCTTCAGAAAAGGGCCGGGGGGACAATAAAAAAGCGAAGATTCCGATTCATCGGAACCTTCGCTCAAAAAATATCACCAAAACATAAGTCTTTTCTCTATACGTTACATACTGGGCAAGCTCACTTTTATTCCTGGACCCATTGTTGAAGAGACACTTATGCTCCTTAAATATTGGCCTTTAACACTGGGCGGTCTAACTCGCTGCACTTCTCCTATTACAGTATTTATGTTATCCACCAGTTTCTTTTCCTCAAAGGAAGCCTTACCCACACATAAATGGATAATTCCATAACCATCGATTCGAAATTCAACTTGACCAGCCTTAATCTTTTTTATTGCATCAGCAATCTCAAATGTGACAGTGCCTGTTTTGGGACTGGGCATCAATCCCTTTGGTCCCAGTATCTTTCCCAGTTTACTCAAGTCACGCATACAATCGGGAGTAGTTATTAATGCATCAAATTTGATGCCTTCTTTGGCTATCTTTTCAATTAAATCTTCTCCTCCCACAACATCTGCTCCTGCCTTTTCTGCTTCTTTTGCTTTCTCTCCCTTAGCTACAACAGCTACCACTTTACTCTTTCCTGTACCGTGCGGCAATAACACGGTTCCCCTTACTGCTTGGTCTTGCCGTTTGGGATCGATTCCCAGTCGCAGACACAATTCGATAGTCTCATCAAACTTGGCATTGGCAGACTTTTTAACTAACTGTACTGCCTCTTGCACACTGTAGACTTTATCCTTCTCAACTAATTTGGATAATTCGCGGTACCGCTTACCTCTTTTCATAATCTCCCTTGTCCCGATTTACCTACAGATGTCATTGCGAGTCCCAATTGAAAATTGGGATGTGGCCCCGATGGATCGGGGCTTCACTTCGTTCGCAACGCCTACAAAAATTCTATTCAATTTCTATACCCATGCTGCGTGCAGTTCCCTCTACCATCTTAACCGCACCTTCTATATCTTTTGCGTTCAGATCGGCCATTTTCTTCTCAGCTATTTCCCGTACTTGCTTTTTACTCACCTTAGCTACTTTCGTCTTGTTAGGCTCTCCCGAGGCTTTGGCTATGCCCGCAGCTCTCTTCAACAACGCGGCCACGGGAGGGACCTTGGTCACAAAGGTAAAACTTCTATCCATAAATACAGTAATTACCACCGGAATAAGCATTCCCGCTTCCTGACTAGCCGTTCTCTCATTGAATGCCTTGCAGAACTCCATAATATTTACTCCCTGTTGTCCCAAGGCTGGCCCCACCGGGGGAGCGGGATTGGCTCCTCCTGCGGGTATCTGTAATTTTATTATTCCTTTTACTTTTTTCGCCATAAACCCTTCCTTCTTATATTTTTTCCACCTGCAAAAAATCGAGCTCGACGGGAGTAGCTCGTCCAAAAATTGTTACCATTACTCTCAGTTTACCCTTTTCCTCATTAACGTCTTCCACTACGCCAACAAAATTTTCAAATGGCCCTTCTATAACTCTGACACTCTCGTCCTTTTCAAACATAACTGCCGGTTTTGGTTTTGCCTGCGCTTCTCGTTGAGTGAGTACCACGATATTTTCCAATTCCTCTGGCTGAAGAGGTATGGGTTTCACCCCGCCGAGGAAACCAGTTACTCCGGGAATATTGCGCACGCCCCAGTAGGTTTCATTATCGATTATCATTTCAATCAACACGTAACCAGGGAAAAATTTCCGCTTGCTAATCCTTTTCTTATTCTTACGAATCTCCACAATTTCTTCAGTGGGAATCAATATATTTGATATCTTATCTCTCATTTCCCCGGAACTTATCAGTTTCTCCATGTATGCTCTAACTTTATCCTCATGTCCTGTATAAGTATGAACAATATACCATTTTTTCTCTGTCATTTTTCTCCCTTTGCGGTTAACTACTTTATTAATATTCCCAGAATTATGGACAATCCAAAGTCTACCAGGCCTACAAAAATAGCCACGGCAATAACTAAGAGGATCACCACCATTGCCGACCCAACTGTCTGTTTCCTATCCGACCAGGAAACCTTCCGTAGCTCTTCTATAACTTCTCTCAAAAACTGAATTGCCTTTTTAAACACAATTTTCACCCATTACATTCGTAGATTGTACTTTATAACAAAAAACTATTGTGTCTGTCAATCAAAAAAGGCACAATTTTAAATTGTGCCAATAAAATTTCCCTGGAGTAGCGGACTTTAGTCCGCGTTTTAAGACGTCCCGATAAATCGGGGCTACTCCAAAATTATTGTAGGCACAGATTTCCCGATTGAAAATCGGGATGCAAACTATAACCTCAATCTTTCCCTTCATCGATTAATCTGTAGCCTACCCCCTCCACAGTTTCAATCTTTTCCCCCAGGGAGGCTAACTTCTCTCGCAATCGTCCGATATGGACATCCACAGTACGAGTAGTGCCAAAGTATTCGTATCCCCATACTGTTTCCAACAAGAAATTTCTGTTAAGCACATGCCCTTTCTTCTTTACCAAAATATGAAGTAAATTAAATTCCATAGGTGTCAAATCAATCTGTTCATCTTTTATGAATACAGCATGTTTATTCACATTTAAATGCATATCTCCATACCTTAGAATTTCTTCCACTTCTTCTTCCCCACCAGCTCGACGGAGCACTGTCTTCACTCGCGCGACTAACTCTTCTTGATTAAAAGGTTTAACAATATAGTCATCAGCGCCCATCTCCAATCCGGCAACTGTTGAGGATTTTGTAGATTTAACAGTGAGCATTATAATGGGAATATTACTTACGCTCTTATCCTTCTTCAAAGTTTGACAAATTTGAAAACCATCCATATCGGGTAACCTCAAATCCAGAATGACCAAATTAGGCTTTGCGCGATGAACTTTTTTAATTCCCTCTTCTCCACAACTGGCAGTAGTGACAGCAAATCCCTCTTCGGTCAACACGTCACTGACCAGTTTCAAAATCGACGCGTCATCGTCTATCACCAAAATTCTTTTCTTTAACATCGTTATCTTCTTTCGTATGAAAATTTGCCTTTTTAATCTTCCCTCTTATCTACAACGTAACTGCTCCCTTTTCTACTCTTAGCGTATTTTTTCAGTTCAGCGCCCACGTCGCTAATCTCCGCGGGGCTGATGAATTTCCTCGCTTTATTTGTAGCTACTCCAATAGAAATAGTCAGCAAGGGAAACTTCGTAGTCTTATTCTGCCGGTCCTTGGTTATAATGTACTTTCTTTTTCTATCTTCTTCGTCGTAGAGGACAGGAATATCTTGGTCAAAGTCTTTAATAATACCTCTACAAAGTGGATCAACCTTACCCGGGCTGGTAATTATGATGAAATCATCCCCTCCGATGTGACCGATGAAGTCATCTGGATTACCTTTCTCTTTAACTATCTTGAGAATGATTTGAGCTGTTTTTTGAAGAACCTTGTCACCTCTGAGATAGCTATATTTATCGTTAAAAGCTTTAAAATTACTCAAGTCTAAATACAAAACAGCAAATAGACGCCCCTGACTCAGACACTTCTCTAACGCCTCCTTGAGGGGAATGTTGCCCGGCAATTTGGTTAGAGGATTAGCCGAGAGGTCGCTGGCAGTGCGAGTCAAATGTGTTCTCACGCGGGCAACAAGTTCTTCATTTTGAAAAGGTTTGGTAATATAGTCATCGGGAGCGTAGCTCAATCCAATGACTTTGTCTGATGTAGAACCCTTAGCAGTTAACATGATTATGGGAATATGGGCCAAAGAAACATCTTCTCTGACCTTCTGGCAAACCTGATACCCACTCATACCAGGAAGTCCCAGGTCTAAGACCAAGAGGTCCGGAGGAGTACGATGAATCTTTTCCAGTCCCTCTTCGCCACTGTAACCAACTGTGACCTCAAAACCTTCGCCCTCAAGAGTAGTTTTGACCAGATTAGCAATGTCCTCTTCGTCCTCTATTACCAGAATCTTTTCCTTGCTCATATTTCTTTTCCTATATTATAGATTATGCCTTGGGTAAAGTAAAGATAAAATTGCTTCCTTTACTCAGTTCACTCTCCACCCAAATCCGACCCCCGTGCGCCTCGACGATCCCCCTGACGATGGCCAGACCCAATCCTGTCCCCTTGACTTTCCTCACTTTACCTTCAGATGGTTTAATCTGTTGGAATTTGTCGAAAACTTTTTGCAAGTCCTCGTGGGCAATGCCCACTCCCGTGTCTTTAACAGCAATCTCTACAAAGTTTCCCGCATCTGAATTTTTCGCTTCTATGGTTATTTTTCCTCCCTCAGGAGTAAATTTAAAAGCATTACTGAGAAGATTCGTAAAAACCTGTCTAAGTTTATCCGGGTCGGCGGAAACCAAAGAGATACTGGTAGGAACGACTGCCTCCAGTTGAATCTTGCCCTCTTCTGCCTGGGGCCGGAAAAATGTAACCATTTCCTCTACGAGCGGGGGAAGTTCCAAAGCTTCCTTCCCCAGATCAAAACGCTTGGCTTCAATTTTTGCTAAATCGAGGATGTCATTTATGAACATTCCCAGTCGAGAAGTGTTGTTCTTGACAATTGTCAAATATTCTACAAGCTTCCTATTAAGCGGCCCGGCCTTCCCCCTCAAGATAAAATCGACATAGCCTTTAATAGACGTTAGAGGTGACCTGAGCTCGTGAGAGACGCTGGAAACGAAATCATCCTTCATCTGGTCAAGTTCTTTAAGTTTTTTTGCCATCCTGTTGAACTCACCTGCTAAATCGCCAAGTTCATCTCTGCTTTTGACTAAAATCTTCTGTTCCAGGTTTCCCTGTCCAATAGACTTTGCACCCTCGGTAAGTTTCTTGATGGGACGGCCCATTAGCTGAGCCAGAATAAACGCGCCGAAAATCCCGAAAGAAAAGGCAACACCTGTTACCACCAGGATACGGCGGCGGGTCAAGGACAATGTATCTTCCACAATTCCATTCAACACTACTTTAGAAAATCCTATTCGGGCAGTACCTAACCTGTCCTGTCCCAATAGGACAGGAAATGAGACATCAACCAGTTCTCCACCTTCCTTACCCTTATAAGACTGAATCAACAAGTCTTCTGAATTTTTCGCTTTTGCTCCCACGGGGTCCTGATACACATAACCAAGAAGATTAGTATCGGTATGCACTACCACTTTCCCTTCATCGTCCACGAACATAGCATAAATTACTCCTTTGGTCCTCTTCACCACTTTAATATAATTCATAAGAAGCAGATCGTCTTCGCTAATTATCGCCTCCTTGCAGATTTCTGCCAGACCTTTTATGGCATTTACCTGGCTTTCCCTCATTGTCTGCAAAAGATGTTTCTTCTCAAAAATGAACAGAATCACGCTCATTCCCAGTAAAGCCACCACCAATATAAGAATCGCAAAGAAACTGAACTTTGTTCTCAGACGCATTCTGCCTCCCGAGGATTAATCCTTTTTCTTCCGTCTTAACTCATCCAGGTGGTCTTTCACCAGGTGTTTTGGACCAAAATGTTGGTACTCCCGAAGCACTGCCCGTATTCGTGCCAATAGTTCCTCAGTCTCAAATGGCTTTAATACATAATCATCTGCCCCGCCCTCTAATCCGTCAACTTTGTCCGAAGTCTTCTTGAACCTACCGGTTAACATTATTATCGGTATCTCTTTGCACTCTTCATCTGCTTTCAGTCTCCGACAAACCTCAAACCCATCTATGTCCGGAAGCTGCATATCCAGAATAATCAGGTCAGGATGAGACTTTTGGGCTTCCTTTATGCCACCTTCGCCGTCCCCAGCAGAAACAAAATCAAACCCTTCGTCAAGGAGAGTCTCCTTTACCAGCCTGACAATGTCTGGATCATCGTCAATAAAAAGAATCGTCTCTTTCATATAGAGCCTTTCTCTTTTGCGTGGTTAACACGGTGCTTACAAAATTGCACAATTTGAAATTGTGCCTACAGATTCTGTTAATCCGTTTTTATTGTAGGCACAGATTCAATCTGTGCAGGCACAAATTCAATTTGTGCACAACCTTAAAATTCTAATTCTCCAACATATATTTTATCACAGACTTATTACAACAGTGTTACAAAAATGTTAAATCTATGTTAACTTTTTACTCCTCTTCCACAAACATATATCCCTTTCCTTCTATAGTTCTTATCTTTTTTGCCGCCTCTTCTCCCAATTTTTCCCTGAGTCTCCTTATATGCACATCCACCGTTCTGGTAGCGCCAAAATACTCATACCCCCATATACTTACTAATAGATATGAGCGATTCAAAACACGACCTGCCTTCTTCATTAACAAGTAGAGTAAATCGAATTCTTTTGGCCTCAGGTTGACCAGTTTTCCTTTCACCCGCACTGTAGCTCTGGTAACATCAAGAGAAATCCCTTCCTTCTCTATAACCTCCTCAAGGTCTTCAGAAAGCTCATAGCGCCGTAACAAGGCTCTTATACGGGCAACCAACTCTTTAGCCTCGAAGGGTTTAGTTAAGTAATCGTCAGCTCCTGCCTCGAATCCCGTAACTTTGTCATTGGTTTCTATCGCCTTACCACTTAACATTATTATAGGAATGGAATGGGTCATCTTATCCTGTTTCAAAACCCGACACACGTCAAAACCGTCCAGTCCGGGCAGCACCACATCTAAAACGACGGTGTCTGGCTTTTCTTCTCGCACTTTCTTTATTGCTTCATCACCATTTCTAGCAGAAATAACTCTGAAATCCTGTGAGATTAAGATTTCTTTCAGGAGTTCAACTGCTTCCGCATCATCATCGACAATTAGGATTTTCTTTCTCATCTGCCTTTTATCTTTCCTCTACTCCTCGCTTCGGTGAATTACTGCATAATCTTAACTTCCAATATTTTTCTTCTATCTGTCTATGTTATTCTTACTTTTTAAAGCGCTCTTTCAACATCTTGCGGATTCGCTCCCCCAGTTCAAAACCCTCTAATGACTTGATTACGTAGTCTACTGCTCCCAGGTCGAAAGCTTTATCGCGATCTTGCCTGAGGGTGCTCGTAGTGAGCATTACCACTGGGATGTGGGAAGTGGTCTCATCTATTTTCAACCTCTCCAATACCTGGAAACCATTGACGCCGGGCATTTTAATATCCAAAAGAATTAAATCTGGAATTTCACTAGTCGCTTTTTTCAATCCCTCCTCACCATCATAAGCACAACTCACCTGGAAATCTTCCAATTCCAGAATCTCTTTCACCAGCTTAACCAGGTCCTGTTCATCATCAATAATTAGAATTTTCTCTCTGGCCATGATTTCGCCTCAAATAAGAATCATTATCTGGGTAGAAAATTAATTTTAATTCTAACACTTTTTAATTGGCTTGTCAACACTATCAAAAACCAAGATATACAAAATAATCGCTCCGCAGAAAATACGGAGCGATTATTTATAGACTCAGCCACTCGAGGCTGGGGAAAACCTCGAGTGACCTTAACTAAGTATTCCCCCTCACCCCA
>CAYOFG010000035.1:0-15605 GCA_964403285.1 uncultured Clostridia bacterium | reverse complement strand
TCTTTTCACCTCCTTGACGCAGACTGAAGTCTGCTACTCCTTTACTAATTTATTAAAGTTAAAGCGAACTGCCTACTTCTTACTTTGAGACAAAAAAATCCGAGCTACCGAAAAAGCCAAGGTCAAATTGCCTTGGCTATGCGAGCCTTCGGCAGCTCGGATCACTCATAGCCTGGGCCTGCCTCCAACAAGTCCGGACTCCTATAATAACTTTAGGAGGCCCCAAACTACAAAATATTCTTATTTTCCCCGAAAAAGTGTTGCGCGCTATGGCAATAAACTTATGCCCGGTGCAAGGCACCAATGGGCATCGCCAGCAGGTCATACTCATCCTTTCCTTTCAAAGGGAATAGGTTGGGGATGCCATTAGCCTACCTTAGGGTCCTATACATATATAGGACTTTTTCCAGGCATAAGTATACCACAGGATATTGACTTTGTCAAGCACTTTTTCAAGTAAGCAGTTTACTTTAACTTTTGTCACCTAATTTTAATGAAATCGAGTTCAAGAAATAGATGGGAGGGAAATTTCAGCGGTAGATATCCCGGCGGTGACCAATACGAAGGATGACTACAGCTTTAGCCGATTCATCAACATCGTAAAGGATTCGGTAATCACCTACCCGGATACGATATTGGGCAATGTCGCGAGCTACAATTTTTCGGGTACCAGAGGGATAAGGATTACCAGCCAATTTAAGGATAGCTTCATCTATGCGCTTGAGGACTATACGACCAATCTTTTTGAAGTCCCGTGTAGCTCTTGGGGTGAAAAGAATCTGGTAAGGGTTATCAGGCAAGCCCAAGCCTCCTGCGAAGCTGTTGATAAGGGATTGCTTTTCCATCTTGATAGGCTTTACGGCCTTGTCGTATCTCTTTCTTTAGGCGGGGCGAAGCTGATTCAAAGAGGAAATCCTCCAACACTTCCCAGTCTTGGAGGAGTTCTTTTTGCATTGATTCGATGTGTTCTAGTTTCTTCAATATCTTCTGTGTCACAGCACTCATTACTTTTTCACCTCCAAGCAAAAGTTTATCATATGGAAGATAGTAAGTCAAGCGAAAAAGGAACTGTTGCTAAAACACGATGCCTATCTCTGAGATAGCAATTCCTAAAGTTCTATTATCTTTCACCTTTAAATCTAATTCTGGTATAAAAGTATTCTCAGGCTTAATTGTCACTTTTAGAACTTGTTCATAATTCCAGAACTCAAAGTATAATTTTTGCCACTCTCCTGGCTCAATCACAAATTCTCCAACTCTTCTTCCGTTTATATATACCCCTCCTCCTGTCTGAAAATGAGAGTAAGCCTCCATTTCTAAGGTTTCCTTTTTCCCACCCGGAAGAGAATTTTTCAAGAAAATTATTCCATAGTTTGTGGTCCAGCGAATATTTCTTTCTGACCAAGTCTCCACATCATACCAGCCAAATCCAAGATGTTTGGCGTCGTTTTCACCCATTTTCACCCAAGAATCCAAACCATTTCTATCCGCTGTCGCCTCATACTGCACCTCATAGTTCGGCAGTGGCGCCCCTATTATTCTATCCACTCTTTCCAGCATAGAAATAATTGGCTTATCCTTAACTACTCTTTTCATCTGAATTTTTACTCTTCTTATCAGGGTGTTTGGTAGCATAATCAAATTCCAAATTAGCGCCTTTAATCTATAGTAAGCCAATCTAAGCCTCTTTCGCCTAAGATGAAGATATATGGATTTAATGTCGCTATATAGACTTTTTGGTAACATCCAGCCTAATGTTACCAGTGACATATTCTTTAGCATCATTCTTAAACGATTTCGATGGTCAATATACTCATTAAATATATCTTTTCGGAACGGCCTGTATTTATGATAGACTATTGCCTGAGGAACGAAATTGACTTTGTAACCAATCCACCAGGTGCGTATGCTGAAATCGAGATCCTCATAATAAGCGAAGTAGAATCTGTCAAAATAACCTATCTTTTTAAATAGATTCCTGCGGATGAACATACCTGCCCCACAAGCACCCAAAATTTGGCTCTCCCTATCGTATTGCCCGCAATCGAGTTCCCATGCTCCCCTATCTCTTCCCTGTAGTAGTTCATTGGCTATAATTCCTGTGCTATTGATTACAGATGGTTCATTAAACATCAGCATCTTAGGCATGCAAATTCCAATAGTCTTGTCCTCTTCCATAGTTTTAATTAACTTGTCCACACAGTTCGGTTCTATTTTCGTATCAGGATTTAGCAAAAATACGTAATCTCCTTCTGCTTGCTTAATCGCCCTATTATTCCCTTCAGCAAAACCATAATTCTTACCAAATTTCAATACCTTTACTGAGGGGAATTCATTTTGAATGAATTCTGGTCCGCCATCGGTTGAATTGTTATCGGCAACGATGATTTCAAGGCGAGGATATCCCAAATTCATAACCGATTTCAAACAATCTTCCAAATGTTCGAGATGGTTTCTGGCAACTATAATTATGCTTATCGATGGCTGACTCATTACCTTTTCCAGATTTCTTATCAGACTATTCTATAGGTTTCCCAAAACGAAATATACTGGAGAGACTAAATTCTGACGTAGGCATCATCATCGTCCGGAGCAATCGTGAAGCAGTGCTTGCAACATTCAAAAGGATCATTGGTATTTAGTCTCTTTCTCATCTCCTGATAAAGTTCATTATTCCAAATTTCCCGAAATGGTTTTTCCCTTACATTGCCCATCAGCGGCTGCCCGGGAACACAACACGGGAAGACATTCCCATTCCATTGAATACTTGCCTGCTTCCAGAGAAAAGGGCATTCTATGTGCCCCCGTTCAGTTCTTCCTCTTTCTTTTAAGCCATCTAATTTAACATCTGTAGAATTTTTATTTATTTCGAATAGGGAAGGCGTATACAAATTTACTCCTAATCTCTTTGCTTCCCTTTTGGCTTCCACGAGGTATTTATTAGAAAGTTCCTTACAGTATATTAAAGATTCCTTCTTCATTTCTTCTGTAAAAATACTCACATGAGATAGTGCTACACAATCTGCTTCTAATTCCTTTGCCAGTTTGATAAATTCTGGAAGTTCCTCAATGTTCCTTCTCATCAGTAGGAAACAAAGTGTTGTAAAAGGTCTCTTATCTGGAGGCATCTTTTTTTTGAGCGAATTAAATCTCCTAATATTTTCCTTAACTTGCTCGAAATTCCCACCTACCCTAATTGATTCATAAGTCTCTTTCCTTGCTGCATCTAAAGAAATCTCTAAACTACACGCTCCTTCTAAAATCTTTCTTATCAATGTGTCACTACTCAAAAGAGTGGCGTTGGTTACAATATCGGCTTTTACGGAATACATCTCTGCAATCCTCAACTGTTCGAGAAATCTCACCCCCAAAAGTGGCTCAGCGACCACTGTCGTTCCAAAAATTCTGATATAAGGAAATACCTGGTCAGCCACATTTTTGAAAATTTCGAAATCTGGCTCAATTTTATTGAGGTCTTTGGAGATTGTTCTTCGTATACACATTATGCACTTCAAGTTACATTTCATACCCATATTGATAAATATCTTTGTGGGCATTGCTCTAGTTATAGGAGAATGTCGTCTTTGTTCTTCCTCTGCCAATTGTTCATTATAAGTTTTGAGTTTCATAAGATCATAAGTTTTGAGTTTGATAGGATTATTCTTTATAAGAATTTGCGTTTTATAAAGAATCCACCTATTGGTTACCGGACGCGTAAACTTCTCTACTTTGCGATATACGTAATATGCTGCGTAAAAGAGCACCGGGACCTTTCTTAAAATCTTTTTTATGCTATCTTTCAGGCTTATTCTATTTATTTTTGTAGGACGAAATCCTTCTGGGATTACCAAATTTTTTCTAAGGACTCCCTGCTTCCTAATAAACGCAGACTGAAGTCTGCTACTCCTATTATCCTTACTTATGGCTAGATTGAGATTCTCCCTAAAACGCTTTGTAATAATGTCCCAGGTATATTTGCCATATGCCTTCTTTTTGCCATTTTCTCCGAGCTTTCTTCTCAAGTCTTCATTATCCATAAGTTTCAGTATGGCACTGGCTAATTCTTGATGGTTACCATACTCTACTAATAAGCCATCCTTCCCCTCCTCAATAAGAGAAGATACTGCACCTATCCGGCATCCAATAACCGGCTTGCCTGATGCCCATGCTTCCAGATAGACTATCCCCAAAGATTCTACTGTTGATGGCATGGCGAATACGTCAGCGCTGGCAAAAAGGTCTGATTTCTCACTATCTTTGAAATTATCTATCAGTATAATGTTTCTTCTTTTTTTCCCATCTAACCAGGAGACTTTTTTTTCTATTTCTTTCGAATATGATGTCTTTGTCCCTGCTACCATAAGTTTAGCTTGAGGAAATTTTCCCCAGACTATACTCATAGAATCAAGCAATGTATCAATCCCTTTCCCCTTCTCCTTTCTTCCCACAAATAGAACCACAGGAGCATTACCAATATCGTATCTTTTCCTGAATTTTTGTGGATTTGACCTATTGAAATCCTGTGGGTTAATTCCATCCCCTAATGTGAAGATACGTTTCTTTTCGACTCCCTTAGTTATTAGATAGTTCTTTTCGTAACCTGTATTTGTCAGTATCATCTCAGTATCGGATAAGATTTTATACATTATTTTTCTATCGAAAGCCCAAGCATCCTCTGTGTGCAGGCAAGGGATAATTGCCATTGGTATTTTCCTGATTTTTTTTGCTATATAAGCATAATACATATTCAAAAATGGAAATGGTGTGGCCACAATAATATCGGTCTTCTGTTTAAGAATGTGCGGCAACATATTGAATATGATTGGTCCATTCCATATAGTCCTCACAATATCATTAAATGGCAATCTATACTTCCAGAAAAGGCTGTGCACTCTATTTAGTAATTGCCGCATCCCCTGGTAAACGGGAAACCTTCTTACTCTCACACCATTTATCAACTCACTATTGGAAAACAGCAAAGGAATTTCAGGATGGATATACGCCT
Source organism: uncultured Clostridia bacterium (assembly GCA_964403285.1). GTDB lineage: Bacteria > UBA6262 > WVXT01 > WVXT01 > WVXT01 > WVXT01. The sequence continues at coordinate 10,600 of CAYOFG010000035.1, read as the reverse complement.
CGGTGGTGTGGGCATTAGAAGAAAAAACAGTAACTTCTTCCCCGGATTTCACCAGCCTTTCTGAAATCTCCTTTATTTTCTTCTCAGCTCCGCCAATAGCAGGAAAATAATTATGGCTAACAATTAATATCTTCATATCCTATCCCTTTTCGGACGCCATAAATGTCGCCCCTACATCTGTCCTTGTAGGGGTTCGATTCATCGAACCCTCATTTTCGGACGCCCTAAATGTCGCCCCTACATTTCCCCGTCACGCTAAAGGGTCACCGGACTTTTACAGAAGAGAATCGTAAATTTCATTAAGCTCTTGGGCATTATTTTCTATAGTTTTAACCTGCCTGGGAGTTTCCGACAATTTTCTTAGCAATTGGGGATTATTAATTAGACTCACCATCTTCTGAGATAAATCTTCTGGATTTCCTGCTTCAAATAGAAGACCGGTAACTCTGTCCTGGACAAGTTCAGCCATACCTCCCAGATTAGAAGTGACAATCGGTATTTTAGCAAGTAGCGCTTCCAGAATAGCAATTGGCTGGTTCTCATACCAGATTGAGGGATAAACCAATACGTCGAACTTAGAGAATACTGAAGAAATCTCTTTATTACTAAACGGCCCGTGAAAAGTAATTCTCGAATCTGTGTGTAACTTTCTCCTCAATTTGCTCAAATAAGATTGATGCCAAGGACCGAATATGGATAAAGCTACATCATTCTCTTTAATTCTATTAAATGCCTCTATAAGAACTCTTATCCCCTTATGTTCTATACTACCACCAACAAATCCAAAGCGAAATTTATTTGAAGGTTCTTTTCTGAAATTGGCAAGGGGTTTATGGTCGATTCCATAATCCAAATGGAGAATTCTATTTTTCGGTATTCCATAATCAATAAATTTTTGTATTAGAGATCCCGAAGGTGCAAGAATCCTATCCACTTTATCAAGCATATCCCTCAAAAATCTTAACCTTTCGGCTATCATATCGGGAGTAATAGAAGTTGTGGCAGGATAGGTCTTAAGGAACTTTTCTTTAAGTGCGGTCCTGAGCCTGGAAGGAATTAATTTCTTCGCAGTTTTTAAAGGTTCAGGAGGATATTTCAAAAATTTAACCTTCCTATCATAGGAACTTTCTGAACTCTGCAATCTTCCATAAGTATAAAAAATCTTCTCGCAGTTCGCACATTTAGCCTTTGAATCCGGGCCAGAACAAGTCTGAGCATTATTAGTCAATAACTGTATTTGCGGGCAGAGGAACCAGAAATCATGCAAGGTCAAAATCGCAGGGATGTGTCTTCGCTTGGTGATCTCTATCATCGAAGCGGATAAACGCACGAGATGCTGAAAATGGACGATATCTGGTTTAATTACATCAAGAAAACATTCAAATTCTTTATCGACAAAGGAATTTCGATAAGTTGCCTCAAAAGTCAAAGGCGGATTGAAATATAGCCTCCTAACCGGTAATCCATCAAATAATTCATCTTTGGAAAAGCCCTTCCTAAAGGAATCGTTCCGTTCCCGACAAAAAATGTAAACTTTATTTATTTTTTGTAATTCTTTAGAAAGATGGTAGGTATAATTCTCCGTTCCATGAGGATACCCGGGTAGAAAATCATGAACTACTTGCACAATTCTTTTCATTTTGGTGAGAGAACCCTAAATTTCGAACCCTCTTGTAGCAGCAAAGCGTAAGAGGCTGTGTCGCAACCCCCTTTTGTCATTGCGAGCGACCGTAGGGAGCGTGGCAATCTCGTCGATAACCATGAGATTGCTTCGTCGCTTTGCTCCTCGCAATGACATTATGACACAGCCTCGTAAGCTTTACTTCCTGTAGGGGTCGGACTCTGTGCCGTCCCTATCGGGTGGCCACAGAGTGCCACCCCTACGTGGGCGACCACGGAGTGTCGCCCCTACTAAGTTCCTACCAATTTCTCATAAATGTTCAATAACTCATCACGTTCTTCATTTACAGATTTAACCCGTAAAATATTCTCCCTGAATTTTTGGATCAGCCCCGGTTCATTTATAACGCTTTCCATTTTATGTTTTAGACCTAATACATCGCCTCTCTTAAAAAGTAGCCCATTATGTCCATCATGAACTATTTCCGGGATGCCTCCTATATCTGTGGCAATCACTGGAACTTTATTGGCAAACGCTTCTAAGATAGACAGGCCATAGGCTTCGTACCAAATGGAAGGTATAACCAGTATATCTATACCAGCCAATACCTTTGTTAGCTCTGTGCGTTCGTAATTACCCATAAAATCGATTCTTTCATCAGCCTTGGCTTCTCGCCGAAGTTCTTTCACGTAATCTGTATCTGGAAAATACCCATATAATTTCAGATTCACGTTAGTGGATCTTATCTGCCTGAATGCCTCCAGCAAAACATGTGCGCCTTTGTGTTCCCTTCCTCCCCCAAAGTAGCCAAAAGCAATATTAGAATTCTGACTTTTTTCCGAAGGTAACTTCGGAGGAATATTTGTTCCAGGGGATACAATTGTGAATCCATTGTGAAAGTAACCTTTATTAAGAAATACTTTACTCAAAAATGACGAACGACAAACAATCTGGTCAACTTTTTCTAACTGGCTCTTAAGAAACGGCAATCTACCCACTGCCGAAATAAGTAAAGAAGAAATTTGCCTGTTATTGACTAGACTAAGTTTGAATTTATTACTTGATATCGCTTGTTCAACATAAGATTTCATCATTCTTTCACCAAATACCCTAGTAATTCTATCATAAACATTATTCTGTTCCTTTAAACAATAAATGCACTCTTCCCAATAAAAATTTTCTTTGCATAAATTGCCGTTTGCTTTTAAGCGAATCCATTTTGGGCAAAAGAACCAGAAATCTGTCAATGTTAGGATGATAGGAATTCCCAACTCCCTTGCTGCATCGATTATGGAAGAGGAAAGGTGAAGAAGATGGTAAATATGAATAATATCAGGGCAGATCTCCTTAAAAAATCTTTAGCATATACGGATAAAACGGGATTATAGTATTCATAAAGGACAGGATTAGAAGCCAACTCGGGATTAAACACCAACCTTCTGACCGAAAGCCCATCAACTTTTTCATCAAAGAAACCGATTGAGGGAAGGTCATTATTTACCCATCGTTGAGGAGCCAACACCCATACATTGTGTCCTCCTGCGAGCATATTTTTTGCTACCTGAAGGACAGCAACGCCTGTTCCACCTATATTATCGGGTGGAAATTCGTGGACAACATAAACTATTTTCATCTTTTACATCCGTGGTCGGGGGTTCTCGACGGTTCCGTCTTCGTCACCGTTAACGGCGACCGACCTAAACCCATTATTTTTTGCTTTTACCAAACCACATTAATAATTCTCTTCGAAATCTCGATAATAAATTATAGAATACTGAATATTTCTTAATTTTTATAATCTCCTGTTAAGTCCCTTATAAATCCGTCCAAATTTGCAATATGCTGGTCCTTGGCAACGATAGCCTTATTCAGATTATTGATATGCTGGTCCCTGGCAGCGATAGCCATTTGCTGTTCCTTAATTTGCAATCGGAGTCTATCAATAAGTTCAGCCATATGGTTTACCTGACCAATAAGTAGATCGGACTGAAGATGATTATCCTCTGAACAAATTTTTTCAGTTTTGCTCATTGATTTTTCTCCTTTATTAATCAAAATTTTAATCCCTTTATCTATTCCTTTCCCATCACGCTCTATTCTGTCATCACGAATAATTTGCTAATGCATTGTCTCAAATAGGGCAATGCTCCATATACAGGAATTATGATATCATATGTCCTTTTCTTTTCCGACAATCTATCCTCCCTCCGGTCGGAATATTTATGGTGTGGTAACGCGAAGCTTTGCTTCGCTACTCCTTATTTCCAATGCTATCTTCCCTTCTTTTTCTGCAATAGCGTTTCGATAAGAATCTATTACTCTATTGGGAACCCCAATTTCTCTTATCACACCATCGTTCAGCCAGACCACTCTATCGCACCATTTTTCAATTGCTTCCAATTCATGGCTCACAATCACCATAGTTTTACCCAACTTCCTGAATTCAGCAATTTTCTCTGTACATTTATATCGGAAATATTCATCTCCCACAGCCAGAATTTCATCAATTAATAGGATATCAGGATCCACATTAGTAGCTATCGAAAATCCAAGACGCATAAACATACCATTAGAATAAATCTTCACTGGATCGTCAATGTAGTCTTCAAGTTCAGCAAATTTCACGATATCATCGAATTTACTCTTTATCTCTTTCCTTGACAAACCCAAAATTATACCATTGATGAAGACATTCTCCCTGCCTGTAAATCCTGGGTGGAAACCTATTCCCAACCCAATCAGGGAAGCAATCCTTCCCTTAACGTATACTTTGCCTGAATCGGGCTTATATATCCCTGCCAATAATTTAAGGAGAGTGCTCTTACCCGAACCATTCATTCCGATGATTCCTACACTTTCTCCTTTTTCTATGGTCAAACTAATATCTTTTAAAGCATCAATATGTCTTACCTTTTCCCTATTTTTCAGCCAGTTAAAATTTAGCAGGGTCTCCCTGAGTGTGGTATACTTTTTCTTCAATGGTCTCCTAGCAAATATCTTTGAAACGTTTTCCAACTTAATCGCTACCAATTTAGACCTCTTCGGAAAATGACTCTTTATATCTATCAAATATCAAATTCCCTAAAAAGAATACCAAAAATCCAAAACAGAATGTAATTCCCAGAAGGAGCCAATTAGGAAACTGCTTGTAAAATAGAATGCTCCGATAAGCTTTAATCAAAATAGCCATAGGATTTATAAGTGTTATAACCCTGAATTTCACTGGTATTGAAGTCAGAGGATACAAAATTGGTGTAGCAAAAAACCACATTATAATTAAATTACCCAGTATATGCCGGATATCTCGAAAATGGACATTTAGAGCAGAAACTATCAAAACTAACCCCATAGTAAAAACTGCCTGGATTATCATAATTATCGGCAGGGCAATTAAGGCACCACCTATCTTAACCCTAAAAAGTAGGAGGAAAATAAATAGCAAGGGAAGGCTGAAAATAAAATTTACCAAGTTGGAAAAGACAGTTACAGAGGGCAGAACCTGTGGAGGAAATAGAGCCCTGGTAATGAGATCACCACCCCTGATTATAGAGTCTGCTCCCTCCAAAAGTGAAGTAGAGAACCATACCCAGGGAATGAGCCCACAAAATAAGAATACAGGATAACTCTCAACTTTAACCTTTAGAAAGATGGAGAATACGATTGTATAGACACACATTAATAAAAGAGGATTTAGAAATGTCCAGAGAAATCCCAGGACTGAACCCAGATAACGAAGCTTCACTTCTTTTAAGACGAGACTCATTATTAATGCCCGACAACGATAGAGTTCTATAACATTAGAAAACATATTCCTACCTCTTAAAATTCTAAGGATGAAGGGATAGTTGCAGGAGCTTCAATTCCGCCAGGTTTCTGTAGTGTAGCCCTTTATGGGCGTAATTCTTACGGGCATAAAGCCCTACACTACCGAGCGACTCCGATAACTAATCCCTTCATCCCTATTCCCGACCAAGTTCTAATTTATCTTCTCTCTTCTGGCAACGCTCTCCAAAAGAGCAATAATGGAGAGAACAAGCGCTGCCTGAATGAAAATAATAATCCCTCCCAAAATATCTACCTGGGTAAGCAGGGTGGCTGTAATTCCCAAACAGAAGCTTATTAAATAGATAAAAAGGACTGTCCCTCTCTGACTGAATCCTAATGCAACTAAACGATGGGAAAAGTGGTTTTTATCTCCACCAAATATCGGTTCTTTTCTCTTAATCCTGATTGAAATAACTGAAAGTGTATCAAAGATGGGAACTGCCAATATCAAGATGGGCATAACTACTGGCAAATGAGTGGGAAAACCCTCCTTATAGTAGGAAGCTGTGATTGTCAAAACAGCCAGCATATAACCGATGAACATACTTCCTGCATCACCTAAAAATATCTTCGCTGGATTAAAATTGTAACGAAGAAATCCCAGAAGTGTACCAGCAAAAGCAAGGAGGGCGATACTGGTGAAAGTCTGATGTTGTTGAGAGGTTACTATAAAGCAGATAAAACAAGCAATGAGCCCCACGCCCGTAGTTAAGCCGTCCATATTGTCCAAAAGATTGAAAGCATTGATGATAGCCACCATCCACAGGAGAGTTATCAGGCTACTGATATAAAAATTCGGTATAAACAGCGTAATTCTGACTCCCAGAGTAATCAGAGGCAAAATTACCAGGACTTGACCCAAAATTTTGGTTTGTGGCTTTAAACCTTTTATATCATCTATCAAGCCCAATAGAAGAATGATAGTCCCTCCGAGTAGTACGCCCATTAATTGTGGCAGGACTTTCAAGAACCTGGGGAGGTTTCTCATAAGAGTTGAACCAACCTCGCTGGGAAGCAGATTGAGAAATCCCGGGCTCGCCTTTATTATGAATAGAATAAGAATGTTTACCACTATGGTAATAAGAAAGGCGAGAAAGATTCCCAGCCCACCTAATAAAGGCATTGGCTTATCCTGTAGCTTTCTCTCTCCAGGATAGTCCAGAACTTTGAACTTAATGGCTAACTTCTTTGCCCAGGGCGTCAACAATAGGCTCAACAAAAGGGAAAAACAAAATACATACAAATAGATAAAACTCCACATTTTTAACCAAAACTCCTTTCTTTAGCGATAAGTTTCCACTTTCTTCTTCTCTCTATGGTATTCAATGGTCTTTCTGAGAGCGTCGTACAGTCTTACTCTCGGTGCATAACCAATTAGATTGCGTATCTTAGTAGTATCGGGTATTCGATGTCTCATATCTTCAAATCCCTCCCCATAGACCTCTTCATAGGGCAGATAAACTATCTCCGAATTACTTTTGGTGAGTCTCTTTATCTTCTTGGCTAAATCAGAAATGGTAATCTCCTCTTCACCTCCCATGTTGAAGATTCCCCCTACCGCTCCAGGATGGTTAGCTAAGCCAATCATTCCATTTACAACATCACTTACATAAGCGAAACTTCTGGTCTGCTTTCCGTCGCCATAGATAGTGATAGGTTTTCCAGAAATTGCCTGTTCAATGAATCTGGGCACAACCATGCCGTAGTTCCCCGTCTGCCTGGGACCGCAGGCGTTGAAAAGTCTTACTATTATCACAGGTAAGTGCTTCTCCCGCCAATAGGCTAAAGCCAAAAATTCGCCTAAAGCTTTACTGCAGGAATAACTCCACCTGTGGGTAAGTGTTGTTCCCAGAACCCTGCCATCGCTCTCTTGGAAAATTTTCTTCTGATTCTTGCCGTAGATTTCTGATGATGAGGCTATTACTACCTTTTTTTTATTCTTCCCCGCCAGCCTCAGTACTACTTCTGTCCCCAGCACGTTAATCTCTATTGACCTTATGGGATTGCCAATGATGAACTCTACACCCACAGCAGCTGCCAGATGGTAGATTACATCACACCCTTCAACCAAACTTTCCATTAGTGGCTCATTCAGGATAGTGTCTTGAATAAACAAAAATTTTCCGTCTCCTTCCAGATGGCTGATATTCTCTTTTTTCCCAGTGGAAAGGTCGTCAATCACCAGAACTTTATTCCCTCTTTTGATGAGTTCTTCAGCTATGTGTGAACCAATGAAACCAGCTCCTCCAGTTATTAATGCTACCACTTGAAGGCACCACCTCTCTCTTCAATTGACTCCTTATAAACGTCACTAATCCGCTCCAGCATTACTTCCAGCTCAAAAGCAGGATTGACCATGCCTCGTCCAGCTTCGCCCATTCTTCTTGCTTTTTCTTTATCCTGCAAAAGATGGATAATAGAGTTAGCTAACTCTCTTGAATCCTTAGGAGGAATCAGGTAACCATTCTCTCCATCTCTTACTATCTCGGGCATTCCATCTATCTCAAATGCTATAACCGGTTTAGCCATTGCTAACGCCTCCGGCAACACCCGGGGCAGCCCTTCTCTCAATGATGTGTGAACAACTACATCCATAACTGATATTAATTTGGGAACCTCTGTTCGTTCTACAAGTCCAGTGAACACAATATTATCTCTTATTTTTAAACCTTCTGCCTGACGTATCAATCTCTCCCTTAAAATGCCATCCCCTACTAAGAGGAACTTCGCTTTCGGAAAAACCTCCACTACCTGAGAAGCAGCCTCCAGGAGATAGTTGTGACCTTTTAGATCGAAGAGGCGAGATATATTTCCGACAACTGGAACATCAGGGTCTAAATTCAGCTCCTTACGCTTTTCCGCTATTGAAATGTCACTGTTAAAGTAATGGTTCAGTTCTATGCCACTATAGATGGTTATAAATTTGTCCTCTTTAGCCACGCCAGCGGCTATTGCCTTTCTCGCCATTGCCTCACATACTGAAATTAGCCTATCGGTAAAAAGAGCGGCGAACCTTTCACATAAAATATAGATATAGTTTAAGAATCTGTTCTGATACTCAAAGAAAGGCAGACCATGAATACTGTGAATTATTATCTTCACACCTGCTACCTTGGCTGCTAACCGGCCCAGAATACCGGCTTTAGAGCTGTGAGTATGGACTATTGTATACTTTCCTTTTCTAATTAAGAGATATAATTCAACAAAAGCTAATAAATCTCGAAAAAGGTTAATTTCTCTTCTCATATAGCGAATTATCTTTAACTTAATTTCTCTCTTTTCAGCCTCTTCTATTAGACTTCCTTCCGGCCCGATGGGAGGTCCTGTAGCTAACTCGACCTCATAAAAATCGTTCTTATTTAAGCCCCAGACAGTAAATATCGTATTCTCCTGTGCTCCGCCTAATATTAAACGAGTAATAATATGTAGTACTTTAATTTTTCTCATCTGTTTCCTGTAGGGGACTGACGCAGTTTATGCCGGTCTTTCGGCATGCCGTCCCTTTTTTTGGGCGACCACCCCGATACATCGGGGTAAACTGCGTGTCGCCTTACCCTACGGATTCGATAAATCGAACCCCTACAAAGACTATGTAGGGGCTCAATTCATTGAGCCCGTCCATTAGCAGAGTTAGCGCTCTGCCGTTACATTCTATTAACCCTGTTCAAAATTTCGAGGAGTTTGGGACCATTAACTTTGACTGAATACCTCTCTTCCACTGTCTTTCTACCAATAGAGCCAAGTTTTTCTCTCAGGGCTTCATTCTCAATAAGTCGGGACAACTTTTCGATCCATTCTTCATCAGAATCGGCTAAGAAGCCATTGACACCGTCATTGATAATTTTTCCATGTATCCCTACGGGAGAAGCAACTGCTGGAATTCCTACTCCCATATATTGGATGACTTTACATCCACATTTACCCAAAGCCCAGTCATCATTGACAAGAGGGGCTACCCCAATGTCAAAACATTGCAAATCGGAAATCTCTGTTTCCAGTCTCCAGGGCCTGGTAATTGTTTCAACCCCATCAACTCTATAATCCCCTGTACCAATGACAGTTAGAAAGATTTTGTATCTTTTAGCAAGGGCTGTAAACACATTTCTCAGCCGATCAAGGTAGAATATTGTGCTTCTACTTCCTATCCAACCAATGTTTATTTTGTCTTTCTTCTCTTTCTTCTTAACAAAATATGTTTCAGTATCAACAGATGTGGGGACTACTTCAACGTTCCCATTAAATCTTGAAGCATACTGTTTTAAATATTCGTTCCCTGCAATGACATAGTCACTCATTCTCAAAATTCTGGGAATGCTACTTTTGTACCGAAAATTATAGAGAAAACTTCTCCTTTTCGGTGGTAAAAGAAAGATAGCGTCATCAAAATCAAAGACTAATTTCCTATTCAATTTCTTAATAAACTCTTCAATTAAAGGATAGGCTTGTGGCAGAACTTCTTTCTGCAGGAAAACAATGTCGCTTTCTCTAACCGTGGGTAAATTTACTAAACGCTTTAATACTGCCAGACCAAAATAGGGAATCTTATTGATGAGTGTTCCGGCGCAGTATGCTTCTGCGAAATGATTAGAGGAGATAGCAGGACTAACTTTACAATGGATGCCTTCTCTTTTCAGGAAATCGAGATATTGATAAACCCGATACCTGCTGGAGGGGCCTAAATCTGAAGTTTGAGTTAAAAAAATAACTCTCATAAATTATATTCCAGCCGACGAAGTCGTTGCGAGCCCCGCAGGGGCGTGGTCCCGATGAATCGGGACAAATTCACTTTTGCTTCAGTATCTCTTTTACCTTTTCTAAGTTCGACCTCGCCCATTCATTTTTCGGATTAATTCGAAGGGCTTCTCTGAATTGTTGCACTGCTTCCTCCAGTTTTCCCATATCAACGAGGGTAATTCCAATCTTATTGTAGCCTCCAGCAAACCAAGGGTCAATTCTTATAGCCTCCTGGTATTCCTTTAATGCCTTATCGTATAGTCTTTTCTTCCTATATTTATTCCCCAAGTTATTATGTACTCTGGCGAGCTGTCGCTTTTGCTCTAATATTTCTTTCACCTTCTTTAAGTTGGATCTGGCCTGTTCATATTTCGGATTGACCTTAAGAGCTTCCCTGAATCTTAGCACTGCTTCCTTCAG
>CAYOFG010000034.1:0-15865 GCA_964403285.1 uncultured Clostridia bacterium | reverse complement strand
GGCCCAAAATACATCAATTCTTAGGCGAATGGTTGTCCGTGGAAATCCAGGCTAGAGTAGTTTTCCCCAGTGAGGTTGAAAGATTTTCCATATCTCGCTTCGCCATGGCTTAATTCCTTTTATAACCTTTATCAGGAAAAGTCAATTCGCCTTCTGGCATAATAAGAGCCTCGTAGTGTTTCCCATGCTTTTTCTTTACATAATTTAGCGCTTGAGGAAGATCTGGCTGGTATGTACAAAATAGTGTTTCGGTCTTTTCTCTAGGTAAGCTCGAGATCAAAATAACTTCATTTTTATGGACTATTCTTGCAAATGCAAAAGCTTTGTGTCCACCAAGCTTAAATCCAGTTCTGAATCTTGATAAGACATCGGATGGACAAGAGGCTTCACCCATCCATTCTTCAAACGTTTTCTCTCCAAATCCCTCCATGCACTCAGCTATCAGAATAATAGTCCCTCCTTCATCAATAGCCTCTGCAGCATTATTTAGTGCTTTCTGCGCCTGATAAACATTTATATCCTTCGGGTATCCCCTTGCGCTGACTATGACCACAGGATATTTGCGTTTTATTCTGCAGATTGACATATCAGCACTAATCTTAACACCTTCAAGCCATGCCTTCTCCACGTCACCGCTGACGACTTGAACAATTTCATTATCTTTATTCATAATTGTATTAATGATGAAAGATAACCTAGCCTTCCTGGCTGCTTCCATCATATTCTCATGGACTGGGTTCCCTAATATCTGTCCACATTTAGCCATGGGATCTGCCATTTTCGCATGACATTGTTTGATTGCCTCACGACTTGATATTCCAGGGAGAATAGACTTACGCCCTCCTGAATATCCTGCAAGATAATGCAAATTAATAACGCCAATTGAGCAAATAAAATCCGCCGAATAAACCTTCCTATTTACAGCAAATGACGTCCCATCGCTCAATGGTCCCAGATTTACCAGATCATCACTGTCACAATTATGACAATTAAAATTATATCGATTAAAAAGCTCGGCAGTAAAAAGCTCTTGGTTCTCCTCGTCGGTATGGGGTCTATGAATCCCGGTCGCAACAACAAATTCGATATTTTGAGGAGGGATCATTCTAAGTTGCTCCATAAGAGGAGGCATTATCCAGTTATAAGGAACGCGGCGGGTTACATCATTTACTATGATGACTACCTTAGATGAACTAAGTTTTTTTAAGAGTTCGTTAATTGGTGGTGAACTTATAGGATTTTCAATGGATTTTCTTACTACGGAAATGGGATCCTCAATGATACGTCGCCTTTTTGAGTATAGTATATCCGCCACGTTGCCATCGGGTATTTCTAGGGTCTTAAAGATTTTTCCATAGGCTATATTTAAACGCATGTCCTAATTTCTTTCTAAAAAAAATCGGCACATTTAATAAACACTCTCCCGCCTAAAAGCCGGAGTTTATGGCGTAAACATGATTGGATACCGCTACGATCCGGGATGCCATTCGTCTCCAGGCCTAAGCCTGGTTCTTCTAGAAAGGATATAAAAAAGGAGGACCCTAGAATTATTACTAATTATTTCCGGCTAAAGCCGCAGCTCCTTTTTCAATTATATGGTCTTAGCTCGGAGCTTACGAAACAAAACCCATTCGCCCACGGGCCAAGCGCCTGATCTCTTTTTTCAGATTCAGCTAGAATGCGAACCTCAATCCGAACCGTATCACTCTTGGACCCAGGGCAAATAGTCCTACGAAGGCATTAGCATTAGGAGCCCAAGTAGCACCCTGAACAGTATACACACCCCAATCCTTATTTGTCGTCCAGTGTATGTTAGAGCTGTTAAAAGCATTGAATACGTCTACCGACAGGTAGAGTTTGGCGGCATCTCTTAACCTTACAGATTTTTGAAGGCGCAGGTTCAAAACCGCACAAGGAGGAGTAAGTTTTTCGGAACCGAAAGGTACCATAAAAAGCTGAGCGCTATTGCTTCTCGGATTGGGTAGGCTACTATCAACAATATTAAAGGTTTCTCTTAAATTCCGGCCTTCTCGGGTCAGGAATGAAAAGGAGAGGTCAATGTCATAAGGAAACTGATAAAGCCCTGAAAGTTTTATCAGCCACCTGGGTGAATCATACTCGACTCCAGGTTTCCCCTGATGAGGCGTTCCTTCTTGTGCCCATATGTTTGTCGGATTCGTATAGCCGTTATCTCCAAAATGAACGGCCTGAATCCCCCAGGTCAGTCCAGCGTTGAACATCCAACGCTTGGTTAATCTCTTGTTGAAGATGATGTCAACGCCATACCAATCAATGTAATAATCAGGTTGAGGCTTCCGGTATCTCCATGCAGTATATCCATATTCTGGTTTTAAAACATACCACTCATGATCTTTGGCCTCTTTCGTATCCCCCAAACCCGGGATAGAAGCAGGTGGTGTTCCTGCCGACATGTACCAATCCTTCGATTCAATTGCCCCTGTATCAGGATAATACATATAATTATAGTACCAGTTATCGAATTTTTTATAGGTCGCGCTTACAGAAACGCCAAAATCCATCAAAAGCTCTCTTTCAAATGTCAGCATAAATTCTAGTGTCCTTGGGGCTTTCACACTCTTATCAACTAACGTATATGGGGCTGTCGTTTTTTGAGGATTAAGAGGATCGTAGGAACCGTACATGATGCCGGCTGCATCCTTCAGGTCTCCGATTAAATTGCCGGCATCATCAAAGGCCCTATAAAGCGAGTAGGTTTTGCTCATGTGCCAGTAGAGCTCAGAGAGATCAACGATGCCATTTTTATTTCCGTCCAGCCACCAGAAATTCATATATCCGCCTGTTCCGCCAACCATCCACGTACTGCCTTCACTACTTCCCATCACTTCTCCGTATGAGCCAGCGAAGAGCTTGAGGATGGTCTTCCCATCGCCAGTCATATCCCAGCTTAAACCCAATCTTGGTGACCAGGTTCTCCACGAATACTTGCTACCATCAGAAGCCGTTGCCCTAATTGCATCTATCTTAAGCGCGGGGAGGGCTCGATCAATTGCATTTGTTACAGCATCGGCAAAATTGTCCTTCCAAACAGGGTTATCTTTTTCAACAGCTTTAACGTCGATGGGATTAACCTGGGGATATTGAAAGTCATACCTTAATCCAAGATTCAGGGCGAATTTACCAAAAGTTATGCTATCTCCCACAAACGCAGAATAAGCCTTCGAATTGGTGGATCTGTAGCTTCCTCTTTGGACCTCGAGTCTTCCAATGTTTGGATAAATATCAGGCGTCCCATCTCCATTATAATCCACAGTTGGATAGTTATAATTATACCGAGCGAGAACATTTCCATTATAAGTTGTTTCGGAGATGCTATCTCTTGTACAATATTCACCCCCAAACTTAATTTCGTGAGAGGCACCCAGAAGCTTGTCGTGATAATAGGTGCCTAAAAATTGGATCTTCCACTCAGGTCTCGACATATAAATACTTCGCCAGCTACCCTCCCACATTCCATCGGTGACATTCCAGATTGCGAGTTTTTGTCTCTCTAGGTCCATCAGAGGCACCCTAAGGGATCCCTTGCCAACCCAGGCAAATTTGGTGGAAATAAAAAAGTTATTTCCGAACATATGCTCATCCTGGATTTTTATGATCGGATTTCCAAAATGCCGATTTTCGGATTCTTTCTCTCCGAGAGGCAACTCCGGGCTTGGATCAATTCCCCATTGTGTTTTCTTGTTCGTGTGAAAAAGAATTTCAAGCCGGTTTTGGGGAAAAATCTGGAGATTCAGTTTTCCCATGTAAGTTTCTAATAGCCGATCGTCCGATCCTCCATAAACATTCCAGGTCTTTGCATCCTGAACACCATAGGCCATATAAAACCAAGCTTTGTCCTTGACTATAGGGAATCCGAAACTGAATCCATAGTCCTTTATTTGACGAACCTTGTTTACCCCCACCAGTCCGGCGTCTAAGACTTTTTGCGTAAGATTATCTGCCTGGAAGAAATCATCAGTAAGATAAAATCTTCCATCAAAGCTTATATTGTTTCCTGCTCTTCTGGTAACTATGTTGGTAGACATGCCGCCTGTTTGATGTGTAATATCACCTCCTGCTCCGCCCGTTACGACAGTAACCTCCTCAAAAGTATCAAAATCCCAGTAAGATGGCGAAGATCCTAAAGCAGCCTTGTCGGTAACGTCGATTCCGTCCAAGGTTAGAATAGATTGATAATGGTGATATTCTCCCTTTGCCGAGCCTCCATCCTGACTACCAGTTTCTGATCCTCCGACATCCCAATAGCGTGAATAAACACCAGGGGCCATCTCCTCAATAGCCCAGACATCTCTTGATGTAGGAACGTTTTGCATTATTTCTTTGGAAGCATAGAGTCCAATTCCAACCTTCTTTTTGTCGACAACCAGGTTCTCAGCAGTAACAGTGATTTTTTCCTCGATTTTTCCTAACTGCATAGTAATGGTTAAATCTGCCGTTTTACCTACAGTTATGAGGATGTTCTCTATAATTTCTGTCTGAAAACCTAATAATTCTGCTTTAATCTTGTAATCATTTGAAGGCGCAAGAGAAATAAATCGGAATAGCCCTTGATTTCCGGTTACATAGATTACAGGTGCAGTCTTCGCTCCAGTCAAGGTTACAGTTGCTCCCGGAAGAGATCCTCGCTCTGTGTCGACGACCTTCCCAATAATGTCACCGGTTCTTTGTTGTGCGATCAACGAAGATGAAAAAAGAAGCGTAAATAAAACAAAAATTAGCCTGCGCATGCAAAACATTTCTTCCTCCTTACATTATGGAAAATGACCCTTTTTATTTGAAATAGACTTAACACAACAGGAAGTCTTGACATTCTTCCTCTTTTTCTGAAGAGAACCTTAATATATTTAATATACGTTGTCAAGTAATATTTTATATTTTATATACTTGACTTAATAATTTTTCTGCATTATATAATAATAAGGATTAAATACAAAGGAGAAAATCATGATTCGAGACTTGACCAAATGGAGAGGATGTTTTACTGCCGTTGTTACTCCTTTCAAAGAAAACGGAGAAATTGATAAGGAAGCTTTCTGCAAAAATATCGAGTTGCTTATCGAGGAGGGAATTAATGGAGTAATAGTTTCTGGATGTACCGGAGAAAGCTGGGCGTTGACTTATGAGGAAATAAAGGAACTCTTTGAGCTGGGGATAAAGCAGTCAAATGGAAAGATAATTCTAATAGGCGGAACCGGAGGACAAATATCGGCTGAAAAAACAATAAAATTATGTCAATATGCAAATGAACTCGGAATGGATGGTGTAATGATCTTGCCTCCGCCTATTGTAATTCCTAATAACCGAGAGATATTTGCTTTTTTCGAGAGTATTGGCAATTCTGTAGATATACCAATTCTTTTATATAATAATCCCAGAAGACAAATTGCAGATTTGACTCCAGAATTGATAGTAAAGTTAGCCGATATCAAAAACGTGGTCGCTATAAAGGAGAGTTCAAAAGATTTCCATAGAGTAACGGAAGTTTTAAGACTTGTGGGAACCAAGATTAGAGTATTTAGTGGCCATTCTGCATTGCATGGAGTTCCAGCTATTCTCATGGGAGCGGCGGGATGGGTAGGTAGTTCTGACACTCAAGTAATGGGGAAGGAAGCTATCCAGATGTTCAGTTATGCAGAGAAGGGTGATATTGATAAAGCACGACAAATTCAATTTAGATGCATCTCTCTAGCAAAAGGATTGGCAGTTGGCAGTGGAACGGCATCCCTTAAATATGCCATGAAACTTCGAAAAAGACCGGGTGGCTACCCAAGAAAACCCATTTTGCCCCTTACAGAGCAGGAAGAGCAGCACGTCCGCACCTCTCTTCTTGAATTAAACTTAATATAGAATTGAGTAATTTTTCTGGAGTTATTTTTTATAAGACGAATATACTCCGGCCTGAAAGCCGGAGTTTTTGAAAGATAGCGTAATATGGCTATGACTTGCCTCGTTGTTCGCGGATGTATCTTTTTTTATCTACATCAACTTTCCCCGCTGTCTCAGCAAACTCCCCTTCCGTCCAAAAACTCTCGCCCTATAGAAATTCTTCAAACTCCTGAATCTCTTTCCTCGGGATTCGACTTGTGCCACCTTTGAATATTAGCGCCACATCCGCCGCGTTCGCGTAATGTTTAAAATAAATAGACCACTAGATTTGCTTCGGAAACATTGGAAAAGGTTGATCCCAATGAAAAAAACTGGTTCCGATAATTATTTTTGGTTGAGTGTAAATATTTTGTTATTTTGTTCGACCTTCAATTTGTCTTCAGGCCAAGAATTTAGGATCCCAAAAATGACCATAAGCACAGGAAGTGTGGGAGGAGGTTGGTATGCGACATGTAGCTCGATCGCCGAGTGGACCAATGCCCGAGTAGTTGGATACCCAATAACGGCTGTACCTGGATCAGGAGGGGTAGGAAATCCAATAAGGGTTGCCAAAGGCGATGCGGATATCGGAGCCTCATTCAGCCTATTCTTAATTTTGGCTGAAGAAGGAAAACCTCCGTATCAGGAAAAGCATTCCAATCTAAGATCAATTTGCTCTTTGACTTCAAACGTCAATCATTTTCTTGTTGCAGAAAATATTAATGCTGTAAGCATCGATAATATCGCGAATAAAAGAATCGGGTTGAGACTGGCCTCTGGCTTCCCGGGCGAAGCGAATTATGCAGTACTTGACCTTATCTTTACTGAATTAGGCATATCAGAAAAAAATATAAAGGAGTGGGGCGGATCAATATTGAGGATTGGAACTTCAGGGAGATTAGATTTATGGAGAGATCGACATATAAATGCATTCCAAAGTATAAGTGAGCTATATGCTTCCGAAATCACTGAAGCTATGGCAACTAGAAAAGGACGACTTCTTGGTTTGAGCGAACCTTTAAGAGATATTCTTATTCAAAAATATAAATTCAGGAAAATAGATATTCCCCCTGGTACATATCCAGGCCAGGATTATCCTGTCCCTTCCGTGCAATCAGCCATGGTATTGTTTACTACTCAGGAAGCAAATGAAGAGGTAATTTACTTAATTACTAAGACTATTGCTGAAAGTGAAGGTCTCTTCAAGAAGTCATATGGTATTTTTAGGAATTGGAAAAGCGAGAATATGATTCAGGACTTAGGTATAAGAATTCATGATGGGGCTTTGAAATACTATAAAGAAAAAGGCTGGTTATAGGAAATAAGAGCCTTGGAAATTTGATCTGAGTGCAAAGCTGAGACATGGCAAAGCGAAAATTATGCCAATGCGCTAAAAAAATGACTAGATTAAACGAAGATATGAGATGGAAATAAGAAAAATTAAGGGCACTCCCGGCGTAGTTGTCACACTCCTTTGCTCTTTAATAAGCCTTCTTGTTTTCTTTACAGCCTTTAAAGGAACCTTTCCTCCCCTTATTCAGCGGGCAGGATTTCTTATGTTTATGATACCCCTTATCCTGATTCTTTTCCCTCGATCAAAAAAAGATAAAACCGAAAGAATTCCCATTACAGATATAATCCAGGCTATCATGGCTGCTCTCTCATTTGGGTGGATATTATTTGATTACGGTCGCATCGCATACCGAATCAAATATGTAAGTCCCGTAACCACTCTGGATTTGATCTTTGGAACGTTGGCAATAATTTTCGTATTTGAGGCTTGCAGAAGAACAATAGGATGGGTTCTAGTAATTATAACTTCTATATTTATTGCGTATATATTTCTCGGCTCATACTTTTCAGGGATATTGAGTTTTAAAACAATTCCATACTCCCTTTTCATTGAACAACTTTATCTCGTCGAAGAAGGAATATTTAGTGTTATGATTGGAATGGGCGCGAGTTATATATTTACGTTTGTAGCTTTCGGTGCATTTCTGAGAATTTCTGGGGCAGACCGACATTATATAGATTTATGTCTTGCTTTAGCAGGGAGGTCACGTGGGGGTGCAGCCAAAACAGGTATTATTGGTGGTGCGTTGATGGGAATGATAACAGGAAGCACAATTTCAAACGTCGTCACCATA
Organism: uncultured Clostridia bacterium; assembly: GCA_964403285.1. Taxonomy (GTDB): domain Bacteria; phylum UBA6262; class WVXT01; order WVXT01; family WVXT01; genus WVXT01. The sequence goes on along the minus strand of CAYOFG010000034.1, from coordinate 7,814 downwards.
GGAAGTCTTACTATTCCCATGATGAAAGAAAGCGGTTATAAAGCTAAAGACGCCGCGGCTATAATGACGGCCGCTTCTACAGGAGGAGCTATTACTCCTCCTGTTATGGGAGCTGGGGTATATATAATGTCTGCTATTACTGGTATTCCCCTTCTTAAGATCCTGATATATTCAGCAATTCCAGCTATTTTGTATTATGCATCATTGTTTGGGTATGTTGAAATAAAAGCAGTTAAATATGGACTTAAGGGTCTTTCAAAAGATCAATTGCCAAGGCTTAAGAGTGTTTTCCAAAGGAGTTTTCATCTTTTCATCCCCCTAATAATATTAATTATTTTACTTGCTTTGAAACGTTCGGCTTTTATAGCCAGCGCATTCTCCACTCTCTTAATTGTCCCCCTCAGTCTTCTTAGAAAGGACACTCGAATGGGGGTAAAAAAATTGGTTCGATCCCTAGAAGAAAGTTCAAAAGACATGATGGCCTTAGCTTCTGTTTGTGCATGTGCTGGTATGGTTCTGGGGATCATAACTCTTTCCGGTTTAATCATGAAAATAACCTCAGTTCTCATCATAACCTCTCATGGATTTGTCTTTGTTGCCCTCCTTTTATTAGCCTCGTTATCAACGGTGATGGGCATGGGAATGCCTGTTACAATATCTTATATTCTTGTTGTCACGCTAGGCGCCCCGGCTTTAACTCAATTAGGCGTTTCCCTGATGGCTGCGCATCTAGCTATCTTCTGGTTTAGTCAGACTTCTACCATCACTCCGCCTGTATGTATGACAGCTTTTGTTGCGGCGGAGATAGCACAAGAAAAACATTTTATGAAAGTGGGTTGGGCAGCCCTGAATGCAGGCAAGTTTCTTTATATAATTCCATTTCTTTTTGTTTTCTCTCCTCTTTTAAGCGAAAACATTGCTGGTCCTATAAAAGTCCTCGTTCAAGCTATTCCTTTGTTGATTGCAATTACTATACTTTCGGAAGGTTACCTTTTTGATCATCTGAAATTAATAGAATGGATTATGACTAGCCTTTCAACGATATCCTTTGGAATTGCGATTATTTCTAAACAATTTTCGGGCACCCTTTCTTTTACAATATTTGGTATTTTTGCAGCTGGAATTGTTTTTTACAGCCAGAAAAAACGAGCGATGTCTAGCAAAAAAGCATCTTATTGAAGCCAAATTGAAAATAAATTTTTAATAGGGGACTGATATTGCAAAAAACAGATGTTTTGGTAATCGGCGGTGGAATAATTGGCACATCGGCTGCATATTTTTTAGCAAAACAAAGTGTCAATGTCATTTTGGTCGAAAAATCTGAAATTGGACGCGAGGCCTCTGGATCAAATGCAGGCACTTTATCTGTTCAAACAAAAGAGTTAAAGATGATCCCTTTGCGACAAGAAAGCGTGAAAATCTGGGGAACATTACAGAAGGAATTGAAGGAAGACCTTGAATTTCGCCAGCCAGGAGGATTAAGAATTGCGGAGAATAGCCAACAAATAGAATATCTTCGGCAATCCGTCAACGATCAAAAAAAAATAAGTTTGGAAGTGGAGCTTCTGACCTCTGAAGAATTACGTGCTATTGCTCCTTACCTAGGTCCCTCAATCTTAGCTGCGTCTTTTTGTTCGGAGGATGCTAGATCCAATCCTCTTATTTCATCTCTTGCACTAGCTAGAGCAGCCGAGAAATTCGGAGCAAAAATATATAGAAATGAAGCAGTGAAGAATATCAAAACCAATGAAAAAAACTACTTTTTAGTTCAAACCTCAAGAGAACTCTACAAAAGCTCTTGTTTATTAAACTCAGCTGGGGTGTGGTCAAGAGATATTTTTAGAATGATAGGTCTAGATCTTCCAATTACTCTGGACACTCAACAGGTGATGGTTACGGAACAGGTGCCGAGGATATTTTCGCATATAATTACTCACGTAGAAGGCAATCTAACGCTTAAACAAGTGGATGAAGGAAATGTAGTCATTGGAGGCGGATGGAAAGGTATAGGAGATATAGAAAGAAACATAAAAAAAGTGAGCTTTCATAATTTATTGGGAAATATCCAATATGCTTGTCGAGCTATTCCCAGCTTGAAAAACCTCAATTTCATTAGGTGTTGGGCTGGGCTTGAAGGGAGGACTCCGGATTTTAGGCCCCTATTAGGAAACCTTACTCTCCTACCTGGGTTTTTCGCAGCTTGTTGTTCTAAAGGGGGATATACTCTTGGTCCTCTATTAGGGAGGACAGTTGCAGAACTTATTGTCAAGGGAAAGACCTGTATTCCTATTGCCGAGTTCGATGTAAACAGATTTGTGCATCCAGGAGTAATCAGTATTTTAAAATCTTTTTAAGAAAATGTATTCATATATTCATACTTGCATTGAAATTTCTATCAATACGATTCTTAACAAAGTCCTGTTCAAGAATTTCTGGAAAGGAACAATATCAATGCAGTTAGCGAAAAAGATAGTTGTATCGACTAAAATTATGTGAAGTAATAACATGATGATTTGAACAATAATTAACAAGGTGGAGGCACAAAAAAATTCCAGTCCGTATGGATAAAAGGAAGGGAAACCTCATGAATGGATTTTTTAATCGGCTTTTAATTATAAATCTTAGTGACAGGGCTTTCAAGTATGAAAACATTCCGGATCCCGTTTTGGCCAAAACTCTGGGAGGTAAAGGCCTGGGTATTCACCTACTCATGCAGCATAATTTAAGCGGAGTTGATGCTTTTTCTCCCGACAATGTATTTATAATAACAACAGGCCCGATAACTGGTACTAGAATGTGGGGGCAATCGCGTTTTGGCGTTTACTCAAAAAGTCCTGCTACGGGCGGATTTGGTGAATCCTACTGCGGTGGATCACTAGCTCCAAAGATAAAAGGCTGCGGAATTGATGCCATCGTCATCAAAGGAGTATGTGACTCGCTCTCATTTATTACTGTAAATGAAAATGGGGTACTATTTAAGGACGCTTCTCGTATAAAAGAGAAAGATACTACTGAAAGCGAAAGATATATTTTGAAAAATTCGGATCCTAATTCAAGCGCAATGGTTATCGGCCCAGCCGGCGAAAACTTAGTTAAATTCGCCTGTATTAAATCAGATCGCTGGAGGAGCCTTGGCCGCGGAGGAATGGGAGCGGTATTAGGATCAAAGAATTTGAAAGGACTATCCTTTTCTGGATCCAAAAAAGCGAGAATTGAAGACGAAAATTTACTAAAAAAGATTATCATTGAAACGGCGAAAAAAGGAAAAAACTCGCCCATAACATCCCTTTTTCAAAAATTTGGGACTCCGATGCAGGTTGCAGTTACAAATCATTTTAATTGCTTCCCCACTCGATACTGGTCAGCAGGGCATTTCAAAAAATGGGAAAACCTCTCAGCTGATTACATGAGGGAAAATTTCGAAATTACGGCTCATTCTTGCCCCCCGTGTTTTCTAAGATGTACAAAAAGATCAAAAGTCAAATACGGGAGACATCAGGGTCTTGAAATTGAAGGCCCTGAATATGAAACAATATATGCTATCGGTGGACTCAACGAAATTGATAGCCTTGAGGAAGTGGTTTTTTTAAATGATATATGCGATGGTTTAGGAATTGACACTATTAGCGCAGGAAATATCTCTGCCTTTGCAGTTGAAGCCTTTAAAAAAGGAAAAACTAAATTTAAAATAGATTACAACCAACCAGATCGAATCGCTGAACTTTATAGACTAATTGCCAAGAAAAAAGACGTGGGTGCAATATTTGCAGAAGGCATAAAGAATGCTGCCAATGAACTTGGTCTAGAAGATTATGCCGTACATGTAAAAGGACTTGAGCCAGCGGGATTTGATCCTAGGGTTCTGAAGGGTATGGGGTTATCATATGCCACCGCGGCCCGCGGAGCCTGTCACCTTAGAGGAACATTTTATAAAGCAGAACTTTCGGGAGAGATAAAGACCAGCCAAATTTCTGGCAAAGCGAAGCTTCTTATTGATTATGAGGATAGGGCAGCGCTTTTTGACTGTCTGATTTTGTGTAGATTCTTTAGGGATTTTATTTATTGGGAAGAAATTTCTGCCCTGTTTGAAGCTTCCACAGGAAGAAGGTTTCATAAAGGTGATTTAGAAATTATTGCTAACCGTATTACGCAAAAAACGCGCGAGTACAATTTACGAGAAGGTCTGGATAGCTCAACAGACACCTTACCCAGGCGCTTTTTAACCGAACCAACAAAAGAAGGAGCTAGCCTAAGTACCCACGATTTAAATTTGATGATACTAGAATATAACCAGATAAGAAAAGAAAGAAATAGGGCAGAAGATGAAGATCTTACTTAGCAGGAGGCTACTTCGTTAGAATGGAACAAGATCGAAAATGGTTTGTTTATTGGTATGCCCTAATAAAGGACACTGGCGCCAATAATGTTGTATACTAAAATTATTATGGCAACGCGCCGTTTAAAGAAAACAGTGAATTTTTATCATCTAATCTATTAAATTTTGTACCTTGACAATCTATTTAAGAATAGTGGATCATATCCCGATTAGTATTTGTTGAATGGTAAGAGGTTCGGCGGAGATATTACTAAAGGATGTTTAATGTACCCAAAAATTTAAGAAATAAGCCAAAATCATTCTTGTCCAAAATAAATTTTAGGGAGCTGCCGATCCGGGAAAATCGATATGTGTAGAATTTACCCAAGGTTCTTGGAGCGCTGACATAAATAAATATAAAATCAGTTTCAGCCAATTGCCATCCCATTTTCCGCGGTTAGAGTTTGAGCGCCTAGTCAAGCGGACCGGTGCTGAACACAGTGCGAAATGTTTTTCCAGTTGGGGGATATAATTTGGCCATGCTTTTCTGCAAATTGAGGCAAGCCCTTTCTCTGCTAGAAATCTGTAAGCCTCTGGCTAGTTTTTTCAAAAAACTCCGGTATCTAGGAACCGCTCGAGGCCCGGAACAGTTTACATTAGCTTACGCTAATAAACAAATGAAGGTGAAATTTGAGATACGGTTGAAGTACAGTGCTTGCAGGCTAGTTGAAAAAAGGCTTTTGGTCCACGAGAATCGTAATATCGTCAAGGATGAAATCATACGTTTAACGAGATTCTATGCCCGGAAAGACTCACCTTAATTCAGATTTGGACAGCATTGACTGCCACCATGCTTTTGGAGTATCTGGAAATGCAGTCCCGCTATAACTGGTCATTAAGTGATTTGGCGGCGTTGCAACAGCTCAATTTTTTATCTCATTGGGGCTTATGGGATTGGATTGGCAAATCCACCGAAACGTGCCCAGTGGTTCAAGAGCAGGAGCACCTGAAGCCGTACTTTGCCTAAATTAACAGCAGATAATGAAAAAGAGGGAAATCTGCTTTTGAAAAAGAGGAAAATATTGCCAAATATGCTCGCAGACGTATGGATTCTCCTGTGATTTCAGGTTATTTTGAACAGCGGTGGAGCAAAATGAAATCGAACCTAACGCTCAATCAGATTTGCTTTTTTATAATATAGGAGGCGTCAGTGATGTTTAAGCGAATTGATAAGGTTGATAGGGGTGAACCTTTCACTATCCAGGTAGATGGAAAACCCGTAACAGCGTACCATGGAGAAACCTTGGCAACAGTCATACTTGCTACCAGTACCAAGATTATGAGAAAAACTCTAAAAAATCAGAGTCCCAGAAGCTATTATTGCGGCATGGGAATTTGTAATGAATGCATCGTTACAATCGAAAATGGAATTATGGTTAGAGCCTGTCAGACTCTTGCGCAGCCGTTTATGAAAATAAAAACGGATAAATAAGCAGAGCTAAGGGAGCACCCAATTGGAGAAAAAAGACTTTGTTATCGTCGGGTCAGGTCCTGCAGGAATAAGTGCTGCTAACACAGCGGCTAAGCTTGGAGTTGAAGCTTTAGTAATCGGAGAAGACCCCCAAATCGGAGGACAAATTTATCGCCAAATAATATCTCCTCTAAAATTCAGAGAATCATTATTAGATACGCAGAATAAAGATATATTTAAAAGCCTTGAAGATCGATTTGCAGAAGAAAAAATACAATTTCAAAATAAAAAGTTGGCATGGGGGATTTTCGGTGAAGACAAGATCATATCAATTGATAACTCGGACCGACCCTTAATAAAAGCGGAAAAATTGCTGATTGCAGAAGGAGCATATGAGGCCCCCGTGGCATTTCCTGGTTGGACATTGCCGGGAATAATGACTGTTGGTGCAGTGCAAATATTGCTTAAGAGCCAAGGAATAATGCCCCAGGGAAAGATAATACTTGCGGGGACAGGCCCACTTATTTATTTCACTGCTTCACAGCTCATAAAAAATGGCGCTGAAGTCATTTTGATATTAGAAAGTTCCTCCCAAACCCAGTGGCTTAGATGGGCTACAAAGCTGAGTCGGGAGCCGAGATTGTTGGGAAGCGGATTTAAGTACATGTCTATAATAAAAAAACAGCGGATTCCCATTTATTTTAGCAGCATCATAATTGAAGCAAGAGGCAATGATTCTTTGGAGGAGGTTGTATTTGCGAGGGTAGATAATCAATGGAAACCAATTAATGGCACAGAGCAAAGGGCCCAAGTTGACATACTTGCTCTAAATTTTGGTTTTATACCTTCAACTGAGTTTACCCATATAGCAGGCTGTAAACATATATGTGATCCTTATCTTAGAGGATGGATACCTCAATTTAATAATAAGTATGAGACATCACAAGAAGGCATTTTTGTTGCGGGCGATTGCACGGGGATCTGGGGGGTTAAAGCAGCTGTTATTGAAGGTGAAATTGTGGGATTAGAGGTCGCAAGGCAGCTTGGGTGTATTTCAAATACAAATGCTGATATAGGTCAAGCCAAACTGCAAAAAGTTTTATCCAAACATCGCTGGTATCAAGAGCTATTAAGAAAAATATATGCATTCCGTCCTGGACTTCTTGACTTGCTCACTAATGAAACTATTGTCTGCCGATGTGAGGAGGTTAACTTTAAGGCTATTTCTGAACGCATAGAACGAGGTTCTCTCCACTTAGAACAAATAAAAAGACTGTCAAGAGCAGGAATGGGACGCTGTCAAGGAAGGCTGTGTTACCCTACTCTGCTTGGAATTCTTTCCAGAAAGTTATCACTAGATAAGTTAAACAAAGAAGATTTTTCTGCCCGGCCTCCAGTGAAGCCTATTCCCTTAAGGGAATTATTCGATATGTCGATCTCAGCTGGCTCGGAAAGCAATTTGTTGGGCAATGATGATTGATATAACATTTGCATGAAAGAGTTACCAAATTGCCCTCATAACTAAAAAAATTCCTAGCCGGATTATCGCGTACCAAAATGACAAAATGTGATCCCCCAGAAAAAGCTCTAATTTTCAATTTTAAATAGGGTCTGCTGATAAATGCTTTATTATCGACATAAAGAAGGAGTGGGGCGAAGCATTCATCTTTATATGATCTCCCTGAATCCCCCGATTCCCGTTTCCTTCTCAGCTCTTGGCCAGCGCTGTCTTCAGATTCATCGCCAAGATCCCCGACCGAATCCAGATCTCCGAGCCGTCCTTCACTCGATAGCGGACGCGTCCCGAAGAGTATCGTTGTCTCTCCACTCCCAATGTCCCTTCGATGCGATTCCTCTCTTTCTGCTTTCTGTATATTCCGGCTAATCCGGCCAGTAATTCCGGATCAAAACGGCCACTGATCGGAGCGAAGCGACGCTGGATGGTCATTATACATCCTTGTGGCCGGAATGAGTGTAAGCGACCGGTGAATCCATGTCCAGCCAATCCAGTCCTCGAGATTTCGGCTT
>CAYOFG010000033.1:10073-15948 GCA_964403285.1 uncultured Clostridia bacterium | reverse complement strand
TAAGTAACCAGAACTAAAAGAAAAACGATTATCGCTGCTCCAATGGCCTGGGCAATTCTCATCTTCTTTTCATCCAGGGGCTTGCCGGTAATTCCTTCAACAAGATAGAATGTAGCATGACCGCCATCCAGAAGGGGGACAGGGAAAAGATTAAACAGACCAATTTCGGTGCTGATTACTGCAATCAATGAGAGCAATTGATATACTCCCGTCCTTGCCACTTGAGCCACCATCTGGGCAATTCCTATAGGACCGGTAACAGCAGGCTTCACTGCTCCCAGAAGCATCAGCCATATATATTTAAGTGTAAGAACTATGAGGAATGCTGTCTGTTCAACTCCTGCAAAAAGAGAAGATATAAAATTATACTTTCTTGTATGCCAGGCTGGGCCAATTCCTATCAGGCCCACTCCTCTCACCTCGTCATATTGAGGGATGATTTTGAGGAGTATCTCCTCCCTTCCGCGCAAAATTTTTATGCTTATCTCCTTACCAGGCTTAGAATGGATTATTTCTGCCATTTCGTTCCAGTTATTGACTTCCTTTCCATCTATGGAGATAATCTTATCTTTCTCTAACACACCCGCTTTCTCCGCCGGCATCTCTGGCATCACGCCACCAACTTCTGTCGATTCATAGAGAGGAACCATAATCCCTACAAAAAATGCCATCAAGGAGAAAATAACAATTCCTAAAATAAAATTCATTGCCGGTCCCGAGGCAACAATAAGTATTCTCCGCCACCATTTCTGAGAGAGGAACTCATCGGGTGTTCCTTGTCTCTGCTCCCCGGGATGCTCCCCGGCCATCTTAACGTAACCACCCACAGGAATCAAGGATATTACGTATCGCGTCTCTCCCTTAGTAAAACCTAACCATTCAGGCCCAAATCCTAAAGAGAACTTCTCTACTCTAACTCCCATTCTCTTGGCAGCAACAAGGTGCCCTAACTCGTGAAAAAAGATGACCAGTCCAAAAGTGATTACTATGGAAAATACGGTCAAGAGCATTTTATCTTCTCTTTCGTCTTATCCCTTGTCCACTCGTCTATTTCTAAGATCTTTTTCAAACTCGGTCTCTTATTTACTATATGTTCTGTCATTACTGATTCGATAATTTTGGGAATATCGGTAAATTTTATTTTTCTTTCCAGAAAAGCTTCTACAACTACCTCATCAGCGGCGTTCAAAACAACGGGCATCGTTCCTCCTATCCTACCAGCCCTGAGAGCTAAGCCAAGACAGGGGAAATTGTTTAAATTTGGCTTGTGGAAAGTAAGACGTGCTATCTTTTCTAATTTTAATCCTTGCAATCTACTCATATTGCGTTCAGGATAGGTAAGGGCAAATTGAATAGGAATGCGCATATCAGCAATTGCTAATTCAGCCAAAATCGAACCGTCGACGAGTTCCACTAAGGAATGGACAGTTGCTTGTGGATGAATCAAAATGTCAATGCGACTGATGTCAATACCGAAGAGGTGAGTGGCTTCAATCGCTTCTAAGCCCTTGTTCATCAGGGTTGCTGAGTCAACTGTGATTTTTTTACCCATTTGCCAGGTTGGGTGATGTAGAGTCTCTTCTACAGTTACCTTTTCCAGTCGACTTTTCTTATATTTGTAGAAAGGCCCTCCCGAAGCGGTCAATATTAGACGGCGAACATTCTCTATCTTTTCCGCCCGCAAACACTGAAATATAGCGCTGTGTTCACTGTCCAGAGGTAAAATTCTAGTTCCTCTCCTCTCAGCAGCTTTAGTAATCAACCCACCTGCCATCACTAATATCTCTTTATTAGCTAAGGCGATATCTTTGCCCGCTTCAATCGCTGCTAATGTAGGTAAAAGTCCGGTTCCACCCACCAGGGCGGAAACGACAAAATTGGAAACACTATTCCGGGCAAACTCAATTAATCCAGAAGTCCCCTTATAAATCCTGGGAAGAGGGCGAAAATGATGTAGTCTCTTTTTCAATTCTTGGGCCGCCGCTTCGCTGCCCAACGCTACAATTGCTGGTGTAAATTCGATTATCTGTTTTATTAGTAAGTCTACATTCTTCTGGGCAGAAATTCCTATAATTTTATAACCTTTGCCCAGTTTTCTTACCACATTTAACGTATTAACCCCTATGGAACCAGTCGAGCCCAGAATAGCGATCTTTTTCAAGTTATCTTCACCTCAGCGCAAAAATAACTGGACATAGTAATATAGTAGGGGTCCATTGAACATCAGACTATCTACTTTGTCCAACATTCCTCCATGTCCACCAGGAAAGAGGTTACCTGAATCTTTCACCCCGGCATTTCTCTTGATCAGTGATTCAGCCAAGTCTCCCACCTGTCCACCAATTCCCAAGAGAAGCCCGATGACCAGACATTCTATAGGAGTAATAAAATTGAGGTCTAAATTGAGGCGAGCGAAAAATTGTAATCCCCATAGCGCTCGGCAACCAAAAACTACACCAATCCCTGTGAGCAAACCAGAAATGGCTCCTTCCCAGGTCTTATTAGGACTGATGAGACAGCTCAACTTGTGCCGTCCAAACTTTGTTCCTGCCCAATATGCACCGGTGTCCACACACCAGGTAGTTATAAATAGAAGATATATCAGCCCTTCTCCGTGAGGGCGAAGGTCGCGCAGGAGAATCAAATGGCTTAACAGCCAGGAGATATAAAATATTCCCAGGAAAGTTACGGAAACAGAAGAGACACCAAATTTGATTTCTTTCTTCAAAATTACGTCAATTAAAACCAGAAACAAAAATATGGTAACAACGAATCCCCCCAGCCCACCAGATAACTTTTCCTGAAAGAGAAAAAAGCTGAGACAAAGAAAAAACCCTCCCAGCACTCCCAAAAGCTTCTGGGGGTGGTAATTTCTCCTCTCCATCAAATTATAAAATTCGAGAAGGCTTACGATAACTCCAGCAAGAACCAAAAGAAAAAAGGGGATAATCCCCCAATGTATTATTAAAAGCAATATGGGAATAACAACTAATGGTGTCTTTATTCGCCCCATTATCTCTCTTATCCGCTTTTCACCCTACCGAAACGACGCTCCCTATTCTGATAATCTATCAATGCCAAAAGCAAATCCCGGCGGTTGAAATCTGGCCAGAGAACCGGAGTAACATAAATTTCGGAATAGGCAATCTGCCACAGAAGAAAGTTACTTATCCTGAATTCACCGCTGGTACGAATCAACAGGTCAGGATCAGGTAGACCAGTGGTATACAGATAATTATTAAAAGATTGTTCATCAATATCCTTTAATTTCTTACTTTTATTAGAAATCTGTTTGGCAATCTCCTGACAGGCACGAACTATCTCTTCCCGACCACCATAACTCAGAGCTAAATTCAGAATCAGTTTATTATTTTCCCTGGTAGCATCTATCGTTTTAGATAATTCAACACGCACCTTAACGGGCAATCTCTCCACCTGTCCAGAGACCAGAAGCTTAATGTTATTCTTTTGGAGATTATTTATCTCCTGTCTTAAGAATTTGTACAGCAGATTCATCAGAGCCCGGACTTCTCTCTTGGGCCTGTTCCAGTTCTCTGTAGAAAAAGCAAAAAGCGTGAGTATTCTAATTCCTATTTCTCCAGAGAACTTTACAATTCTTTTTATCGCCTTTGTGCCTTCCAGATGGCCTACGATTCGTCTGCGATTATGTCTCTTCGCCCAACGACCGTTACCATCCATAATGATTGCTATATGCTGAGGAAGTCTCTTTTTATCAATTAGCTTAAGAAGTTCCTCGTATTCAACCAACTTCTTCACCCTATTACCATTATATTTCTATCATCTGAAATCTATTATTATACTTCCATTATCTCTTTCTCTTTATGCTTGAGAGTTTCTTCAATCTTTTCAATATATTCATTTGTTAGCTGATTGATTTTTTCTGTAGCTTTAAACTGCTCGTCTTCTGAAATCACTCTTTTTGTTTCTAATTCCCCCAACTCTTCTTTGGCTTGCCTTCTAATGTTCCGCAGTTCCACCCTGTGGTCCTCCGCGACCTTTCCGATTCTCTTTACCAGCTCCCTGCGGCGTTCTTCAGTTAAGGCGGGTATTTTGAGACGGATAATTTTCCCATCGTTCAGCGGGCTCAATCCCAAATCAGACTTTATGATTGCTTTTTCTATCTCAGGGAGAACGCTTTTATCCCAGGGTTTTATCTCTATTAATCTTACCTCTGGGATAACAACATTGGCAACCTGAGTGATGGGGACCTGAGTTCCATAGTAGGCAACTCGAATACCTTCTAACAAGGTAGTGGAAGCACGACCCGTACGAATAATCGTGAATTCGTGCTTCAAATCCTCAATCGCTTTTTCCATTTGCAGTTCAACTTTATCATAAATGTTTTTTGCCATACGCAGTATTCTCTCCTTATTTGATTATTGTACCCACCTTTTCTCCCCGGACTGCTTTTTCAATCTGCCTGGCTTTGCTTATATTGAATACCATAATGGGTATTTTATTTTCCCAGCAAAGGGAAAGCGCCGTTGCATCTATAACCTTCAATCGACGATTTATTGCCTCCATAAAGGTGAGACTACTGAATTTCTTGGCTTTTTTATACTTTAGGGGATCTCGGTCATAAACCCCATCGACTTTTGTCGCTTTCAAAATTATTTCCGCACCAATTTCTACTGCTCTTAACGCTGCAGCTGTGTCAGTCGTAAAATAAGGGTTTCCTGTTCCTCCAGCAAAGATAACTACCCTTTTCTTTTCTAAATGGCGGATTGCTCTGCGGCGAATAAAAGGCTCCGCAAGTTTGGCTATCTCTATGGCCGTCTGCACTCTGGTAGGAATTCCCAGCTCTTCCAGCGAATCTTGCAGAGCCAGTCCATTAATTATTGTTGCCAACATTCCCATATAGTCGGCTGTAACTCTGTCAATCTCCTGGGCAAAAGGAGAAAGCCCTCTCCATATATTTCCGCCACCAACTACCACGGCAAGTTGTACACCCAGAGAGTAGGCTTTTCCTATTTCTCCAGCAAAGAATCTAATCGCTTGGGGATCGATGCCATATTTGTGCTTACCCATCAGAACTTCCCCGCTCATTTTCAAAATAACGCGCTTATATTTGACCTTTGTCATTTTCCTCCCCCCTCTCTATTTTCTTCCTCCCCTGATGAAATCGGGGACTCCGGCTTTCTATTCCTCTCCTACCTTGAACCGAGTAAACCGTCCCACTCTAATGTTCTCTCCCAGTTTGGCGACCGTTTCTGTTATGAGGTCCTTGACCTTAAGTTTAGGATCCTTTATGTACTGTTGCTCCAGGAGACAGACTTCAGTGAAATATTTTTCCAGTCTACCTTGAGCAATCTTCTCTATAACTTTTTCCGGCTTCCCCGATTCCTGTGCTTGTTTCTTATATATTTCTTTTTCCTTTTCAATAACTTCTTTAGGTACATCTTCGGGTCTAATCCACAGAGGGTCCATGGCTGCTATTTGCATTGCTAATTCCTTTGCTAATTGAGAAAACTCACTCGTTTTGGCAACGAAATCGGTCTCGCAGTTCATCTCCAACAGAACACCCAATTTACTCCCGCTATGGATATAGGAAGAGACCAATCCTTCTTTTGTATCTCTCGCAGAACGTTTGATGGCTACGACACTCCCTTTCTCTCTCAAAATATCCTGAGCCTTTTCAATGTCTCCACCAGCCTCTGATAATGCTTGTTTGCAATTCATTACTCCCGCACCCGTCTTATTCCGAAGTTCCCGAATTAAGTCCTTGCTTATCTGCATCTATTTCTCCTTCCTTTTCCAAATCCATATCTTTTTCTTCTTCATCTTCCTCTTTTACTTCTTCTTTAGGAAGTTCCTCTTTTACCTCTTCTTTAGGAAGTTCCTCTTTTACCTCTTC
>CAYOFG010000033.1:3623-9973 GCA_964403285.1 uncultured Clostridia bacterium | reverse complement strand
CTTTAGGAAGTTCCTCTTTTACCTCTTCTTTAGGAAGTTCCTCTTTTACCTCTTCTTTAGGAAGTTCCTCTTTTACCTCTTCAGTAACTTCTACTTTTTCTCTTACCTCTTTACCCTCAATCACCGCTTCAGCGATTAGGTGAGTAATTAACTTGATTGACCTTATAGCATCATCGTTTCCGGGAATTACATAATTTATACCCTCAGGATCACAATTCGTGTCCACCAGGGCGACAACCGGAATCTCCAATTTAACTGCTTCCGATACGGCAATTGCTTCCTGAGGGGGATCGATAACAAAAATTGTTCCCGGCAATTTCTCCATGCCTCTAATCCCTGATAGTCCTTTTACCAACTTCGATTTTTCCTTCTCTACTCTAGCCAATTCTTTCTTGGTGAGAGTAGTAGACTCTGATTCTTGCTGAAGTTGCTCCAGTTTCTTCAGTCGCTCCACGCTCTGGCGAATGGTGGAAAAATTCGTCAGCATACCTCCCCACCATCGTTGATTAACATAAAACATCCCACACTTTTCTGCTTCTTCTTTTATAATTTCCTGAGCCTGACGTTTAGTTCCCACAAACAGCACCGTCTGATTGTTAGCTACAATGTTGCGAATGAACTTATAAGCCTCCTTTATCTTCGCCAACGTCTTTTGCAAATCGATAATGTGGATGTTATTGCGAGCGCCGAAGATATACTGAGCCATTTTGGGATTCCACCTTTTCGTTTGATGTCCAAAGTGGACTCCTGCTTCCAACAACTGTTTCATTGTTACAACTGCCATGTTCCCTCCTTAATTTACCCCATTTTCTACCCTCGCATTAGAATATAGAAGATTATCCCTAGAATTAATGCCAGTCCTAAAATTCCCAAATAGAATTTCTTCTTTTCTATTATGAACTTCTGAGGCTTTAGCCTTCTGACTGTTGCTTTCTTTTCTACAAAAGCCTCGCCTAATATGCCCGGGCTAAACCTTGTCCTCACTGCCCATCGTTCTCCCTCTCCCTTCACTTCTTCCACTATTGTGGACAGGGGAACTACCTCTTCACCTTTGCATCCACCTAAAAGGCGGGAAAGATACTGAGCAATATCCCGTGAATCTAAAATTTTCACTAAGATTAAATCGTTTTTTTTGAGTTTCTCAATTTCCACTGACGCAGAAGAATCGTCGCTAACCAACTCCGTATTTAGAATAATTGTACTCTCTTTTCTATTGACCGATCCTTCCGTCTCGTTCAAGGATGGTTTAACCCCTCCCTCAGTCATAATGGTTGACTCTTGGGGAAACTTAAATTGACTCAAATTAAGTTCCTCGACATCCATTTCTACCTTGAGATAAGGGTCCTCTAAAGATTTACTGATGATTGATTGAAGGATGACTGTTATTTCTTCATAATTCCTATCTTTTAGATTCTGGAAAAAAGACTTCCTATAATCGCTTGCAATCTGCCAGTTTAAATTCTGCTCCAGCTTCTGAATTAACTCGTGTGCACAACCCTCGCTGAGGCGATCTGCATAGAGCCTCTTTTCGAAGTCGCGCCATTTGCAATCGAGGGCTCTCTCGTAAATCGTAGGGTCGTATGCGACTATTGCACCCAAACGGACGACCCTCTTTTGATTGAGATGGCTAATGACTATAAACTGTCCATAAACATTGGTCTGGTTACATATAAACTTTCCTTTAATTACTACAATATACTTAAGAAGTAAATTTATAGATTTTATAGCTCTTTCTAAGTTGTTTTCCGTCGAATGGAGGACCAGTTCAGCCTGACCCTCGTCACAGCCCGTCTCCTCCATGAGAATTTTTACGTTCTCCCTCATAGCTCTTTCTCCCTGATTAAAGCCTCAAAAAACTATCGCTCTTCTTGCGCCAACAGCCGGTTCGTTGAAAAGAGCATTTCAGAATTCTTCACGCGCGAGGATGATACTTCTTATAAATTCTCTTCAATCTCTCTGTGGTCACATGGGTATACACTTGAGTAGTAGATAGACTGACATGTCCTAACATTTCCTGTACAGCTCTTAAATCACAGCCAGCATCTAATAGATGGGTGGCAAATGTATGTCTCAACGTGTGCGGACTCACTCCCTTTTTGATACTGGCAAGCCTGATGTATTTGTGAACAACACGGTTTATACTCTGCGTATTTAACCGTGACCCTTGAAAATTCAAAAATAATGGTTCTTTGCTATAAGATAAATTATGGAAATTTTTAACCTTAAAAAAAGTAGAGCTTCCTGGCAGTTGACGCATCCTCAAATAGCTTGCGATAGAGTCAAGTCCCATCTCTCCAATGGGCACTAACCTTTCTTTTGATCCCTTACCTTTCACCTTAATCATCCCACCTAACAGGTCAACGTCATTTACATTCAAGTTTACCAGCTCACTCACTCTCAGTCCCGAACCGTATAATACCTCTAAGATTGCCCTGTCCCTCAAGCCCAATAGAGTTCTCCTGTTAGGCAATTCCAAGAGTAATTTTGCTTCATGCAAATCCAAAAAAGAAGGTATTTTCTTCATTCGTTTTGGTGTAGGAATATGAATTGTCGGATTTTGAGCTATGATTTTTTCCCATGTCAAGAAAACAAAGAACGACCGGATGCTGGAAAGTTTCCTGGCAATCGTGCTCTTTTCAAAATTCTTACCTGCAAGGTGAGCCAGAAACTTTCTCACCTGTAAACGGTCGACCTTGTGGAAACTGTCTATCTTATCTTTCTTCAAAAAATTAATAAAGCTTTTCAGGTCTCCTTTATAACCTACCAGAGTATGCGGGGAAAAGTTCCGTTCCACTTTCAAATGTGTAATAAATTTGTCCAGATAGATTTCCATTGCCATCTACGGAGACAATCCCCTTCTGCCTCGTCTATTCTTTTTTCGGAATTGACTTAGTGTTCTTGCATTTGGGATAAGCACTACAGGCGAGAAATTTGCCTCTCCGACCCCACTTGATCACCATAGGGCTACCGCACTTTGGACATTTTTCTTCGGTCGTCTGGGTGACTCTCTTGTTCCCTTGTTCGTCTAAAGGAAGAGTATAACGACAACGAGGAAATGCAGAGCAAGCAAGAAATTTGCCATAGCGGCCAATTCTGATTACCATGGCGCTTCCGCACTTGGGGCATTTCTCCTTAGTCATTTGCGGTTTGATTTTCTTCATATTTTTATACGCGATGTTCAGGGTTTTCTTAAAGGGTTGATAAAAATTCTTCAGAACTTCGACCCACTCCCTTTTTCCCAAGGCAATCTCATCCAGATTCTCCTCCATATGGGCAGTGAAACCAACGTCTATGATTTTGGGAAAGTATTTAACTAACAAGTCACTAACTATAATTCCCGTCTCTTCCGGATGGAACTGTTTACTCCTCAATGTCACATACCCTCTTCCCAAAAGGGTACTTATTATGGGAGCATAAGTTGAAGGTCGACCGATCCCGTGTTCTTCGAGAGTCTTAATTAGACTGGCAACCGTATAATGGGGAGGAGGCTCAGTGAAGTGCTGCTCGGGAACGACCTCTTTTAAAATTAAACGATCACCCTCTGCAAGGGGAGGAAGAATTCTTTCCTCTTCTTTCTTTTCTTCCTCATAGACTCTAAGGAATCCGGGAAACTTAACCTTCTGTCCTGTGGCACGAAAGACATAATCACCCGCTGTGATATCTACAGCTATTGTGTCAAATATCGCCGCAGCCATCTGGCTGGATAGGAATCTTTGCCAGATCAGACTATAAAGTCTAAGTTGTGATGCATTCAGATATTTCGATACGGCTTCGGGAGTGCGCAGGCAGGAGGTTGGCCGGATAGCCTCGTGGGCTTCCTGGGCAACTTTACTTTTACTTTTGTAAATCCTCGGCTCTTTGGGCAAGTAGCTTTCGCCAAATTTTTTCCTGATGAACCCTACCGCCTCATCCTGAGCCGAAGAAGAGACAGCAAAGGAATCTGTACGCATATAGGTAATTAACCCTACACTCTCTTCCTTTTCTATGTCGATGCCTTCGTAGAGTTGTTGCGCTATCACCATTGTCTTGCTCGCCGAGAAAGCAAACTTTCGGGAAGCCTCCTGTTGCAGACTACTGGTGTTAAATGGGGGAGGAGGATTACGCTTCTTAGGCTTTCTGGTCACTTTGTAGACAATAAACTCTTTACCCTGCAAATCTCGACAGATCTTTTTTGCCTGTGATTCATCTGCAATTTCCAGTTTCTTAAATTTCTTTTTTCCCCTGGAAACGAGACCTGCCGTAAAGATTCGTTCCTCATCCCTCTTACTCAAATGGGCGAGTATCGTCCAGTACTCTTGAGGCACAAATTTCTCAATTTGCTTTTCCCTCTCCACAATCAACCTAAGAGCTACTGATTGTACCCTTCCTGCAGAAAGCCCTCTTCTGACTTTGCCACTCAAAAGAGGACTGAGCTTATATCCCACCAGTCTATCCAGTATACGTCTTGCCTGTTGTGCATTAACTAAATGGAGATCTATCTGGCGTGGCGAACGCAGAGAATTAGCAATTGTCTCTTTAGTTATCTCATGGAAGACTATCCGTTTTACTCTTGCCTGGTCAGTATTTGTGACGGTAATTAAATGCCATCCTATGGCCTCTCCCTCTCGGTCCTGGTCAGTGGCAAGATAAACCTGTTCCGCCTCCTTTACTGCCCTGGCTAAATCCTTCACAATCTTTTTCTTATTTTTAATAATCTCGTAAGTAGGCTTAAAATTATCTTCTATATCCACTCCTAACCTACGAGGAGGCAAATCACGCACATGCCCCATGGAAGATTTAATTACATAGTTCTTCCCCAATATCTTTCCGATCGTCTTCGCCTTAGTGGGTGATTCGACAATAACTAAAGCCTTAACCATAGGTTTACCTCAACGGACTAACCCTGTAATTTAATGCAGCTGTTTCTTCCGTCCCTTGGAATCATAGTCTTCCTGGAAACTTTCTTCTAGAACGTCGAGTAACATCTCTTCCAATTCACTTGCAGACAATTTCAATTTCTCTAAATATTCTCTAATTTCTCTAATTCCAAAATTCTCTTCATCCTGGAATATGTCCTCGTCCTTTATTTTCCTTGCCACACTCTCCTCCTATACTACAAATTACAGATTACAGATTTCAGGTTACAGATTACAGATTTGTAATTATTGTGCTTCCGGAACGCGCAAAAACATCTTTCCTGCTACTTGTCTAATTTTACCTTTTATTTCCAAATTAATGAGAACAGGTGAAACCCTGTTTATAGCTAAACCGCTCTGTTTACTTATCAAGTCAATATGAATAGGCTCAAATGATAATAGATTATATACTCTTTCTTCTTCTGGAGACAACTTCACTTCCCTGAGACACTTTATCGCCGGAGATACAGGTAGAACGTCTCTTAAACAACGTATCTCTTCAATAATATCCTCACAATTCTCTACTAGTTTCGCGCCCTCTTTTATTAATGAATGCGTGCCCTTGGTTCCTAAATTGAAGATATTTCCCGGAACAGCAAAAACTTCCCTGCCTTGCTCCAAAGCACACTCAGCAGTGATTAAAGCACCACTTCTATGGCCGGCCTCAACGATCACTACCCCTAAACTGAGTCCACTTATAATTCTATTTCGCACAGGAAAATTCATTTTTTCTGGCCGCGTGCCCATAGGAAATTCGGAAACTACAACCCCCCGTTCACTAATCTCATCAAAAAGAGCCCTATTTTCCGGGGGGTAACAGATATCAATGCCACATCCCAAAACAGCAATAGTTCTTCCGCCACAAGAGAGAGCCCCCTTATGAGCAGAGGTATCGATTCCCCGAGCCAAGCCGCTAACTACACTTACCTCTCTTTCAGCCAATTCTCTACTCATTTTTTCTGCCACCATTTTACCATAAGTAGTCGGTCGCCTGGTTCCTACCATGGCAATGGCAATTCTATCTTCTGGCAATAATTCCCCCTTTACATAAAGAACTATGGGGGGATCGAAAATCGACCTTAGGTTCACCGGATAATTATCGTCAGAAAATGTTACTATAGAAACTTTTTGCTTTTTAATTCTGGATATCTCTTTTTCTACATCTAACTTATCTCTGGTGCTAACAATTTGCCTGGCTGTGTACTCCCCGATACCGTCAACGTGTTGAAGTTCATCCAAATTTGCTCCCAGTATAGCCTGCGGAGACCCGAAATGTTTTAACAACTTCTGGCATCTCGTTGCTCCTATACCAGGAATCATACTTAGAGTCAGCCAATGTTCCATTTTATCTGCCATTTCTTTCCTCTACGGAGATAAGATTTTGGCACAAAGTATAATATTATATACAAAATCCCAACCATATGTCAAGCAATCCGCTAAAAGAACGTAGTGTAG
>CAYOFG010000033.1:0-3523 GCA_964403285.1 uncultured Clostridia bacterium | reverse complement strand
ATTTCTAACGGGGTTTATGGGTGCCCCGATAAATCGGGGCGGGGACAAGCCCCTACACTACCAATTGTTTTCTTAGGCAAAATAGAGCAAAAATACGGAATGAATGAAAGAATTCGGTGGGCACAAGTATAGAATCTCACAATAACAAGGGATCATAGTGTAGATATGGAGCAATATGAGTAAATTTTTCCTGCCTATTTTTATTCTGTTTTATCATTTTTTAGTTTCTTACTCTTCTTTCTTTCCTTGCAATTTAATAGGGTCACCAATCTCTATCGGTTTCCGGCTATCTCTTATAACCGCAGTTGAATTATCTTCTTGAATATCCGCTGTGACTTCCAATACACCAATCTTCTCAATGATTATTCCCAGAACTTCACCGGTTACGGGATGGACAACCTCGTCCCCCTCTCGATAGATTATAAACCTTGCCTTTGGCTTAACCTGCTGATTTTTCCCCAGATCGATGAACACTATATCTCCATATGCTGTCATAAATTTCTTTTCTTTTACTCCGGCAATATATCCATCGAATGCAAAATCGGGAGGAGCAATAAAGATATCCCTTTCATATTCGAATCCTGGCTTAATCTCTTCTAATTTTACCACCAGCTCCTTACCAGGCATCTCTTCCGATACTTGCACTTTTTGATACGTGGGAATTATCAGGTCATCACCAGGAAAAATCCAGTGTGGATTCTTTATATACTTATTATACTCCCATATCTTTTCCCATAAAGAAGGGTCATCGTAGTACCGGTTGGCGATTTCGTGAAGACAATCTCCCATTTTTACTTCGTAAGCCTTAAGCACAAGTTCCATTCCCTCAGGAATATCTTTTTCAGGAAGAACTCTTTTCTCAGTTACAGCCTCCTTCACCTTTTCTTGAGGCTTCTCCACTTGAGCTTCCTCAGCGGGAACCTCGCTCGGCTCCACGGCTTCTTCTTCCGCCTCAAAAGTAATCTCTTCTTCAGAAGGTTCAGAAGGCAGAGCTTCCTCCGTTTTCTCTTCAAACGTAGGAATTTCTACTTCCTCTTTAAAAACAGGAACTTCTTCTGCAGAAGGTTCGGGAGGTAAGGTTTCCACATCTTCTTCCTGAGCCTGGGCAAAGAAGATACCTAAAGTCAATAGACTACACAATAGAAAAATAAGAATTCCTCTTTTCATTTTTACTCCTTTCCATAACTTTTTAGTCTTCTCGAGTCGAAATTACATCCATAGATTCCTATCTAAACTTCTATACTGGATAGCCTCAGCAATATGATGGGAGGCAATATCCTCTTTTGTTTCTAAATCTGCAATTGTGCGGGAAACTTTTAGAACGCGGTCATACGCCCGCGCTGAAAGCCCCAAACGCTCAATTGCGTCCTTCAATAACTTCTGGGCTTCTTTTTCCAGAATACAATACTTTCTTATATATTTTGCCTCCATATGAGAGTTACAATAGATTGATTTATATTTTTTAAATCTCTCTTTCTGTATATTTCTCGCTTTCTGAACGCGAGTACGAATTGTTGATGAAGACTCCCCTTCTGTATCCAGTGTCAACTCCTGGTACTTAACTGCCGGCACTTCAATATGCATATCGATTCGGTCAAGTAATGGCCCTGAGATTTTAGCTCGATATTTCTGAATCTGGAAAGGAGTACAGGTGCATTCTCTCTGTGAATCGCCACAGAACCCGCAGGGGCAGGGGTTCATCGCTGCCGCCAGCATAAACTTGGCAGGATAAGTTAAAGAGGTACTTACCCGGGCAATAGTCACCATACCATCCTCAATAGGCTGACGCAAAACTTCCAAAACGTTGCGGTGAAATTCAGGAAGCTCGTCCAGAAACAGGACCCCATTATGGGCTAAGCTAACCTCGCCAGGCCTGGGAAAAGAACCGCCTCCTATCAATGCCACGTCAGATATGGTATGGTGGGGAGAACGGAAAGGCCTGGTACCTACAATTGCCGAGCCGGAAGAGATTAGACCAATGACACTGTGAATCTTTGTGGTCTCTAATGCCTCATCTAAGGTTATTGCCGGCAAAATTGACGGTAACCTCTTAGCCAGCATGGTCTTACCAGACCCGGGCGGCCCAATTAGAAGTATGTTGTGTCCACCACTGGCAGCGACTTCCAGGGCGCGCTTGGCATATTCCTGACCTTTGACATCACCAAAATCTATCTCATAATTACGCCTATCTTCAAATTCCTCTTCCAGATTTATAGAAAAGGAAGAAAGCTCGTTACTTCCGTTCAAAAAATCGACGGTCTCTTTCAAATTTCTAACCGGAAAAACCTTTAAACCTTCCACCACCGAAGCTTCTTTTCTGTTCCTCTCAGGAACAATTAAACCCTCTACGTCAGCCTCTCTTGCCGCCAGGGCAATGGGCAAAATTCCCTTGACCTTGCGCACACTACCGTCCAATGATAGTTCTCCCAGAACTATATACTTCTGGAGCCTGTCCTGGGATAATTGACCACTGGCAGCCAAAATCCCTAAGGCAATGGGCAAATCGAAAGCAGCACCCTCCTTCTTTATTGCCGCAGGAGCCAGATTGACCGTAATCTTCTTCATAGAGAATTCGTATCCGGAGTTCTTAATCGCTGCCAGGACTCTGCTTTTACTCTCCTTGATTGCTGTATCGGGAAGACCGACCGTAGAGAAATGGGGAAGTCCAGAAGAGATATCTACTTCCACCTTTACTGCATAAGCCTCAATTCCTAAAACCGCACTACTTAGTCCAATGGAAAGCATTAAGATCCTTTCTCCCTAACGTTTGTTTGTAAA
Organism: uncultured Clostridia bacterium; assembly: GCA_964403285.1. Classification (GTDB taxonomy): domain Bacteria; phylum UBA6262; class WVXT01; order WVXT01; family WVXT01; genus WVXT01. The sequence goes on along the minus strand of CAYOFG010000033.1, from coordinate 745 downwards.
GTTTACCATAAATCCTAATCTTTTGCAATACTTTTTTGTAGTGTAGCCCTTTATGGGCGTAGCTCTTGATTTGTAGCAGCAAAGCGAAGCTTTGCTAACAAAATAAAAGCAGAGCTGTCGAGGCTGTGTGATAACCGGATTTCTTGCTTGGTAGCCGCAACCTTCAGGTTGCGTTGTCGACGGAGAAATTACGCAGGCTAAAGCCTGCGACTACCCAAGACAGGGTTGCGACACAGCCTCTATCGCTCTGCAGCTACATTCCCTTTCCATACTTATAATAAAAAATCCCTTTATATGGCGAAGTTACGGTTTAAGCACGCACCCTTCTTCCAATTCCCATAATAGCTCCGCATAGAACCCACCCCACAAACGCATGCGCCAAAATAACAACCACTTTCCAAATTTCTTTCATGCTCACAATTCCCCCACATAATGAAATCCCGAATCGCTTTTCTTGGCAGATTCGGGATTTTCGTCGAAATTCGTCTTGGTCGCGCCGAGAAATTCAGCGCGCTCTTTTTTTATTCTCCTATACCAGGAACCACTATTCCCTTCTTCTTCGCGCCTTTCTTTTTCTTCTTTCCTTTCTTCTTCGCCATTTTTCTGCTCCTTTCCTTCATTACCGCGCCACCCATAGAGTCCTCGTCCCTATTGAATACCAACTCCCATACTACAATTTCTCGCAGGTACAATCGTCATAGGATTCGCCGCATCCTTCACAGACTCCGTCAACTATTTCCCTACC
>CAYOFG010000032.1:0-16422 GCA_964403285.1 uncultured Clostridia bacterium | reverse complement strand
GGCATCTGGGCAGGTTTCTTTTTAACCCTATTTAAAATATCCGCCGGAATTTCTGGACGGAGCCAGGCGATGCTTTCTGACGGCTTCCATTCTCTTTCCGATATTTTCGCCAGCTTTCTCGCTTTAACTAGTGTGAAAATTTCTCAAAAGCCCGTTGATAGAGACCACCCTTACGGACACGGAAAGGCGGAATCAATAGCAGCACTTTCTATAAGTTTTCTATTGTTCGGAATCTCCATTGTCCTTGCTTATCGTGCGCTGAGCGCCCTTTTCTTAAAGATTAGAATTGTACCGGGGCTTTTACCTCTTGTGGCGGCTCTGGTTTCAATTTTATCGAATGCATCTTTGTCCAGGTACACTTATTATATAGGTAAGAAATTTGACAACTTAGCCGTTTTGGCTAGCTCCTATGACCAGCGTGCTGACGCACTTTCATCTATACCAGCCTTGATTGGGATAGCGGGTGCCAGACTTGGTTACACCTTCCTCGATCCTCTGGCTGGTTTAGCTGTTACTCTATTCATTTTTAGGATGGGAATAAAGATTCTTCTTCCCTCTTTGAGAGAACTGATGGACACTTCCCTGCCCGAGGATTTTATTGAGGAAATTAGAAAGGGCACATTGAGTGTAGAAGGCGTGAGGAAAATTGATGATATCAAGACTCGTCACATGGGTTGGAGGAATTCAATCGATTTGAGTGTTGAAATTGACGCCAATTTGTCTATAGAAGAAGGGCACGAGATTTCTAATCGAATCGAAAAATCGCTAGTGCAGAAATTGAAAAATATTGGCAATCTTATGATTCATATAAATCCTGGAATTGAAAGAAGAGAAGAAGAGAATAGAAAATTAGAAATCATCATCAGGATTTTGCAAAGTCATTACCAGAAGTTTGTAAATTTTCATGATTTATCCATAGTAAGAAAAGGAAACGAAGAACAGGTTTATCTCCATCTCGCTATGGCGAAGAAAATTAGCGTTGAGCAAGCTCACCGGGTATGCGACCACCTGGAAAGAGATATAAAGAGAGAACTCCCTAATTTTAAAGTACTGATTCACGTTGAGCCAACGTAAGGAAGAGGGGAAAATATGGTAGGGACTAATAAAACGCGCGAAGCTTGGGGAAGCAAAATTGGGATTATCCTTGCAGTCGCTGGCTCGGCAGTCGGGCTAGGAAATTTTTTGCGGTTTCCCGTACAGGCTGTACAGAATGGCGGTGGCGCATTTATGATACCCTACTTTATCTCTTTTCTCCTTCTCGGTATTCCTTTAATGTGGATAGAGTGGACTGCTGGTAGATTCGGTGGAGGATTCGGCCATGGCACAGCCCCGGGTATTTTCCATTCGATGTGGGAGAAGAGCCGTTTTATTAAATATTTTGGTGTAATAGGGATTTTTGGTCCTATTCTCATTTTTATATATTATACCTATGTGGAGTCGTGGTTATTGGGCTATGCATTTTTTTCCATTACTGGGCGATACGCTTCAGCAACCACACAGCAAGCGATGCAGTCGTTTCTACAAGGTTACCAGGGGTTGCAATCGAATGAGTATTTTCATGGCATTGGCTGGGCATACCTGTTCTTCATAATTACATTTTCGTTAAATGTATTCATCATTTATTATGGGATTCGTAAAGGGATAGAAAAATTATGTAACTGGGCAATGCCTGTACTCTTAATTTGTGGAATTATACTGACTGTTCGTGTATTGAGTTTAGGAACGCCCAATTTATCAAAACCAGACTGGAACTTAGTCAATGGATTAGGATTTCTGTGGAATCCAAATTTTGCCGTTTTAAGAAGCGCCAAAGTTTGGCTTGCTGCTAGTGGTCAAATATTCTTCACTCTCAGTGTGGGAATCGGCGTAATTCTTACTTATGCGAGTTATTTGACTAAGCGCGATGATGTTGCTCTTTCTGGATTAACTGCGGCAGCAACGAACGAATTTGCTGAGGTTATTTTGGGCGGAAGTATCGTTATTCCAGCAGCCTTTGTCTTCTTTGGCCCTCGGGCGATTGTAAATATTGCTCAAAGTGGAGCCTTCAATTTAGGGTTTGTTACCATGCCGCTGATTTTTCAAAAAATTGCTTTGGGTGCAATCTTTGCTTTCTTGTGGTTTACACTTCTCTTTTTGGCTGGCTTGACTTCCAGTGTCTCTTTAGCACAGCCTGTCATAAGTTTTTTGGAAGATGAATTCGATGCAACCAAGGAGAAATCAGCAATTATATTTGGAGTAGTTACATTTATTCTCTGCCAGCCATCTATATTTTTACTAGGAAGGGGAGTGTTGAACGAACTCGATTTTTGGGGAGGGACATTCTGTCTTGTGCTTTTTGCTACTATTGAGACGATAGTGTTTGCCTGGATTTTTGGTATCGACCGCGCCTGGGAAGAGATTCATTACGGAGCAGATATTGTCATTCCCAAATTTTATAAGTTCATCATTAAATATATTACTCCCCTATTTTTGCTTTTTATCCTTGGATTCTGGCTAGTTAAGGAAGGCTTACCCACAATAACAATGAGGAATGTTACGCCGGAGCAATATCCATACGTTTTGTTCATAAGGGTTTTGATACTGGTAATATTTATAGTGTTAGCACTTTCTGTAGCGTACGCGTGGAAGAAGAGAAAAATATTAATCAGGCAGGAAAAATGACAAGTTCGGGTTGGTTTTTTCTGATATTTTCTTGGTTAGGCATATTTCTTCTTTTGTTATTCTGTTTCTATCATATTTTAAGAAAGAAATAGATTCTCAAAAATAATGCAAAATTGTAATGAACCGCCCATCCTATAAATGTGGCGGTTTTTTATCTGGGTTGACAAAGAAATTTAAATGTGATATAAATAGGACGACAATTCTCTCTCAACAATTAAGGGTCGGGTTAAGGGAGAACCTCTAGGGAGAGGGGGATAACAGTCCCGAGCTTGTCGAGGGACGCAAGGGGGGAGAACTACGTTCTCCCACTTGAGAGTCCCGATTGGAAATCGGGACGATGCGCCCGTAGCTCAGCTGGATAGAGCGTCGGACTTCGAATCCGCAGGTCGTGCGTTCGAATCGCACCGGGCGTGCCAGGTAAGACAAGGCAGTTTTGAATATATAGCATCCCGATAAAAAATCGGGATGCGGATTAGGGGGTTTGGGGGAAATAATCAGATTTCCCCCAAGGGGTGACAGAGAACCCCGATGGAATCGGGGTGAACGCCAGAGGGGTGAAACCCCTATGGAAGTATTCCCGAAGGGAATACTTTTTTGGGCCATTAGCTCAATCGGTAGAGCAACTGCCTCTTAAGCAGGAGGTTGGAGGTTCGATTCCTCCATGGCCCACTTGCCGCGGTGGTGAAATTGGCAAACACGCTAGGCTTAGGACCTAGTCTCCAATTGTATGGAGTTGAGAGTTCGAATCTCTCCCGCGGCATTACCTCAATGGCAATTAGGAGATAACGGGTTTGATAAATCAAACCCCTACAAAAGTCCGAAATTGTCGGTTTTATGTAGGGGCTCAATTTATTGAGCCCGACGATAACTATGGAAAATTTAAAGACAGAAATGTCCAAGAAAAACGAATGTGAGTTTGTTTTCAAGATTGAGATTCCTCAAGCAGAAGTGGAAAAGGAAATAGAGTTGACATATAATAAGATTCAAAAGGATGCTGTTTTACCCGGTTTCCGTAGAGGAAAGGTGCCACCTACTTTTTTGAGGGAGAAATTCAAGTCTCGTTGCCAGGAAGCTGTTTTAGAATCACTTATCCCGGGCGCATTATCCCAGGTAGTAAAAGAGAAGGGAATCGACCCTATTACTCCGGCAAAGATTTCCGAGCTTAAATTCGATTTTGATAATAGAAATCCAATATCTTTTCAGGCGGCGGTGGAAGTAATGCCTCGTTTTGAGCCTCGGGATTATAAAAAGCTCAAGATAAAAAGAGAGATAAAAGTCATGGGTGATTCTGAAATAGAGGAAAGTCTGAAGGAACTGCAGAAAAGGAATGGACAGCTTGTGGTTTCCAGTAATAACGTAGTGGACAAAAAAAGTTATGTGGTAATCGATTATCAAGGATTCGGTAACGGCAAACCCCTGAGTGACCTTCGAGGAGAGAATCAGTTAATCAACGTTGAAAATCCTATTTTTCTTAAGGAGTTTTCCGAAGGATTGACTGGGATGGAAAAAGGCGAAGAGAAGAATATTGAGGTGAATTTTCCGGATAATTATTTTAACAAAAATTTGGAGGGGAAGAAGATTCTCTTCAAGGCAAAGGTTAAAGAGATTAAGGAAATGCGGTTACCAGAAATTGACGATGCTTTTGCTCAGGGGTTAGGGGTTAAATCTTTGCCAGAATTGAAAGAGAAATTGAGGGAAAATTTGATTAAGCGGGAGGAGTATAAAGCAGAAGAGGCGATGAGAGAACAGATTGTTGACAGGCTGATTGAGAATAACCCCGTGGCGGTTCCCAATTCTCTGGTGGAAAAACAACTCGATTATCTAATGTCAAAAATGAAGGTTTACCTCGAGAGTCGTGGGCTTGCTTCTGAAGATATCGGAGCGGATGAGGAAGTCCTGCGGAAGAAATATCGTGACCTGGCAGAAAAACAGGTCCGTAGCGCCTTAATTTTTTCCCGGATAACGGAGAAAGAGAATATCCGGGTTGATTCCAGGGAAATAGATAAAGAGATAGAGGAAACGGTAAAATCGACTAAAGAAAAAGAAGAAGAAATAAAGAAATACTTTTATGAAAATATAGAACAAATCACAGGCAGAATGAGAGAAAATAAAGTATTTGACTTTTTGATAAAAAATGCTAAAATTATGAATGAGAAAAGAAAATAAACAAAAAAGTTGCCCTCTCCCCAAGGGGAGAGGGTTAGGGTGAGGGGGTAATGTATGAAATCAAAGACTTTTGGGCAGTTAATTCCCATGGTGATTGAGCAGTCACAAAGAGGAGAGAGAGCGTTTGATATTTATTCCCGTCTTTTGCGGGATAGGATTGTCTTTCTGGGTACCCCTTTAAACGATGAAGTTGCCAATGTGATTATCGCTGAATTACTGTTTCTGGAAGCAGAGGATCCGGATAAAGATATTTCCTTATACATTAACTGTCCGGGAGGAGTGGTAACTGCCGGTCTTGCAGTTTATGATACGATGCAATATGTTAAACCGGATATCTCTTCAATATGTATGGGTCAGGCAGCCAGTATGGGAGCACTTCTTCTTGCTGCCGGGACAAAGAAAAAGCGATATGCCCTGCCCAATTCCCGCATAATGATACATCAACCTCTGGGGGGAGTGCAGGGTCAAGCAACTGATATTGGTATTCAAGCTAAGGAAATTATGCGTATGAAAGCCAAGATGAATGAGCTTATGGCGAAACATACGGGTCAACCTATGGAGAAAATAGAGAAGGACACTGACCGCGATTTCTTTATGCAGGCCGAAGAGGCAAAAGCCTATGGCCTGGTTGACGAAGTAATTGTGGAGAGAAAATAAAAGAGATGCTCGGGATTTGATTCGCTCGCTGAGAATTTTTTGGTCTTTGACCACCGCTAAAAATCTCAGGAGTTTCCCCTGTCTTCGCGGGGATAAACTCTTTTCTTCGATTTTTGGCTAAAAATTCTAATGCTCGCTTCACCAAATTCCCTCGCTTTGGGATGTAGTGGTTTTTGAGCTTAAAAGGGTTTAATTATGGTTGAACTTACTGATCGAAAAGAATCTTTGAGTTGCGTTTTCTGTGGCAAAAATAAAAATGAAGTGAAGAAACTCATTGGCGGCCATGGGGTGTACATTTGTGACGAATGTATTCGGCTCTCTTACAATTTACTAAGCAAAATCACTGTAGAGGAAGAAAAGAAAACTAAAAAAATTCTGCCCAAGCCATATGAAATTAAGGCTATCCTGGATGAATACGTTATTGGGCAGGAAAGAGCTAAGAAGTTACTGGCGGTTGCCGTATATAATCATTATCAAAGGGTAGGTCTGGATTCTCTCTACCCCACTTCCCGGCAAAGAGTTGCTGATGAAGTGGAATTGCAGAAGTCGAATATTTTATTAATTGGTCCCACAGGGACGGGAAAGACGCTTCTGGCCCAGACATTAGCTCGCCTATTGGATGTCCCTTTCGCTATCGCCGATGCCACTGCATTAACAGAGGCTGGTTATGTTGGCGAGGACGTTGAGAATATTGTTTTCAGGCTTTTGCAGAGTGCAAATTTCAATCGCCATCAGGCTGAAAGAGGCATTGTATACATAGATGAAGTGGATAAGATTGCGCGCAAAGGAGATGCCCCTTCGCTAACACGTGATGTTTCTGGAGAAGGTGTCCAGCAGGCACTTCTGAAGATATTGGAGGGGACAATAGCCAATGTCCCTCCTACGGGAGGAAGGAAACATCCGCAGCAGGATTTTATCCCTGTAGATACAACTAATATTCTCTTCATTTGTGGTGGAGCATTTAATGGTGTGGAAAAGATAATTGAAAGTAGAATCAGGGAAAAATCTTTGGGATTTGGGGCACCAATAAAAAGTAAGAAAGAAAGAAATCTTAACGAGATTCTCTCATACGTAGAACCAGAAGACCTTCTTAACTATGGATTAATTCCTGAATTCATTGGCAGACTTCCGGTGATTGCTACGATGGAGGAGTTAGATGAGGCTGCTCTGGTCAGGATTCTGGTTGAGCCGAAAAATTCTCTAATCAGGCAGTTTGAGAAAATATTCTCTCTCCAGAATGTAAAACTGACGGTGACAGGTAATGCCTTAAAAGAGATTGCCAGAAAGGCGATTAGGAGGTCGAGTGGAGCCCGGGGGTTACGGACTGTTATGGAGGATGTTATGTTGGATGTAATGTACGATTTGCCTAACACAACTGACGTAGAAGAATGTGTAATTGACGCTGAGGTTATAAATAAGGAGAAGGAGCCAGTATTATTACAAAGGAAAATAGTAGAAGAAGGGAGGCTGAATTGATTATACCGGACAAGTCTAAGAAATCTATTGTCATACCCGATGTATTACCTCTTCTGCCGGTAAGAGATGTGGTAATCTTCCCTTACATGGTTCTTCCATTGGCAGTAGGGCGGGCCAAATCGATCAGGGCTTTGGAAGAAGCAATGGCCCGAGACCGGTTAATTTTCCTGGTGACTCAGAAAAAGATTCAAACTGAAAACCCAGGAAAGGAAGACGTCTATTTAGTGGGGGTAGTGGCAGAGATTCTCCAGCTTTTAAAGATGCCCGACGGTACGATTAAAATCCTCGTCGAGGGCTTAGAGAGAGGAAAGATTATAGACCTTATTCCTCAACAGGAATTTGTTGAGGTGAAGATTCAGAGGCATTTAGAAACATATATTCCCAATCAAGAGCTTGAGGCTTTGATGCGTAGTGTGATAACCTTATTTGAGAAATATGTAAAATTGAATCGTCGTATTCCCATAGAGACTATAATGTCAGTTTCTAACATTGACGATCCCGGCCGTTTAGCTGATATTATCGCATCTCATATCTCGATCAAAATACTTCAGGAGCAACTTATTCTGGAAACATTGGATCCTAAAAAGAGGCTTGTAGAGTTATCCAAAATTTTAACCACGGAGAATGATATTCTCTCTATCGAGAAGAAGATTCAGGTGCGGGTGCGTGACCAGATTGAAAAGACACAGAAAGAATATTATCTGCATGAACAGATCAAAGCAATTAAAAAAGAACTGAAAGAAACAGATGATTACCAAAAAGAAATAAGTGAACTGAGAGAGAAAATCAGAAAATCCAAGGCACCTCCAGAGGTATCAAAAGAAGCGGAGAAAGAGATTTCTCGTCTGGAGAAAATGATGCCTTTCTCTCCCGAAGCCACGGTAATCAGGACTTATCTGGATTGGATAATCAGAGTGCCCTGGGCTATCAGGACCAAAGACCACCTGGATATTAAAAGGGCGGAGAGGATTTTGAACGAAGACCACTATGGTTTGGATAAAGCCAAGGAGAGGATAGTGGAATATTTGGCTGTCTGTAAGTTAACGAAAAAGTTGAAAGGACCGATTATCTGTTTTGTCGGTCCTCCGGGTACGGGCAAGACATCTTTAGGCCGTTCGATTGCCCGTGCTTTGGGTCGCAAGTTCATTCGTATGTCTCTGGGAGGAATACGCGATGAGGCTGAGATTCGTGGCCACCGCAGGACATATATTGGTGCTCTGCCCGGGAGGATAATTCAGTCACTAAGTAAGATAAAATCGAGAAATCCTGTATTTCTACTCGATGAAGTGGATAAGATGGGGCAGGATTTTAGAGGCGATCCAGCAGCAGCTCTTTTAGAAGTTCTGGATCCTGAACAGAACAACACTTTTTCCGACCACTATTTAGAGGTGGAATTCGACTTATCCGATGTGATGTTTATTACCACTGCTAATACGCTGTATACGGTTCCGCCTTCTTTAGCTGATCGTATGGAGGTTATTAAATTCCCCGGGTATACGAAGGACGAGAAAATTAAGATTGCTCAACAATTTCTTGTGCCAAAACAGATCAAGGAGAATGGGCTAAATGCAAACAAATTGGTTATATCGGAGCAAGCCTTAAATTTGATAATCCGCGATTACACCCTGGAAGCGGGAGTGAGAAACCTGGAGAGGGAGATAGCAAATATCTGTCGGAAGGTAGCAAAGGAGTTGGCCTCGGCAAAAGGCAGAAAAGTTGTAAAAATTACTGCGAAAAACCTTAATAGTTATTTGGGTATTCCCAGGTACCACAGGGAGAAGCCGGGTGAGAACGAAGTGGGCGTAGCCACAGGACTTGCCTGGACAGAATTGGGTGGAGATATTCTTTCTATTGAGGTTTCAATTATGAGAGGCAAGGGCAGTCTCACACTTACCGGAAAACTGGGAGAAGTAATGAGGGAATCCGCACAGGCAGCACTTTCTTATGTCAGGTCTAACGCTGACAAGTTAGGTATATCCCCGGATTTTTACAAGGATAGAGAAATTCACATTCACGTCCCAGAGGGTGCGATTCCTAAAGACGGTCCCTCGGCAGGGATTACCATGGCTGTTGCTTTGACTTCAGCATTAACTAATAGGCCAGTTATGAAAGATGTAGCTATGACCGGAGAGATAACTCTAAGAGGGCGGATTTTATCAGTAGGTGGATTTAAAGAAAAGATGCTGGCAGCTCATAGGTCAGGAATAAAGACGGTTATCTTTCCCCAGGAAAATGAGAGAAACCTGAAAGAGATCCCTAAAGAGGTCAAGAATAGAATGAAGTTCGTACCAGTTAAGAACATAGATGAAGTGTTGAAAATAGCTTTGGTTCCCAGGGTAAAGAGAAGTGCAAAGATAACCGGACGGAAAAAATTGAGCCGTCTACCACTAGCCCAAAGGTTACCAGGATTACAAGCAAAAGAAAAAACAGAACGGGAAAACAAAAGAGAGAACTAGGAATCGAAAACTAAGATTTACCTCTTTAGGAATTTTGTTCTCCGGTGGATATTTCCAACATGGTAAAGTAAAAAGCATCTACTTTTGGGAGATCTTAGTTTCAGTTCTTAGTTCTTAATTTTTATTTAGGGGGAAGAAAAATGAAAAAGTATCTTTTAACGCCAGGTCCTACTCCAGTTCCGGAGAGAGTACTTTTGGCTTCAGCGCAGCCAATTATTCATCACAGAACTCCCGAGTATGGTCGGGCTCTTTCCGACGATATAGAAGGACTCAAATACATATTTCAAACAAAAAACGATGTTCTTATTTTTACAGCTTCAGGGACGGGCGCGATGGAGGCCTGCGTGGCCAACCTCCTCTCTCCACAAGACAAAGTTCTCGTGGTTAACACTGGTGCATTTGGTAGAAGATGGGTAGATATTATTAACTCGTTTGGAATCAAGCCGGAAGTTATTGAATATCCCTGGGGTAGAGTTGCCAAGCCCCAAGATGTGGAAAAGAAATTGAAAGAGATGCCAGAGATAAAAGCTGTATTTACACAAAGCACGGAAACCTCAACGGGAGTGGTTAACGACATTGAATCGATTGGCAAGATAGTAGCAAGAACGGAGGCTGTTTTGGTGGTGGATGCAGTGAGTGGGCTAGGAGGACAGGATTTGAAGACTGATAAGTGGAATGTAGATGTAGTTGCCAGTGGTTCTCAAAAAGGGTTGATGCTTCCTCCGGGATTGGCTTTTGTGAGTATTAGCCAGAAGGCCTGGAAACTTGTAGAAAATTCTAAATTGCCAAAGTTTTACTGGAACTTTAAAGCATACAAGAAATCTCTCCAGGAAGGAGAGACACCTTATACTTCGGCAGTAAGTTTAGTTTTGGGACTGCAAGAGTCTTTAAAAATGATAAAGGAAGAAGGACTGGAGAAAATCTTACAACGCCATGCAATTATGGCCTCTGCTACGAGAGCAGGAGTGGAGGCAATCGGTTTAGAGCTCTTCGCAGAAGTTCCCTGTAATGTGGTTACAGCCATCAAGGTTCCAGAGGGAATTGATGGTTCGCGCCTGGTTAGAATGATGCTTGAAGAGTATGGGGTTGGAATTGCTGATGGTCAGAGAGAATACAAAGGTAAGATTTTCCGCATTGCCCATCTGGGCTATATGGATAGATTTGATGTAATCATCGGGCTTTCCGCTCTGGAAATAGCATTAAGTAAATTAGGATATAAATTCGAAGTAGGAAAAGGAATAGCTGCCGCAGAGAAAAAATTCCTGAAATAGGTAGTCGCTCCGATTCATCGGAGCGTTTGGAGTAGCAGACTTTAGTCTGCGTTCATAAGGAGGTTTTCGTGAAGATATTAGTTAGCGATAATTTAGCTGAAGAAGGTATAGAGTTATTGAGGGAAAGCCCCAATATAACAGTTGATGTGAAGCTCAAACTGGAATTGCGGGAGTTGATAAAACAGATCAGCGAGTATGACGCTCTTCTTGTACGCAGTGCAACTAAGGTGACAAAAGAGATAATTGACGCAGCAAAGAATTTAAAAGTCATCGGAAGAGCGGGAGTAGGAGTGGACAATATTGATGTTGAGGCGGCAAGTAAAAAGGGCATCCTGGTAATGAATACGCCTGGGGGAAATACCATTTCTGCAGCAGAACATACAATGAGCATGCTCTTAGCATTATCCCGGTGTATTCCCCAGGCTAACATATCCTTGAAGAGTAAACAGTGGGAAAAGAAAAAATTCTTAGGAACCGAAATTTTCAAAAAGACCCTGGGTATAGTCGGCCTGGGTAGAATCGGAGGGGAAGTTGCCAAAAGGGCACAGTCTTTCGGGATGGAGATAATAGCTTACGACCCCTATATTTCTAAAACCCACGCGCGAGAGATGGGCGTTAAATTGGTTAGTTTTCCGGAACTTATTAAACAGGCAGACTACATAACAATCCATGTTCCATCAACTCCTGAGACTAAACACATAATTAATAAAGAAACTATCAGTCAAATGAAGGAAGGGGTGAGAATTATTAATTGTGCTCGTGGGGGAATCATAGATGAAGCTGCCCTGGCAGAAGCGGTGAAGTCAGGTAAGGTTGGCGGAGCAGCTCTCGATGTTTTTGAAAAGGAGCCACCTTTTGATAGTCCTGTTCTGGGTTTGGACAATATAATTGTTACACCACATTTAGGAGCTTCCACGGAAGAGGCTCAGATTAATGTGTCAAGAGATATTGCTCTGCAAGTTTTGGATTTTCTTAAGAATGGTGTTGTTCGCAATGCAGTCAATATGCCGGAATTAGACCCTGAGAAAATGAAGACTTTGGGTCCCTATATTAATCTTTGCGAGAAATTAGGAAGGTTACAAGGACAGATAAGCGAGGGAGGATTTACTCAGATTGGAATCCAATACTCGGGAGAGATTCTGCGTCACGATATCAAGCCTTTGACTATTGCGCTGCTTAAGGGACTTCTGGAGCCAATTTTGGAACAGGAAATCAATTTTATTAACGCTCCTTTGATTGCCGAGGAACGAGGGATTAGAGTTACCGAGTCTAAAGTGAGCAAAGTGGAAGATTTTGCTAATTTAATAGTAGTGGAGATAATGACAGAAAAAGGAGAAAACATAGTAGCCGGGACTCTTTTGGGGAAGAAGGAACCCCGTCTGGTAAGGATTGGCGAGTTCGATTTGGACGTTGTTCCTGAAGGGTATATGCTGCTCTGTTCAAATCTGGACAAGCCGGGAGTAATCGGTAAAATAGGAACGATTTTAGGAAATAGAAAGATTAATATAGCCGCTATGCAGGTGGGGAGAAAAATAGTTGGTGGGAAAGCACTAACAGTCATCAATGTAGATTGTGATATTTCAAAAGAGGTTTTAAAAGAGATAGAGGGGATATCCGAAATTGTGGAAGTAAAAATGGTAAACCTCTAATTCACTTGAGAGGATTCCACGGAGTGGAAGCTGATGAGCCGGTAGCTCAGCTAGGTAGAGCAGCGGCCTTTTAAGCCGTTGGTCGCGTGTTCGATTCACGCTCGGCTCACCAAGAAGATAAACAAAGTCCAGTCTAAAAGGAAGATAAGATGGGTGAGGAAGACTATAATATTAAAGCTTACAGGATTACATTTATTTGTATATTAGCAGTACTCACTATCTTTCGTTTAATCTATGCTCGGCTCTTGCCCCTGTCTGCCGATGAAGCTTATTTCTGGCAATGGTCTCGCCATCTTGATTTATCTTATTATGAACATCCTCCTATGACTGCGGTTATTGTAGCTCTTTTTACTCTGTTTAAAAGCACATTACTTACAGTGAGATTGGCTCCTATAGTTTTGATTTTAGGGACAACAATTCTTGTTTATCTTCTAGCCAAGGAGATGTTTCAGGATGAGAGGGTAGCTTTCTGGTCGGGTCTTCTGGTAAATATCGCTCCCATTTTTGCTGTAGGAGCTGTTATCACTGCTACCGATGCTCCTCTGGCAATCTTCTGGATGCTCACTCTTTATTTTGTTTATAAAGCGACAAATTCCCGGAAGCAATACTGGTGGTGGCTTTCTGGATTAGCTTTGGGTTTTTCGTTTCTTACAAAATTTATCTCTATTTCCATTCCCATTTCAGTATTCTTATTTTTATTATTCTCTAAAGAAAAGAGAAAATGGCTAATGCGTAAAGAACCGTATTTAGCACTTTTCCTATCACTTTTGGTGTTCAGTCCTGTTATCATCTGGAATGCTTCCCGGGGCTGGGTGACATTTAAGTATAATTTAGGAATGAGATATATTTCCAGTGATGCTTCACTCAAATTTAAATATTTTCTCGAATATTTCGGAGGTCAAGCTTTTATCCTCTCGCCATTTCTATTTATAGGTTGCCTGGCAGGGATAATCAATAGCGGATATAGAGGATTTAAAAATAATGATGATAAGTCTCTTTTTTTATTCTTTACTTCAGTAGTAGTTCTCTTGATTTTCGGAATATATAGCTGGTTTGATCGCGTAGCTCCGCACTGGGTCTCTTGTGGTTATTTTACAGCCTTTATAGCTATGGCAATATTATTTTTTGGTCAGGGGAGGAAAAAAGTTTATAGAACCCTGTGGATTGCAATTGTCTCTTTGGCAATTCTTATGACGGTTTTCGTACACGTTGTACCTGTTTATCCGAAAATTCTCACATCAATTATAAACAGTAAAAGAGGCGGCCCAAAAGGATTGGAAGTATTCTTTTCTGGCTGGATGAAGGATTTGGGCAAGAAGGTAAGCATGATAAAGAAAGAGATGCCTGAGGATACATTCATATTGTGCAGAGGTTATGCTTTAGCAAGTTATGTTGCTTTCTATACCGACAATCAATATGAGACCTATTCAATAGGTCAGTCCACCCCCCATGGACATTCTTATCGCTACTGGTCAGATTTCGATTCTCTTATTGGAAAAGATGCTATTTTTGTTAAAGGAGGAGAGAACGAAGGCAGCTATATTGAGAAGCTAAGTCCTGTTTTTGACGAGATTAGAAAAGAACCCGTTTTTGAAATTACCAGAGACGGTGAAGTTATAAAAAAATTTTCTATCTGGCGTTGCTATAATTTTAAAGGATTTGAAGAGAAAATGGATTCAATAGATTGAATCCCACAGTAACTCGATAAGTATGAATAAATCAAAGGTTGCTGTTCTAAAAACTACTCCGGAAACTGCGCTTCAGGACATGCAGAACCTGTTAGGAATGGCAGATTTTGAATATGCGCTTCCCAAAGATAAGGCAACCATATTAAAGGATAACATATCGTGGCACTTCCCTTATATTAGTGCCAATACTACGCCGTGGCAGTTAGAGGGAACAATCCGGGCATTAATTAGCGCCGGTTATAGGGACATCAGCGCTGTCCATAATAATACAGTAGTCACTAATGCCTACAAGGGTCAGGTGATGAATAAACTTGCCCCTGTCTACAAAAAGTATAAGATAGAGGAAAGATACAATTTTATTCCCGAGGATATCCAGTGGATTGACTATAAGCCAAAAACAAGAATGCGGGTACTGGACAAAGTTTATGCTGAAGGTATTAGGGTGCCTGAATACTTTATTGGCAAAAACATCATCCATCTGCCAACAGTAAAGACCCATATTTATACCACGACAACAGGGGCAATGAAAAACGCTTTTGGTGGGCTTTTGAATACAAAGAGGCACTATACCCATTGTGTTATCCACGAAACTCTTGTTGACCTGCTGGCTATCCAGAAAGAGATTCACACAGGTATCTTCGCTGTGATGGACGGCACTATATGTGGAACTGGCCCGGGACCGAGGACAATGATACCCGTAGAAAAGGACTATATCCTTGCAAGTAGCGATAGCGTAGCCATAGATGCTGTGGCAGCTAAAATGATGGGCTTTGACCCTATGACTATCCCATATATACGCATTGCCCATGAAGATGGCCTGGGTGCGGGAAGAATTCAGGAAATAGAAGTTGTGGGAGAGGATATCTCAAATGTGAACTTTTCTTTCTCGGTAGGAGACAATCTTGCAAGCAAGGTGGGTGATTTGTTCTGGTTTAGTCCATTAAAGGTATTTCAGAAGCTACTCTTCAGGACGCCTCTTGTTTATCTATTTGTTTTTGGTTCATTTCTTTATCATGATTATATATGGTGGCCGGTAAAAGGGAAGAAAATTCAGAGACACAAGGTTTTAAATACAAAATGGGGCAGGTTTTTTAAGAATTATCCCGGTTAGCACATAATTTGCAAGACATTGAAATAGAGGGTAATTAATGATAAAAAATTATGTAAAGTTGATAAGGCCAAAACATTGGGTAAAGAATTTATTTTTGTTTTTACCACTATTGTTCGGCTTGCAGATGTTCACTCCGGAAAGGTTAATAATTGCCAGTATAGCATTTGTCAGTTTTTGTTTTGCAGCAAGCAGTATGTACGCATTTAATGACATTATGGATTTACAAGGTGACAGACTCCACCCAGTAAAAAAACATCGTCCATTAGCCTCGGGAGAGATAAATGTCCCTACTGCGTACCTGATTTCTGTTGTTTTAGGATTAGTGAGTCTATTCTTAGGCTTTTTTTCCAATATAGGATTTGTCTTTGTAGTATTAACATACATAGGAATTAATATACTCTATTCTGTTTATCTCAAGAATATTGTTATCATAGATGTATTCATAATCGCATTAGGATTCGTATTGAGAATAGTGGCTGGCTCAGTTGCTACAAATATATATATGTCCAAATGGATACTATTATGCGGTTTTACCCTCTCTCTTTTCTTAGGGTTTACCAAAAGAAGAGCAGAAATAATAGAATTGGGAGAAGGTTTTGTTTCTCATAGAGCAGTATTGTCCCATTATAACCCATATTTTTTGGATACTATGATAAATATAGTAAGTTCTTTAACTGTTATTACTTACTTGTTCTATACGATAGACCAGGAAACAACTGCCAAATTTGGAAACAAGTTATTTCTATCGTTGCCAATAGTTTTATATGGTATTTTCAGGTACCAATATCTTATTTATCATAAAGGGGAAAGTAGTAGTCCCACAGAAAATTTCCTTACGGACATTCCATTATTGTTTACTGTTATAATCTGGGCGATTTTTTGTGGCGCAATAATTTTTTTCAAAATCAGGTAGTGTAGCCCTTCATGGGCGTAAGTTAGTGTAGCCTTTATGGGCGTCCCGATTTATCGGGACGGGCATAAAGCCCTACACTACAAAATATTTCATTATTATTTGTTTCAGTTTTTGACAGAATTTGTCCCCGTCGACTAGTGGTTAGGTCACCACCCTTTCAAGGGTCGCTGTTCCGACGAATAAGGAGGAACGAGCCAGCGACGCCCGCGAGATGGTGAGCGGGCAGGTCCACCGCAGAAAGAGTGGTGAGATATTTAGGAAGGAATAATTAGTAAAGTAAGATAGCATTTGTCCCCGTCGACTAGTGGTTAGGTCACCACCCTTTCAAGGTGGCAGCAGGGGTTCAAATCCCCTCGGGGACGCCATAGCACAAG
>CAYOFG010000031.1:10555-16475 GCA_964403285.1 uncultured Clostridia bacterium | reverse complement strand
CCCTCCTTACTATATTACACGCAAGTGTAAATAATTAGTTAAGAATATTTTACTTAAGGTTATCTTCTATTAAACTTCTTAGCTCTTGCAATTTGGGTAAGGTGGTAAGATCGGCGAGATAAATTCCACGCTGGGTTCCTTCCTTCCAAGCTAAATATAATATCTTCTCCTGAGTAGGGGAAAATATAGGATTTGTATTTCCATAGTATTTTCCACTTATAACCTGATATTTATTTCGACCATTAATATCAACTGTATAGATTCCTTTCCAACCAAAGAATCCTTCACCAGGTGTTCGGCGATGAGACTTACCACTGCTTAAGAACAGTATTTTCTTTCCGTTGGGTGAGAAAGAAGGAAATTTATTATAGGATTTATCGCTCACAAGACACTTTTTATTTTTTCCTTTGGTGTCGCATATGTAGACTGCACTATTATCCAATGAGTTAATCTTCCCGTCTTTATTGGTATCCCGGCGTCTACTTAAATAGACTATTTTAGTTCCGTCCGGGGAAAAAACGGGAAAAGAATTGCTGTATCTATCACTGGCAAGCTCCCGTTCATTTCTGCCGTTACTATCTATAATATATATACTGCTATTATCATGCAAATCAATCTTCCCGTCCCTGTTAGTATCTCTTCTCCAGCTGGCATAGACTATCTTTTGACCATTAGGTGAAAAAGAAGGAAAAGTGTTATCGTACTCATCACTTACCATTTGTTTTTCATTTTTACCATCGATATCTATCGTATAGATTCCACTATTGTACTCTCGCCAGCTGGCAAACAGAACCTTATCCCCATCTGGGGAAAACGAAGGAAACTTGTTATGATACTCGTCAGAAACTATACATCTTTCACCCTTGCCATTTAAGTCTTTTATATATACTCCGGGATTATCCAGCAAATCAACCTTACCATCCCTGTTAGTATCTCTTCGCCTGCTTAAATATACTATCTTGTTCCCATCTGGCGAGAAAGAAGGATAGGTATTCTGAGAATCATCGTTCACAATTTGCCTTTCATTTTTCCCGTCCCCGTCTATAATGTAAATTGCAAAGTTGTCTCTCCGGTCAATAACGCCATCGCTGTTGGTATCACGCCGAATGCTACAAAAGACTATCTTGTTGCCAGCGGGAGAAAATGCGGGAAAGGCATTGTAATATTCATCACTTACAATTTTTTTCAAACCAGTCAATTCACAAATTTTCTCAATTATCTCTTTTGATGGTCCAAGAGTGATTATTTCTTGAAGAATTTTTTTTGTATTTGCAAAATCTTTATTATTAAAATAGGCCTCGGCTAAAAGATAATAGGTGTTGATATCTCTTCTTTTGGAAACTGCCATAGAAAACTGCTTAGTGGCCTGATCAAAGGCTCCTAATTTAAACAGTTTCCTGCCTCGCTTGATTTCTTTAATTCTTCTAAAAAGACCCATGTTTATATCCTGTATTTAGTAGGTGTAATCAACATCTACAATAAAAGCATCTTTAATAAGTTCTACACGATCGGGATAAACAGAAACAACGTCAAATCTTACGTCTTGTTCACAAATTTTCTTTTGTTTAAGATAGGTTAAAGCTACTCGGGCAAGCTTCTTTTGCTTATACCCATCTATTGCCTCTTGAGGTAGTCCGTATTCTTCTGTCTTTCGCGCCTTGACTTCCACAAAACAGAGAATGTTCTTGTCTTTAGCAACGATATCCACTTCACCTAAAGAACAACGGTAATTCCTTTCTATAATTTCATATCCCTGTTTTTTTAAGAATTTTACGGAAATGTCCTCTCCTTTTTTACCTAAATCTATTCTTTTATTACTCATTTAGTTTTTTATCTTTTACCCGTGCACCTTTACCTGTCCTTTTACGCAAATAATATAACTTCGCCCGGCGAACCCTTCCACTCTTAACCACACTTATATTTTTAATCTGAGGAGAATGGAGGGGAAAGATCCTCTCCACTCCTATACCGTAAGAAAGCTTGCGCACGGTAAAAGTTTCACTTATACCCGTTCCCGCACGGCTAATGACCACTCCTTCAAAGGCGTGAACCCTTTCATTCTCACCTTCGAAAACCTTGGAAATCACACGTACTGTATCACCAACAAGAAAGTGCGGTAGGTCCTTTGCCAACATCTCCGTAGTCGCTCTTTTTAGCAAACTGTCCATAAACTCCACCTTTCCATAATTATAAGTTTATCTATTTCTACCATTGGAAACAAATCGAGCCGCCACCCTTTTCTCATTTTTTCTTTTGAGTTCCTCTAAGATTTTTTGATCTTCTAGAGAAAGTGTTATCTTATCTAAAAGGTCTGGCCTTTTGTTTAAAGTGTTTTTTAGCGCTTCTTGTCTTCGCCATTTCCTGATCTGGGCATGGTTCCCTGACAAAAGGAGGGCAGGAACAGATTTTCTCCTAAACCTTCTCGGCCGGGTGTAATGTGGATAATCTAACAATCCCTGGTAAAAGGAATCGTTCTCGAAAGATTCCTTCTTATTCAAAACTCCTGGGAGTATCCTTACCACAGAGTCGATAATTACCATTGCCGGCAATTCTCCTCCTGTCAAAACATAATCGCCAATGGAAACCTCATCAGTAATTAAGTTTTCCTTGACCCGCTCATCCACCCCCTCATAATGCCCACATATGAACAACAAATGTTGCTCTTGTGAAAGTTCCTTGGCCTTAGCCTGGTTGAAGGTTTGTCCCTGGGGAGTCAAAAGAATAATGCGCGCTTTGCGTTTTCTCTTTTTCTTACCCGCGATTTTTTCTACAGCGCGAAATATAGGTTCCGGTTTCAAAACCATCCCCGCTCCACCACCATAGGAATAATCGTCCACAATGGAGTGTTTATCCAAAGCGAAGTCACGCAAATTATGGATGTTAATTTTAACAATGTTTTTCTGTTGCGCCCTCCCTAAGATACTTTCCTTAATTATTTCTTCCACCATTTGTGGAAATATAGTTATTACATCGATTACCATTTTCTCCTTCCCTCACAGCTCCTGGGGAAGATCGACTATCATTCTTTTCTTATTAATATTAATTTCCTTCACCAATTTTTTTAGCGCGGGGAATAAGATTTCTTTAGTTTCTTCCTTGATTATATAGATATCGTTTGCCTTTGTTCCAAAAATATCTACAATTTTTCCCAAGCGCCGCAGGCCCGTTTTGTCCTTTGTAAAAACTTCCATTCCCATCAAATCTTGAACATAATAAGCTCCTTGCGGCAAAGGAAGTCTTTTACAAGCGACTTTATATTTCTTCAACTGACCTGCCTGGTCAATTGTATCATAGCCAGCAAATTTCAGGATAATGAATCCTTTTTGTTCCCTCAGGCCAAGTATCCGGGCTTCCTTTCTCTCCCCATCGGGATGCACTAAATAGACATTGTTCATGCTTTCTAAAATATTCCTTTCGCCTCCGCTGGCAAAGCTTGATAATGACAGGTAGGAGATTAGTTTCACTTCGCCTTCACGTCCCTGTGTATTGACGATTTCTCCCAAAAAGACCAAATTCTTATCATCTTTTTCCATCTATTTTATGACCTCGAGCGTGACTCGATGTCCCGTCTTCACAGAAGCAGCATTAAGCAACGTGCGCAGCGCCTTAATCGTCCTTCCCTGTTTGCCAATTACTTTGCCTATGTCCTCCTTCGCTGTAGAGAGTTCCAAAATTATATTTTGTTCTCCTTTTACCTCTTTAACTTTAACCTCTTCCGGGTTATCTACTAACTGCTTAACTATGCGCATAAGCAATTCTTTCAATTATTCCTCCAAAATTACATAATAACGAAGATTTGCTCTCTGATAATTATTCTTCTTCCTTGTGGACTTTCAATAAACTTTTTACCGTGGGGGAAACTAACACACCTTTCTTCTTCCAGGCTTCAATCCTTTGTTGTAAGAAAACAAGACTCTCTCTGCCTGCACGGGGATTATAATGCCCAAGAATTTCTAATACTCGCCCATCCCTTTTCTTTCTCGAATCAACTGCCACAATAGTATAGAAAGGGCGCTTATGTGTACCAATTCTCTTCAATCTAATTATTACGGACATACTTCCTCCTTTTAAAGAATTGCAGTTTGGCTTTCGTCATTTATTTACTGGTCGATTTCTTCTGGGAAAGACTACACACTCGACGGAGATCGGCAATTGCTTTCCTGGGATCGGGCGAGCCAAAAATATACTCACCAGCAACCAGAATATTTGCGCCATTGTCTATTACCCACCGCGCCGTTTCAAGGTCAATTCCGCCATCAACTTGAATATCTACATTCAGCCCATTTTTTGAAATGTAATCCCGAAGAAGAGCAATCTTGGGTAACACAGAACTAAGGAACTTCTGTCCTCCAAAACCCGGCTCTACTGTCATCAACAACGCCATATCAACTTGATTTAAATAGCTTAATAGAGAGTCAAGCGGCGTCTGAGGATTGAGAGCTACTCCCACTTCTAACCTTTCTTTTTTAATTGCTTCAATATCATCTCCAAGATTAATACAAGCTTCTATAGAAACCGTAATAATGCTTGCTCCCGCGTGAGCAAAAACAGATATAAATTCTTGAGGATTCTCTATCATTAGATGCACGTCAAGAGGAAGTTTGGTTATCTTCTTTATGGATTCGACGACCTGGGGTCCAAAAGAGATATTGGGAACAAAGTGGCCATCCATAATATCGAGATGCAACATATCAACTCCTGCTTTTTCAACCAAACCTATCAATTCTTTTAGATTAATCAAGTCACAATTCAAAATAGAAGGAGCAATCTTAATCACAATTCTATCTCCCTAACCAGAATACCATTAACAAATATCCTTGCCTTTGCTTTTCCCAAAACTTGTATGGGCAATGAAATCTTCGTTCCTGGAGAATGCAGCTTATGGTAAATTTCTCTTTCCCCTTGACCATCTACTACTACAATTAGAACGTCTCTATCTAATACCCCCTGGGAAACTTCATAATATACTGTTGCTTCTCGAATTATTTTGTGCTCCTCGCTTTTCTTTGCCACAGTTACTTTGACTATAGTATTTTCATCGATGATTTCGCCCGTCTCAGGCTCTTGTTTTAAAATAGTTCCTTCGGGAACACTATCATTAACAGTTTCTTCAATTTCACCTAAGGATAAATTCATATCGTGCAATATTTTCCGGGCACTCTTAATATTTTGGCCAAGCAGATTAACCATTAAAGGCACTTCTGCTTCTCTGGCTGGCCCCAGACTTATCACCAGATTAATCATGCTTCCTCGGGCAACAATTTCTTCCGGCGAAGGGTCCTGCGTTATTACGAACTCCTTTTTTATTTCCTCCGAGTAAGTTCCTGTTTCCTCGCCCAGAACCAAGCCTGCCTGACGAAGGAGAATCTTTGCCTCGCGCAAGGAAGTCCCTACAAGCTGAGGAACGAAAATAACCTGACCACCAGAGCTAATGATAACTTTAATAACTTTTCCTCGCTTCACTACTGATCCTGGCAGCGGTTCCTGAAAAATAATACTACCATCCGGTATACTCTCATTATATTGTTCGCCAACTTTCTTAATATATAAATCCAGATCACTTAACATCTGGAGAGCTTGCCCCACAGTCTTTCCCGTCAGATCGGGAATCATAATCTCCTTCTTCTGATGAACAACTATCCCCATCAATTGGTTGAAGATGAGAACTCCAAATACTATAGCGGCAAAAGTAGCCAGAACGAGTTTAATAAATTTTTTCATCCCCTGTTGGAGAGAAAAAAACCCAAGTAACGTAACAGAAATTAGAATTAAAATCCCCAATATTACTTTCATAACTTAACCTTGCCCTCGATTTACTACTACCGAGATTCAAAAGATAGTTTGTGAAAGACATCAGGAATTTTAGCCAAGAAACGAGGACGGCTATTCTACTTCCAAGCCCCGATAAATCGGGGTCTGA
>CAYOFG010000031.1:8852-10455 GCA_964403285.1 uncultured Clostridia bacterium | reverse complement strand
CGATGAGGATAAATTTTCAAGAAACCATTTTCATCAACCAGTTCCTCTTTAGAAACAGGAAGATAAGGTTTAACTGATTCCAGGTGAAATAACGGTCTCTCCTTTAAGAACCTCTCAATAATTTTCTCGCCTTCTTCCGGCTCCAAACTGCAAACCGCATACACCAAAACACCTTTGGGTTTAACGCATAAAGAGACCTCGTCTAAAATTGCATATTGCACCTGGGGCATTTTAACTAAAGTCTCCCGATAATCTCTATTCCAACGAACCTCTGGCTGACTCTGGATAATTCCCAAACTGGAGCAAGGCGCGTCCACAAGGCAGCGGTCAACTTTTTTTGAGTAAAGGGAACTTACTTTAGTGGCATCCAAAAATTCTGCTTTCACATTAGTTACTCCCAAGCGCCTGCAGTTTTCTTTAATCATCTCCAATCGAGGTTTACGAATATCCAGAGCGAAAATTGAACCTGTATTTTCCATAAATTCTGCCATATGTGTAGTTTTTCCACCGGGGGCGGCACAGGCGTCCAACACAGTCTCTCCCGGCTTAGGTGCAAGAATATAACTGATAAGCTGAGAACTCTCTCCCTGGACAGTAAACAGACCTCTCCTGAAGGATTCCAATTGAGTCAGAGAGACAAAATCTTTTATCTTCAGTCCCCCAGGAGCAACTGAGCTCACTTCTACTTTTAAATTTTCTTCCTTCAAGATAGGAATAAGCTCTTCCCGGGTAGTCTTCAGCGTGTTGGTGCGAATAGAAAGAGGAGGCGCTTGATTGTTGATTTCGCATAACTCTATTGTTTCCTTCTCTCCCAATCGTGACAGCCAGCGCGTAATTAACCACTGCGGATGAGAATAGAATATGGAAAGATATTGGGATAGGTTTTTTTCTTGGTCAGGATAATGAATGTCTTTTACATTATTGCTAATTGCACGTAGTACTGCATTGACCAGTGAAACAATACCAGTATGTCCAAACTCTTTACTCATCTCTACTGACTCGTTAATTGCTGCGTAGGCAGGAATTTTATCAAGATACATCAACTGATAAGCTCCTAATCTTAAAATGTTTCTCACATAAGGGGAGAAATCTTCTATCTTTTGTTTAAGACTATAGGTATTCAAAACCCAATCTAAAGTATTGAGATGGCGAATTACTCCATAGACCAATTCAGTAACCAACGCCCTATCCTCTTTGGATAATTCGTGAGAGGAGAGTTCACTATCTAAAGCAACTCTGCTGTAGGCATTTTTTACCTCGACCTTATACAGGACTTCTAAAGCAATTCTTCTTGCAGATTTCACTCTTTCCCCCACAAATCACCAACTGTTAATCGGGTACCCTGAAGATAATCGTAAGCCTTCTGGATAGATTTACCTTCTGGCTGAACGCGAGTGACCAGAAGACTTCCTTTTCCACAAGCTACTACAAATCCTTCTCCCTTTCTGATTTCTACGATTTCTCCCGGTTTAAAAAAGCGTTCTTTGTCAGCCTCCACAGGTACTGGCATAATCTTAGCCTCTAATATTTTCACTGTCCTTCCACCGTCCATTTCGATATAAGTTCCTGGCCATGGGTTCAGTGCCCGAATGCGATTGGATAT
>CAYOFG010000031.1:0-8752 GCA_964403285.1 uncultured Clostridia bacterium | reverse complement strand
CCATTTCGATATAAGTTCCTGGCCATGGGTTCAGTGCCCGAATGCGATTGGATATTTCGCGAGCTGAGTCATTCCAATTGATGCGACCATCGCTCTTCTTTAACAATGGCGCATAACTAATGCCAGAGTCATCCTGTGGGCAGCCAGAAACTTTTCCCTCCCTCATCAAATCGAGTGTCTCTGCCAGCAAAACGACCCCTGCTTTGCATAATTTGTTCTGTAAAGTTAAATAATTGTCTTCACGGTCTATGGAAATTGTTTTTTGCAAAATAATGTCGCCCGCGTCCACTTCTTCTTCCATAAAGATTGACGATACCCCTGTATAAGAATCGCCTGCAAGAAGCGCCCACTGTACAGGCGCCGGGCCACGGTACTTAGGAAGCAGAGAAAAATGAATATTCACACAGCCTTTCCTGGGAATACTTAAAACTTTGCCTGATAAGATTTTCCCAAAGGCAACAACTACAATTAAATCTGGGAGTAGCTCCTTAACCCCTTTAACAAAGTTGCTGTCTGTAATCCTCTCGGGTTGAAACAGAGTAAGGTTTTTCTGCAAAGCAAACTTCTTTACCTCTGAGTATTGCAAACGATGTCCCCGTCTGGTAGGACGGTCCCCTTGAGTGACAATAGCTATAATTTCATCATTCTCCATTATCTTCTTCAAGAACTGGAGGGAAAAGTCAGGGGTTCCCATAAACAAGATACGCAACTTTTCCTCCTGAACCAGTTAGGCACTCCCAAGTTTAATATAGCATGAACTGCTTTTTAATAATAACAAATTCTCTGTCTTTATACAAATTTTTTATTTCCCCTCTCAGAGCATATTGAGAGGGTCGACGTCAACACTAATCTCTATCCCTTTCTCCTCAAATCCCAGGGAGTGTCTCTGGAAAAATTCACCAATATCCTTCATATCAGTAGTTTTGATGATAATCTGCCAGCGATATTTTCCCGCAATCTTATCCAGTACGGCTGGGGCGGGACCTAATATCGTGGCCCGATTAATCTCTCTTTTTAATAGAGAACCAATTTTTTCAGACGTGGTTATAACTTTCTTTTCATCTTTCCCTCTTACCAGAATAAGCACCAAATTAGTAACAGGAGGATAGTTCAATTCTTTCCGGAATTCCATCTCTCTCTCGTAGAATGAGTGGTAATCGTGCTTAAGTGCCAATCTTATGCTATAATGATCAGGATTGTAGGTCTGCACGATAACCTCACCGCCTTTGGTCCCCCGTCCACTCCGTCCCGCCACTTGCGTAATCAGGGAGAAAGTTCTTTCTGCAGAACGGAAATCTGGCAAATTTAGAGCCGTATCCGCTGAGATTATTCCCACCAGGGTTACTTGGGGAAAGTCCCACCCCTTTGCCACTAGTTGAGTACCCACCAAGATATCGACTTTTCGCTGGCGGAAGGCATTAAATATTTTCTCCGCGGCATACCTGTAATGCATCGTATCGATATCCATTCTCATAACTTTCGCCCGGGGAAACATTCTCATTACCACTTGTTCTACTTTTTCCGTTCCCGTGCCAAAATGGCGAATTTTTTTACTGCCACAGCGGGGACAGAATCTCGGCGCTTCATCGCGATGGTTACAATAGTGACACTTAACTTTTTGCTCATCAAAATGGTAAACCAGGGAAACATTACAATTGGGACATTTCAGCACGAAGCCGCATTCTCGACACAAAATAAAAGTGGAATAGCCCCGCCGATTTAAGAAAAGAATAACCTGTTCACCCTTTTTCAATCTTTCCGTAATCGCCTCAGAAAGTTTCTGAGAGAGGACTCCTTGCATGTTTCTTTTTTTTATTTCTTCGCGCATATCAACTACATCTACTGAAGGAAGAGACCTTTTGTATATCCTTTCTGGAAGAGTTAGAAGTTTATATGGTTTTACTCCCGTTAATGCTCGATAGAAAGCCTCCAGAGAAGGAGTCGCTGAACCCAGGACCAAAGTTGCTCTCTCAAGTTCAGCCCTCTTCCCGGCTAATTCTCTGGTATGATACAAGGGTCTTTTTTCCTGCTTGTAAGAAGTATCGTGTTCTTCATCAACTATTATTAGGCCCAAATTGGGAAAAGGTGCAAAAATCGCTGACCTTGCTCCAATCATTATATCTATCTTTCCCTGGTAGGCGGATTGCCATGTCCTATACCTATCTCCCTGAGAAAGTCGACTGTGCCAGAGTCCGATTCGACTGGAGCCGAATCTCTGCTCAAAAATACTCAAGAATTGTGGCGTCAACGATATTTCGGGAACCAAAAATATGGACTGCCTTCCCACCTCCTGGGCTTGAGCTATAGCTTGCAGATATACTTCTGTCTTGCCACTGTCAGTTACGCCATGGACAAGGAAAACAGTAAATTTTTTTTCTTTTATATTATTTTGAATAGGCTTCAGTATTCTCCTCTGCTGGGGAGACGGTATAAAGGCGGGGAAAACCTTCACCTTTGTCTTTTCGACCTTTTCCCTTAGTCTGACAGGCTGAAAGTTGTGGGGAAGTATTGCATCCAGAGCCTGCCCCAGAGAACAGACATAATATTTAGATATCCACTTAGCCAGCTCTAATAGATTTGTAGAAATCAAGGGTTCTTTATCGACGACTTCTTTAATCATCTTTACGCCTTGTATTCTTGACCTTGTTAAGCCCTGTATAACATATCCTATCCTTTCTTTAGGGCCAAAAGGTACCACTATTCTTCTTCCCACCATTTTTTCTGACTCCAGTTCAAGAGGAAGCGAATAGTGGAAAATTCTATTAAAGGGGATAGGAAAAACGACTGACACACATCCTTGCATTATCATAAAAAATGGGGTCAACTCTATTTTATTTTTTCTTCCTGTTAACTTTCTTCGAAAATAGCAGAATCATCCTCAATGTGGAGAGATAGAGGTCATCGCCTTTTTTATCTTCTTCATGTCTTCCCACACTTCTTTTTTTCTCATAGGGTCTCTCAAAAGATACGCTGGATGATAAGTGGGAATCACCTTTATAGGTTCCCCAAACTTTCCGTAAGGCGGATAAAAATCGTAAAACTTACCACGGAGTTTTCCGATGCCTTCACTTAAGTTTAAAACCGCCCTGGTAGCCGGTGAACCCAAAGTGCAGATGATTTTAGGCTCAATAATTCCAATCTGTTTAAACAAAATTGGAAGGCATTGAGCTACCTCATCTTGAGTTGGGGGTCGGTCGTTACCTCTCATTTCTGGGTGGGTGGGATCCCTCATAGGATGACACTTCACGATATTGGAAATGTATACTTCTTCTCTTGTCAGGTCAATCGATTCGATTATTTTAGTTAGCAGTTGTCCCGCTTTCCCTACGAAGGGAATTCCCAATTGATCTTCATCAAAACCGGGCCCCTCACCAACAAACATTAATTCCGCCCTGGGATTCCCGGCTCCGAACACCAAATTTGTCCTCATTCTCCCCAATTTACAATTCTGACAATCCTTTATGCTCCTTGCCAGGTCGTCTAAGGCTCCTGATTCAGCTTTCTTTTCTTCCCCATACTGCGTAAACTCTTTTATTCCCTTATCTCTTTCCTGCTCCAGAAACTTCCTGGCTATTGAAATCAACTCAGCAAATTCTCTGCCCCTGTTCAAATCTAAATCCTCAACTCATTTCATAAATTCTTTTAATTCAAATAGTACTCTATCAGCTATCTTTTCCTTTTTCATTTCTCTTAAGAAAATTGTCTTCCCCGATTTTGTGAAAATTTTGACCGTGGCTTCATTTCGGCTCATTGCTCCAGGAGTATTGGCTATAATCATATCCAGATTTTTCATTTTCATTTTTTCTCGGGCGTTCTTTTCTAAATCTCTTGTCTCTAAAGCAAACCCCACCAGGCATTTGGCATTTTTCTGTTTGCCCAATTGACCAAGGATATCGGGGTTTCTTATCAAATTTATACTTTTCCTCTGGAGGTTGGTCTTGATTTTCTCCTTTTCCCTCCTCTCTGGACGGTAATCACTGACAGCAGCGGAAGCGATAACCACATCGGAGCGAGGAACGTATTTTGCCACTTCCTTCTCCATATCCAAAGCTGACTCTACAAATATAGTGTTCACTCCTTCTGGTGGTTTAATATCTGTAGGACCACTAATCAATATTACCTCGGCTCCTCTCCTTTGCGCTACTTCAGCCAAAACATAGCCTATCTTGCCGGAAGAAGCATTAGATATATACCTCACCGGATCCAGATATTCTCGAGTGGGACCAGCAGTGATGAGAAAAGTCTTCCCTGCCATATCTCTTTCTATGTCCAGAATATCCTTAACGCCCTCTATAATCTTATCATTGCTGGCCAACCTGCCCAAACCACTCTCTCCCGACGCCAGCTTTCCATATTCAGGTCCAACAAATTTGAATCCCTTCTCTTTCAACTTTTGAATGTTGGCTTGTGTTAAGCTATTCTTATACATAATTTCGTGCATTGCTGGTGCTATTAAAATAGGCGCCTCACTGGCCAAAACAGCCGCTGTCAGGAGATCGTCAGCAATGCCCGTAGCCAATTTTGCAATAATGTTCGCTGTAGCAGGAGCAATCAAAATTAAGTCTGCTCTCTCAGCCAGGGAAATATGCTCCAGTTCCCACTTTTCCGGTAAATTGAAAAGCTCTATATAGACTTTATTTCCAGAGAGAGTTTGAAAAGTCAAGGGAGTGACGAAGTGAGTGGCCGACCTGGTCATTATTACAAAAACTTCCGCCCCCAACTCTTTCAAGCGAGAGACTATCTCACAGGCCTTGTACGCAGCAATGCTACCGGTTATGCCTAAAACGACCTTTCTCCCTGAAAAAGGTCTATCTTTCTTTAGGTTTCTTTTCTTCCGCACTTTCCTCTTCTGACGCCTTTCCCTTTGAGATTTTCTTCTGATCGATATCTTTACTGGCTGCTTCGTATAGAGCCTCCATGATCGTCTCTGGTGTCATCTTAATTTTTCCGTCTTTCTTCATCTTCTCTTTTAATAACTTGGAGGTTAAAACAATCAACTTGTATTTATTTGATACATTATCCAGCAACAATTTATCCAGTGAAGGTTTACCTTTGTCTTTTGCCATTCTTTCTACTCCGCCTAATAAATGGAATCTCCCGATTTCATCGGGAGTTTGCACTTATGAATCCTCCCTTTCGGGAGGACTCCAAACCTTTCTACATTAAGCTCCTTGACTACCATTGAAGCAGAGTTTCGCTCCGATTCATCGGGACAGCTACATAAGTTTCAGTTTTTTTATTTTTTCTTTCGTCCTCTTTACTTTACTCTTTTCAGCCTGTATAATCGATTTAACCTGTGTAAGAGCATCTACTAAGCGGTCATTGATCACTAAATAATCATAACTTCCTATCTGATCCATCTCCCAGCGTGCATTAGTGAGCCTTTTTTTGATAGTTGCTTCGCTATTCCTCTTTCGCCCTTTAATCCTTCTTTCCAATTCAGAAAATGACGGAGGCACAAGGAAGATAAATACCGCCTGGGGATACCTTTTCTTCAATTTCATTGCACCCTGCACATCTATGTCCAATATTACATCTTTTCTCTCAGCCAGATTCTTTTTCAAGAAATTCCTGGGAGTACCATAGTAATGACCATGAACCAATGCCCACTCTGCAAGCTCACCCATTTTGATCTTCTGTTTAAATTCATTCCTGGAAACAAAGAAGTAATCCTTCCCCTGAACTTCTCCACGACGGGGAGCCCTTGTGGTCAGGGAGACGGAATAGCGGGCGTTAGGGAAATTTCTAATTAACTTTCTGCACAGAGTCGATTTACCTGTGCCCGAAGGAGCAGAGATAATTATCAGTAGTCCAGATTCAGCCACTATTTTACTTCCGTTTCCTTAATTTGTACTGATTTGTTATGCCCGAAGTCGGCAGTACTCTCTTTTCAGCTTTTTCTGTCTTCTCAAGAAATCTTTCACCAATCGTTTCCGGCTGCAATGCGGATAAGATAACGTGATTACTATCAGTAATGATTACTGAGCGGGTACGCCGGCCACAGGTAGCGTCAATCAAACTACCCCTCTTTTTGGCTATTTCTATCAATCTTTTCACAGGCGAAGAAGCAGGATTGACTACCGAGACAATTCTCTGATCAACGATTATGTTATTGAAACCTATATTAATCAATCTTACTGTCATTGTCTTTCCTGGTAGGGGTGAACGTATTTAAGTTAATCTTTTATTATATCTAAAAATTAAGCATATGTCAAATAGTAATTATCCTCAAATCACCCCAGAATCCAAATTGGCCGTCTTTAACTATGACTACTCCCTTAATCCCTTCAATGCCCTTGGCAAAATTGATTCCTTTGGCAATATCGCTACTCTCTTTTACCAAATTTCCTATAGCTGTAGCACAGGCATCAGCTAAAGCAGTGGAATCAGAAACAGCCACTGCTACGTCGGCTCGACCAAAACTGAAGGAATGGCCACAAGTTCCGCTGGAAGCACAGATTCCCAGGGGAGTATCTAGAGGATAGACTTCCAGACCAATCCCCTTAAAAACCTCATCCGCACCATAATATATTCCCACTTTCCGTGTTTTACTAGTTTTCATAAACACATCGCCACCATTCTCGATTATTACATCGGAAATCTCCTCTGACAATTTACTTCCCACCGCGCCAGCAATTGCTCCCGCTACTGAAGCAAAGGGACCTACATTGGCAAGGAGCGCTGCCCGGGCCATCTGTTTAATAATTTCTGGAGCATTAGAATCTACAGCCACAGGTCTAAAACTCACCTCAAAAATCGGATAGTCCTTTATATAATCTTCAATACCCCGACGATAATCCTCTACCAATTTTTCTGTTTTAGCGATAATACTCTCCAGTTTCCTTTTTTGCTTTCCATCTATAGCTACGTATATGTCTGTCTCCTTCTGGCTAACCCGGAAGCTTACCAGGTCTTTGCTTTTAAACAACTCACGATATTTTCTTTTCTCAATCATTGTCTTTTATTTTTTATCCTTTCTTAACTGAGCAATTACTTTTTTGAATTCCCGGGGAAGGGGAGCATTAAATTTTACCCAATCTTTCTTAACAGGATGAATAAATCCCAACTTATATGCGTGCAGAAGCTGTCGGTTCACCCCCCAATTCTCGGGAGCAGGCCGTCCATACTCGCTATCTCCTACCACAGGATGTCCGATGTGTGCCAGATGAACCCTTATCTGATGCGTCCTCCCTGTCTTTGGTCTTACTTCCAAAAATGTAAAATCTCCCAAAATTTCACGTACTGTAAAATCAGTAATTGCCTGGCGACTCCTTATCGAGGTTACAGCCATCTTTCTCCGGTCCGTAATCTTTCTACCCACCGGCGCCTCGATACTTCCTTCAGGATTTACAATCTTACCAAAAACTAATGCCAGGTATACCTTTTCCACTTCTTTATTCTCAAACTGTTTGGCTAAAAGGGACAGGGAGGTGTTATTTTTGGCAACAACCATAACCCCGGAAGTATCCTTATCCAGGCGGTGAACAAGTCCCACGCGATTAATATCGGGAAATTTTCCTCTGCCTAAACCAGGAAAATGGTAGAGAAGAGCGTTCACCAATGTCCCGGAATAGTTTCCACAAGCGGGATGGACTACCATGCCCGCTGGTTTATTGAGTACAATTATAGCTTTATCTTCATAGATGATATTCAGAGGAATCTTCTCAGGAAATGCCTTGTGAGGTTTAACTGTAGGCAGATTTATGGTTATTACGTCTTTTTCCTTGACTTTATAATGTCTGGAAACAACCCTGTCATTAACCAGTATATTTCCCTCGGCAATCATCTTTTGCAGGGAATTTCTGGAGCGGCGGGGAAAAGAAGAAGATAAATATAAATCGAGTCTCTTCCCTTTTTCACCCTTATGCACAATAAGTTCTTTCGTCTCTTTCTCCAACGGTTCTTTCCTTACGGGTACGCTTTCTTAAGAGAAAAAATACCATAAGCATGCCACCAATACACACGCCCGAATCGGCAAGGTTAAACACGGGCCACATACGGAAATCCAAAAAATCGACTACAAACCCGAACCGCAACCGGTCAATAAGATTACCTAAAGCGCCACCTAAAATTAATCCCAAACAGAGCTTTTCTTTTAATGATTTGATAATTTTTTTTCTT
This sequence comes from uncultured Clostridia bacterium, assembly GCA_964403285.1. Taxonomy (GTDB): domain Bacteria; phylum UBA6262; class WVXT01; order WVXT01; family WVXT01; genus WVXT01. The sequence goes on along the minus strand of CAYOFG010000031.1, from coordinate 631 downwards.
TCAAAAAAGAGAATAATTAAAATAATAATTAAAGAAATAACAATAAAAAGAGTGTGCCCTTGAGGAAAAAGCCCGAAAGCAATACCTTTATTCTCAACGTAAGTGATGTGGAATACCCTCTTTATAACCGGAATCGACTCAGCAAGAGACATATTTTGTCTGATTACGTACTTAGTGAACTGATCAACGAATAATAGTATCAGAGCAATTAAGTACATCATATTTTTATCCTTCGCTTGTTATTTCCTCTCCCCTTGGGGGAGGATTAAGGTGAGGGGGAAAAATTGGTTTCACAGATTCTTCACTACTTGTACACACCTTGCGCAAAGCTGGGTATGTTCACTGTTCTCTCCCACGGAGGGGCTCCAGTTCCAGCAACGCACGCACTTCTCTCCCGGCGCCTTTTTCACTCCAATACATAGTTGGGACAGTTCCTCGCTTCGCACCATAATTTCCGACCTGTCCTTGCTTATCCCCAAGGAAGATGGAGGTGCTTCCGGGAGAATCTTCACTTCGGAAACAATGAGGATTTCCTTCCATTCCTTCCGGTACTTATTGAGGAATGTGGTTAACTTCCTTTCTCCAGTATAAAGATCTACTTCTGCTTCCAGAGAACTCCCGATAATCTTCT
>CAYOFG010000030.1:3155-16600 GCA_964403285.1 uncultured Clostridia bacterium | reverse complement strand
TAAATACTAATGAAAGGAGGAGAAAACTATGCCTGAATTTGGAACGCCCTTTTCCGGATTAAGAAATGACCGTAAGGTTACATCTGAGGAGTTGATTCGCGCGATGCGTTTTATGGTGGCTGCAGAATATGAGGCAATTCAACTCTATATGCAGCTTGCTGAGTCAACCGACAACAAACTGGTGCAAGAAGTATTAAAAGACATTGCTGACGAAGAACGGGTCCACGCAGGCGAATTCTTAAGGCTTCTAAAGGAACTTGCGCCAGACGAGGAAAAATTCTACAAAGAGGGCGCTAAGGAAGTTGAAGAGGAAATAAAGAAATCTAAGTAATTTTTATCTCTTGCATCCAGCAAAGAGAGTCTATGAGGGCTAGTTGGGAAATCTCGATTTATGGAAAACGTATTTGACCAACATTACAAAAAGTATGATGCCTGGTATGATAAGAATAAGTTCGCCTATCTGTCGGAACTGGAAGCGATTAAAAAAGTCTTACCTAAAAGAGGCAGAGGATTAGAAATCGGTGTTGGCACAGGAAGATTCGCTGCAGCTTTAGGCATTACAACTGGAATTGACCTATCAAAAAATATGATTAGGATTGCCAGAAAAAGAGGCGTAGAGGTACTATTAAGTTTCGGCGAAAATCTCCCGTTTAAAAGCTGTACTTTTGACTATGTAGCAATTATTATTACTATATGTTTTGTTAAAGACTCACAAAAAGTTATGAAAGAAGCGCATAGAGTTTTAAAGAAAAATGGGAAAATCATCACCGGCATAGTGGACAAGGATAGCTTTTTAGGAAAATTCTATGAGAAAAAGAGGAATATATTTTACAGCAAGGCAAATTTTCTCAGTGTTAATGAAGTAACGAGTTTATTAGGTAATGCGGGATTTTCTGGATTTTCTTACTATCAGACTTTGTACAAACTTCCGGGCAAGATAAATTCAATTGAGAAACCCCAAAAAGGTTCTGGCAAGGGTGGTTTTGTAGTAGTTTCGGGGGAGAAGGGATGAAGTTATTTACTCCCCCTTGGTTGAAGATATGTCTATTTTGATTGGTCGAGGTTGGAACTGGTGTAATCTTAGAGAGGATAAGCACAAATCGAGTGCGATGGCTGGACATTAGGCTAAACTAACAGCGATAATAACAATTTCTAAAACGACCCCACCAAGTGAGACGGTTTTTGCAGATCTTCAGTACTTTCCTAATCGCTACAAATTTGGGAAAGCCTCAAATAAAAGGCTTGACAAATTTCAGAGATTGGTATATAATATAACCAGAAAAATGACCAGATAGAAAAATGGACACGAAGGAGGGATAGATGTCTGAAAAGACTTTATCGGCTACGGAGGCAAAACAAAAATTTCTGGAGTTTGTGAGAACCGCTGACAAGAGTTATACCCGGTACATAATTACACATAGGGGGAAGGGGGAAGCTGTACTTATGAGTCTCGATGAATATGAGGGTTGGCTTGAAACTTTAGAGATTGCCGCTAACCCTCAATGGAGGAAAGATCTCCGAAAAGCTGAGAAAGAATCAAAGAAAGGCAAAAGGCTTTCCTTTGAACAAGTTACAGGCAGGAAGCAGAGAGGAATTTAAAAAGTAAATGATCTATAAAATAGAATTTCTGCCTATAGCTGCTCGGCAATATAGAAAATTGCCAGTTCGCGTTAAAAGCAGGATCTTTGTTGAATTGGAAACGATAGGAGAAAATCCATATTTAGGTAAATGCCTAAAAGGTGAATACGAGGGCAAAATGTCTTATCGTGTTGGGGATTACAGAATTGTTTATAAGATTCTGAAAAGCGAAAAGGTTGTTGAAATCCACAAGATAGGACATAGAAGAGAAGTCTACTAAATTGACGCAGTCCTTCGGACCCGGGGCGCTCACTGTCTCGTACCCGTCGCTATCACGGAGCTCCTTATTCGTCGCTCCAACGCCCCTTCGATTTTTCGGGTTCGATGAATCGAACCCCTACAGTAATTGTAGGGACTCAATTTATTGAGCCCGTTTTTGAGTTCTCACGATATGCCAGTTAATGCCGAAGGGGGGATTTGAACCCCCAAGGGCTCGCGCCCACACGGCCCTGAACCGTGCGTGTTTGCCAATTTCACCACTTCGGCATAATTGTGTAATAATTTTAGTTTAACCTTGGAGAAAAGTCAAGCCTGAAAAATAGGGACAGAAGAATGGGGACAGGACAAAAAATGGGGACAGTCCTTTTTCTCAGGGGACAGTCCCCATTTTTTCCCATTTCCCTGAGGAGAAAGTCAAGCCCAAACTTGTGTTCGGGCTTTTTTATTTGCAAAAAGAAATCTATTTTGGTATAATTTATACAATGAAAAAAATCATAAGTACCAACAGAAGGGCTTTTCACGAATACGAAATTTTAGAGACCTATGAATCAGGGATTGTTTTGGTTGGTTCGGAAGTGAAGTCTTTGCGGGAAGGAAGAGCGGCTTTAAAGGATGGGTTTGGTCTCATAGAAGGAGAAGAGGCATTTCTCTATAATGTACATATAAGCCCATATGAAAAATCATCGACAAAGGATTACGACCCAAAACGAAAGAGGAAGCTACTTTTGCATAAACAGGAGATAAAAAGATTGATGGGCAGAGTTCAACAGAGAGGCTTAACTTTGGTTCCTTTAGAGATGTATTTTAAAAGAGGAAATGCGAAGGTTTCTCTTGCCCTTGCCAGGGGAAAGAAGACATATGATAAAAGAGAAACATTAAAGAGGCGTGAAGCCGAGAGAGAAGTAAGAAGGTCAATGAAAGATAGATATAAGTAAAGGGGGCGATCAGGTTTCGACAGGGATAGAGGAGGCAGAGGCTGCAGGTCGAGGTTTGTCGAAGGCTCGTTAATCAATCGACAACAAAAACTAAGTGCTGACACTAAGTTAGCATTAGCCGCGTAAGCGGACACGCTCACTCCGTTTTGCCCATTGGATGGGGATGAGTGTCAAAGAGATGGGATAGTTCCGGTTTTTGCCTTGGAAGCCGGGATGAGATTTAAAGGCTGCTCCGTCTCGAATCCTGTCTTTGGGTAATAAGGCGGGGGAGATTTAAACAAAGACTAAACCTGTAGATGTCCTGCTGAAATATTCCTGGACGCGGGTTCGATCAAAGGGTCGACTCCCGAAGTAATTCGGGATGCAAAACCTGGCTTACATCAGGGAAACCCTAATCCTGATAATATAGGAAAGGGTAATCCTGAGGGGCGAAAGCCCTGCAGAGACTGCAATGATAGGAGGTGATATCGTTGGTCGAAATTGAGAAAGCATACATAGCCGGGCTGGTTGATGGGGAGGGGAGCGTAACTCTTAGTCGGAAACATAGGAATGGAACTCCATCCCCAGAGGTATCCATTGCCAACAATAATTTACAGCTTTTAGATTGGGTCAAAAACGTTGTTGGTGCAGGCAAGATTACCACGAAAAGTAAGAATAAAGCCCATCATGCTCAGTCTTATACGTGGTCGATTAGGGATAATAAAGCAATTTGCTTTCTCAATGAAATTAAAGATTACCTTATTGTCAAGAAGCAACAATCTTGGTTAATCACAAGGAAATATAAGATGTATACTCCGAGAAATGGAAAGTATACTCCTGAGATGCTAAGAAGAAAATTGGAACTTGTTGCTCAAATAAGAAAATTGAACCAACGATAAATCTATGCCTCCTATAACACGTCAGGCTCCCTGTTGGGGATGAAGAGATAGTCCATACCACTTAGAAATAAGTGGAGTATATGTCCCGCCGCCTCCACCAAACCATAGGTAGAGATATGAGCAGTAAATCGAAAATACTCATAATTGACGATGACCCTGATGTTCTGGAGACAATGACAGCAGTACTGGAAACTCGCGATTACCGGGTATTGACGGCCCTTTCTGGGTTGGAAGGGATTAGTAAGGCAGGCAAGGAGAAGCCCGACCTTATTATTATGGACGTATTGATGCCTGAAGTTGATGGATTTGCTACCTGCAAGATGATTAAAGAAAATAAAGAAATCAAAAATATTCCTGTAATTCTTCTCACAGGTACAGGAATGGTTGGCGATTTGGAAAAAGGCTTTGCCGCTGGGGCTAGTGACTTTATGATTAAGCCAATCGATTGGGATAAATTTTTCCTAAGAATTAAAAAATTGATTCCATGATAAATCAATTAGCTATTAGGGTGTAATTGAAAAAACTATTTCTATTTACGCTAATATTGTTTTTCTGTTTCTCTCTTGCCTCAGCACAGGGTCAGCTGGTCAAGATTAATGTGGTTACTGCCGAGAAAACTTATAGCGATATAGATTTAATTTTAATTGAGGGGATGGGTTATCTGAAAATCAACGATGTAGCCGAGGTATTTGATGGAAAAGTCGATTTTGACCCGGTTGAGAATACGGCAAGTTTAGAATTGAGTCAGGGTAAGGTAGAATTTTTTGTTGATAGCAATGAAGTAATTGTCGACAATATTAAACGCAAGATGAAAAAGGAAACCAAAATTATTGAGGGAAGAGTGTGGATTCCTTTGGAACTTATGATTACTAAGGCATTTGGTGAGGTGCTTGGTGAACAAGTGTCTTGGGACTATGCGAGCAAAACTTTGTCCACTGTAGAGGAGCTGCCTGGAGCTACTCTAAAAGAAGAAGTGGAAGAAGTTCCCCCTATAGAACCCGAAATAACTGCACCTGTCTCGCCTGTAAAAGAATTGAAGAGGCCGATTGTTAGAACTATCGTGATTGACCCAGGACATGGGGGCAAAGACCCGGGGGCAATCGGTCCTCGGGGTACCAAAGAGAAGGATGTGGTGTTGAAAATAGCCCATAAGTTAGCCAACGAGTTACATAAGAATCTGAAAGTAAGAGTTATCTTAACCAGGTACCACGACATTTTTTTGCCACTTGCCGAGAGAACCGCTATAGCTAACCAGCAGAAAGCGGACCTGTTCATCAGTATTCACTGCAATGCTTCCCTGAAGTCACATACGGAAGGTTTTGAAATCTACTTTTTATCGGAGGAGGTCTCTGATGAAGAGGCACAAGCAGTAGCCAATATGGAGAACGCAGTAATGGCTCTGGAGGAGAAAAAAGAACAGGGAAATGAGTTATCTTCAATTCTGTGGTCATTAGCTATGAACGAATTTATGAATGAGTCGAGTGAACTTTGTTCGCTCGTCAGTTCCGAAGTCGATAGAAACCTGGGAACTATGGAGAACAGAGGGGTTAAACAGGCCGGTTTCACGGTTTTGCGGGGAGCTAAGATGCCGGCTATTCTTGTGGAAGCAGCATTCATTTCCAATCGCTCGGGAGAGAAAAGGTTAAAAGATGGCAAATTTCAGAATAGTTTAGTGGAATCCATCTGTGCAGGGGTAAAAGAATATAAGGAATGGGTGGAGAGGTGGTGAACATAGAAGTGAAAATGGTAGAGAAGCCGGTGGGTGTATTTGACTCGGGCGTTGGTGGATTGACTGTTGTTAACCAGTTGATTCAGAGCCTTCCTCAAGAAGATATTATTTACTTTGGCGATACAGCACACCTCCCTTACGGTTCCAAGTCTAAGGAGTCAGTGATACGCTTTTCTCTGGATATTGCAAATTTTCTACAGGCACAGAGGGTAAAGATTATTGTAGTCGCCTGTAATACTGCTTCATCTTTTGCCCTTTCTTCGTTGAGAGAAAATATAGAGATTCCAGTCATTGGTGTAATTGAACCTGGTGCTCAAGCTGCAGTAGATGCTACCAGAAATTTCAAGATAGGGATTATCGGGACGGAAGGAACAATAAAAAGTAGAGCATTTGAAGAAGCCCTAAGGAAGATAGATAAAAATGTAAAAGTATTTTCTCGAGCCTGCCCGCTATTTGTTCCCCTTGTTGAGGAAGGTTGGCTTGATGAACCCGAGACTTCGCAGATTGCCGAAAAGTATCTATCTGCTATAAAAAATGAGGGCATAGATACTCTTATTTTGGGATGCACCCATTATCCACTTTTGAAGGAATTGCTATCGAGAATAATGGGACAAGAAATTTCTCTTATAGACACTGCCGAAGCTACAGCTAAGGCTGTAGAGAGAAGGCTGGGAGAGAAAAACTTGTTGCGAAAGGGAAGCCGTAAATCAGTATACAAGTTTTTTGTCAGCGACGACCCGGAGAAGTTTCTGCAGCTGGGGAGGAGGTTTCTGGGGAAGAACATAGAGAAGGCGGAAAGAATTAATCTGGAGACAATGGAGTAAAAAATGTACGAGGTTATGGTGGAGGGAAGTTTTTCGGCAGCGCATAATTTACGGGGCTACAGGGAAAAATGCGAGAAATTGCATGGTCACAATTGGAAGGTAAGGGTGGGAATTCGGGGAGGAAAGCTGGATAAGTACGGTATGCTGATAGATTTTAGAGACGTGAAAGACTGCCTGGAAAAGATTATAGAAAAACTGGACCATAAATATCTAAATGAAATTTCCCATTTTAAAGTGACTAATCCGACTTCTGAAAACATAGCCAGATTAATTTACAATGATTTAAAATTCCACTTGAAAGGTTCTCAATACAGGGTGAGCAAGGTGACTGTGTGGGAGAGCGACACGACTTCTGCAACCTATTCTCAGGGCAAAAAAGATGTTGAATAGATTGAGCATCAGAACGCACTCACGATCGGAATTAATGGACATAACGCCACTGGTAAGAGATGTAGTGCATAAGAGCAAGATTGAGAATGGCGTCTGTTATGTTTTCGTTCCCCACACCACTGCTGGGATTACCATCAATGAGAATGCGGATCCCAGTGTCAGGCAGGATATTCTGGCGGAGCTGAATAAGCTGGTTCCCTGGCAGGGTGATTATAGTCACCTGGAGGGGAATGCTGCTGCCCACATTAAGGCGAGTTTGGTAGGCTCCTCGGAGACAATTCCTGTAGAGAAGGGAGATCTTGTCCTGGGAACATGGCAGGGAGTATTCTTTGCCGAATTTGATGGCCCCAGACGAAGGGAAGTCTGGGTAGAGATTACAAAAACACTGTAGGGGCTCAATTTATTGAGACCGTTTCTGCGGGTTCGATGAATCGAACCCCTACCACCAGACTTACAGATAGGCGCGGTAGTCCATTTCAGGAAAGACGTTATCTCTGTATTCAAGGTCGCTAAGATAGTTTTCGTCAATTCTGTTATTTTTTATCTCTTCATACAATCTGTTGAACTGGTGTATATGGTTACGCGTTCTCTTTTCAGCATATTCGACCATTCTGCCAGTGGTCATAATGAATGCCCAATCTGAAGCCTGAGCCAGAAGCAGTTCTCGGGCAGCCTGATTTAGCGCTCGCCTTTTCACTCCCCTTGCCTGTGGGTTCTCGTCGGCTATTTCTACCATTCTCTCCGTCGCCTTATGCAGGTGTCGGTAAATCCAGTCATTGTTTCCGTTCAACCAGACTTCATTATATCCCTTATCTCCCCAGCTGGACATAGAGGGTCTTATTACCTGATTTTTTGGATTCTCATTTAGATACTCTGAAGGAGTAATCGGTCTAAGGGTAGTCTGGTCATAGTGGATTTTTCGGAAAAGGAAATTGAAGAAATCGGGACCTTCGTACCACCAGTGGCCAAAGAGTTCAGCATCATAGGGAGCCACAATAATCGGCTTACGGCCCATAAAATCGTACAAATACTCAACCTGCTTTTCTCTATTGAACATAAAGTTTCCCGCATGCTCAGCTGCAGTCTCCAGAGCTTCTTGGGGACGGTAGGGTTCCTTCTTATCCAAGCCCACTTTCCCTGTGATTTTATAATACTTGATTCCCACATTTCTCCTTATGCCATCAGAGTGGAGATAGGGACGGATGTAGTTGTAATCAAGGTCATAACCAACGTCTCTATAGAATTCCCTATAGCGGAAATCTCCCGGGTAACCTGTCTCAGCGCTCCACACCTGTAGCGAAGACTCAACGTCGCGACCAAAGGCTACTACTCCTGAAGGACAGTAGACCGGAGCAAAGACAGCATAGCGGGGGCGGGGAGTGCCGTAGATAATCCCGTGAGTGTCGAGAAAGAAGAATCGCAAATTCTCTTCCTTTAGAATTTCGTCGTCTCCTGGATTGTAGGCACACTCCGACAGCCAGATTCCCTTTGACCGATGACCGAATTTAAATAGATGGTCTCGCACTGCTATCCTTACCTGAGCTCGAACAGCACGACGGTATACCATAAGAGGGAGAAATCCATGAGTGGCGCAACAGGTTATGACTTCAATCTTTCCCAGGTCCTGGAATTTACGGAAAGCGTTTAGGAGATTCCCATTATACTTCTCTTCGAAAATAAAGCGTGCTTCTTTCAATCTCTCTTCATACATTTGGGCAGCTTCCTGAAACTCAGGCTGTTTTCTTACGCGGATTTGTTCCTTCTCCGTTAGCTCAATCAACTTAGACAAATGACGCAAATATCGACTCTGAAGTAAAGGGTCGGAAAACATTGCTGTCAGGGTTGGGCTAATGGAAATGGTCAGTCTGAAATCTACTCCGTCATTTATTAATCCATCGAAAACCCTAATTAAAGGAATATATGTTTCAGTTAGAGCTTCGTAGAGCCAATCTTCTTCAAGGAAATCCTCGTGTTCAGGATGGCGAACAAAAGGAAGATGGGCGTGAAGGAGAAGACATAAATATCCTTTTTCCATAGTTTTTTCCTGGGTCATAATGTGAATGCTATTTAGGCTTACGGGAGGTAGGGATAGGAGAGCCTGCGCCAAGAGGTAAGATTTCTTCCAGACGCCGGGAAATGATTTTCATTGCTTCCTCACTGCTTAAGCCAGCCTTATCAAGATGCATCTTTTTTACCAGTTTCTCAAACTCTTCTTTTACAATCATCCATTCCTCATCGCCGATTTCGGATATCTTTCCTTTGGGCAGGGAAACCGCGTTGGAACGGGCAAGGGTGATGAACTCACCCTCTTCAGTTAGAAGTCCGATGTCACTTAAGTAGGTACGGCCACTTTCTGGCACCTGAAAATACCAATTACCGATTTCTGAATATACTTTCACGTCAAATTGCTTATGAGCATTTCTGCCATTGAAGATGATATCAGTCACATCATAAAATCTCAGGGTTAAGCTGCCCTTGGAAAATATCGCCTCTCCTCGTTTCCTCCTGACTTCTTCTTTTTTTGCTTCAGCAATCTCCCAATAAGCATAAATCCATCTGGGATCGCGGGGTAAAAGAGCTATTTTGGTCTCCCCATACCGTTCCTGAAGGGATGCACCTCGATCAATGAATATACTTACCTTTTCTTCTTTTTCGGGTAGAGGTGGCTGGAGAGAAGCTTTGGCAGTTTCTGGCTCACTTTCTTCTTTAAAGATAATCTTATCATACCTTTCTTTTGCCCCCATTACTCCATATTTACTGACCAGTTTCTGCCAGGGTGTTAATTTCCCATATTTTTTGACCTTTTTTCTCTTTTTCATATCAAATTAAATTTACTAAATCCAAAATCTTTTGTCAAGAAAAATTCTTTCCAATTCCGGGGACACGACACAATACTTAATTATTTTTTTCTATTGAGCTGGATTGCTTGAGAATATGCTTGATGAGGCTTAAAGGGAGAGGCCAATTATTTCTATATTCCCTGATTCAGCGTCTATTGTCAATAATCTATTACGCAAGAGTTTATTACTGCCCAGCAGGACCTTTATGACTTCTTGAGCCTGAAACGAAGCAACAATACTGGCTGTGGTAGGAGGAGTTCCCAGGTCGCTCTCACTTCCCACCTCTGGAGCCCTATCGCGTGAACCATAAATCCTTATCAATCCTTCATCTTCTGGCAATATGGTAGTGACCTGTCCGTAGAATCCGGCTATAGCGCCATGAACTAAGGGGATACCTTCCATTTTAGCTGCTCTCTCTAAGATGAAACGGGCGCCTATTTCGCCCAAAGCGTCCACGATGACATTTGCCCCTTTTATCAATTGGGTGGCATTCTCTTCAGTAACATGACGAGAAATAGCTGTCACTTCAACTCCTGAGTTAATCTGCCCTACTCTTTCTACTGCTGCCTGAGACTTATTCTGTCTAAGATTCTTTTCCTGACAGAGCAGATGCCGATTGATATTACTATCTTCAAAGGAGTCTCCATCAACTACTATGAGATGTCCCACACCCATTCTAGCTAAAAGCTCCGTAACCGTTCCTCCCAGACCTCCGGCACCGGCTATGACCACTTTTGAGCGGAGTAGCTTAATTTGTCCCTCGATTCCCACTGTTCCCATATTTCTCTGGTACCGTTCGGGAACTATTGCACATTCTAAGGCAGCGATTTCCACTTCTTTTCCCAAGACTTCCTTCTTATGGGCAATCTTTTTTACAGCCTCGATAGAGAGGCTTTGATACTCCTTTCCGTCCGGAGCGATTGCCTTTTGGGCCAATCGTCTTATTTCCTCAAAAAGTCCATTTGTCATAGTTTCAACACCTGCAATCTTATGTAGATTTTACTCAAGTCAAAGAAAAAATATCATAAATTAGCTACTACTGTCAACCTAAATTTATGTTGATTTTGTTTAAGAGTTTTGTTATTATAAATTGTTAACTGTAAGAAGAGGCGGGAAATAGAAATGCGGATTCTGGTGACTAATGATGATGGAATACATGGCAGAGGTTTTGAGCACTTGGTGCGAGAATTATCAGGACTTGGTGAAGTTTATGTTGTCCTGCCCGACCAGCAGAGGTCGACTACCAGTCACTCTATGACCCTGGATAAACCTCTACGGATCCAAAAACTGGAAGAGAAGAAATTTCTGGTGGACGGAACTCCCTCAGATTGCGTGAGACTGGGTATACTGGGTTTGATGAAGGGGGATGTGGAGTTAGTAGTTGCGGGAATAAATAATGGTCCCAACCTTGGTGATGATGTAACTTATTCTGGAACAGTGGGAGCAGCCTTGGAAGGAACTCTGTTGGAGATTCCCTCCTTTGCCATATCCTTAGTTGTCACGGGTGGATACCACTTTGAAGTGGCAGCAAATTTTGGGCGCTTTCTGGCGGAAAAGATTATCCAGCAAGGCTTACCTAAGAGCGTCTACCTTAACGTGAATGTTCCCGATTTACCTCTGGATGAAATTAGGGGAACGGAAATAACAAGACAGGGGAAGAGAATCTATGGTAAAGAGATTAAAGAGGGTACGGACCCTCGTGGAGAAAAGTACTATTGGATTGCTGGTGAGAATATCTCCGGGATATCTGAACAGGGCACGGACATTGCCGCCATTGAGCATAATAAGATATCGATTACCCCACTGTCTCTCGACCGCACCGATTACAGGATGGTGGAAACTTTGAAGCGGTGGCATCTTGATTGGAAAGATGCTCTCAGGGGAGAATTGACTTGAAATTCAAATTGGTTTCAGATTTTGTTCCTCGGGGAGACCAGCCCCAGGCAATTAAGGAGCTGACTGAAGGTATTCTGCGAGGAGAAAAGAATCAGGTCTTACTTGGTGTAACTGGTTCAGGAAAGACTTTCTCTGTTGCAAGTTTGATAGCTAATGTTAATAGACCTACACTGGTAATCTCCCATAATAAGACCCTGGCGGCGCAGCTCTATTCTGAATTTAAGCAATTCTTTCCGGAAAATAGTGTAGAATACTTTGTGAGCTATTATGACTATTACCAACCTGAGGCCTATGTTCCTCAGACAGATACATATATAGAGAAGGATGCTTCCATTAACGAACAGATTGACCGGCTAAGGCTAAAAGCCACCAGTTCTCTTTTAGAAAGGAGAGACGTTGTCATTGTGGCTTCTGTATCCTGTATCTACGGCATCGGTTCCCCTCAGGAATGGAAGGAGTCTCTGGTCGTTCTGCTCAAGGATAGCTCCTATCCCCGTCAGGATTTGCTGAGGGATTTGGTAAATATCCAGTATCAGAGAAACGACATCAGTTTCTCCCGGGGAAATTTCAGGGTCAGGGGAGACGTTGTGGAAATATACCCTGCCTATCTGGAAACTGCTCTCAGGGTAGAATTTTTTGGCGATGAGATTGAAAGGATAATGGAAATAGACCCTTTAACCGGTAAAGTTTTGACAGAAAAAGAGAAAGTATATATATATCCGGCAAAACACTTCGTCACCACCAGACCCAGGTTGGAAGAAGCTATAAAAGCGATAAAGAAAGAACTGGCAGAAAGATTAAAGGAATTGAAGTCTCAAAATAAGTTACTGGAAGCCCAGAGGTTAGAAACGAGGACAAATTATGATATGGAGATGATGCGTGAAGTAGGCTATTGTACTGGAATTGAGAACTATTCCCGGCATCTCTCGGGAAGAAAGCCGGGAGAGCCCCCATCCTGTCTGATTAACTATTTTCCCCAGGAATTCCTGACGATTATTGATGAATCTCACGTTACTATTCCTCAACTGAATGGTATGTATAACGGTGACCGTTCCAGAAAAGAGACCCTTGTGGAATATGGCTTTCGCTTGCCCAGTGCCCTGGATAATCGTCCTTTAAAATTTGCTGAATTTGAAAGGTTAATCAATCAGGTCATCTACGTTTCAGCTACCCCAGCTCCTTATGAACTGAAGAAGGCAAAAGGTGTTGTGGTAGAGCAGGTTATAAGACCCACAGGATTGGTCGACCCGGCAGTGGGGATAAGACCTACCGCAGGTCAGATTGATAACTTAATTAAAGAGATTGAGAAAAGAATGGAGAAAAAAGAGAGGATCTTGGTGACTACTCTCACCAAGCGCATGGCAGAAGATTTATGTTCTTTCCTTGTAGAGAAGGGCCTACGGGTGCGCTATCTCCATTCAGAGATTGAGACTTTAAACAGGGTGGAGATTTTGAAAGACCTCCGGAAAGGTGAATTCGACTGTCTGGTGGGGATAAACCTGTTAAGGGAAGGACTCGATTTGCCAGAAGTTTCCCTGGTTGCTGTGCTCGATGCAGATAAAGAAGGCTTTTTGAGGTCTGAGACCTCTTTGATACAGGTTTGTGGAAGGGCAGCTCGTAACGTAAATGGCGAGGTAATTATGTATGCAGATGGAGTGACGCAGTCGATGCGCCGCGCCATCGGAGAAATGGACCGCAGGCGTAAGAAACAGTTAGATTATAACAGAAAATTACACATTACTCCTAAGACAATTCAGAAAGCAATCAGGGAAGAGGAAGAATTTATAGATGAGACGAAACAGAGGGCTTACAGAATTTTACGTGAGAGGGGTTACGATTATTTAACCGAAGAGCAGGCACCCTGGGTATTGAAAGAGTTAGAGCGCGAGATGCACCAGGCCGCGGATAACCTCGATTTTGAGCTGGCAGCAATATTAAGGGACAAGATTTTTGAGTTGAAAGGGTTACCGCATAGAAAAAGACTTGTTCACCGGTAGTGTAGGGCTTTATGCCCGTAGAGATAAATCGGGACGCCCATAAAGGGCTACACTACCAATAAACAAAAAACAAATCATTCTTAAAGCGAAAGGAGATGA